>CALKJQ010000025.1 GCA_937995785.1 Candidatus Kapaibacterium sp.
CGATATTTCATTTTTTGATTTTTTTAAATTAAAAAGTTAGCTATATACAAACTTACTAATAATTAAAAATTTGCAACTAAGTATATTTACTTAATCACTAACAATTGATGGAATTAATGTAGTCCTATCTTGTAGGATTTAATCCAAAAGAATAGACCAATCAGAATGAAGGGGATGCTTAATAATTGTCCCATATGTAATGGCAATCCTGATTCTAAAGTTGTTTGTTGTTCTTTGTAAAATTCAAGAATAAATCGAGCAAGAAAAACTAAAGTTAAAAAGGCTCCAAAAGTTCTTCCAGTGGGTGAATTTTCTTTTTTCCTATAGTATTCAATAAGTAGATAAAGAAAAATTATAAAATATGAGATGGATTCATATAATTGAACAGCATGGCGAGGGATATCGTCAACACTAGAAAAAATTATTGCCCAAGGCACATTAGTAGGTATTCCTAAGATTTCGGAATTAAAAAAATTACCCAACCTAATTAACGCTCCTGCAAAGGCAACCGTTATTACTAATCTATCTAGTATCCATAAATATTTGTATTGTTTATTGCGTGAGACAAAATACCAAATACCAATAAGAATTGCTATAGCTGCACCGTGGCTTGCCAATCCGCCTTTCCAAACATATAAAATTTCAATGGGATTTGATAAATAATACTGAGGTTCGTAAAAGAAACAATGTCCTAATCGAGCTCCAATAATAGTTGATAATATCATTACTATTGTCAATTTATCTATGTCTTTTACATTCTTTTTTTCAATTTTGAAAAACCATTGAAATAATTCGTAACCAACAATAAAACCTAAAGCAAATAGCAAACCATACCATCGGACTGACAAGCTCCCTACTCGAAAAATTTCGGGGGAGATATCCCATACAAAATAATTCATTTTAGCAACCTTTTGTTTATTTAATTAGAATTGTTTGTCCAACCCGAATATTTTCTGCTCGGAAATCACTTAAATTATTCCATTTTTTTATATCTTCTATAGATACATTGTATTTTTTTGCAATAGAAAATAAAGTATCTCCAGATTTAACGATATGTTCGATAGCGTTTTCCTTTACTTTAGTTTTTTTACTTCTATCTTTGGCAACATTAGATGTATTTCCTTTGTATATCTTGATATTGCTTCCTTTGAAAATAATATCATTGTGTATTTGTTCTTCATTCCATTGCCTTATTTCGTCTGTGGTAACATTGTATTTTGCTGCTATTTTCTCGATGGATTCGCCATCTCTCACCTTATGTATAATTAGTTCTTCCTTTTGTTGTTTTGGATTGGAAATATTTATTGTATTATCTGTTTTTTTGGCAAGCGTAATCTGTTGTTTAATCGGGATTTTTAGATTAGAACCCTTAATCACAACTGTCTTTTTCATCTTATTTGCCTTCATAATCTCGCTTTCGGAAATGTTATATTTTGCAGCAATCGTCGACAAAGTTTCTCCTGATTTCACTTTATGATTTTTTAAAATAATCTTAGTAATTGTTTGGACACTCCCATCGGGAATCAAAATTTCTTGTCCTGAATAAATAGTAGATTGGTTATCTAAAGAATTTAATTCTCTCAATTCGTTAAGGCTTATTCCATATTTTTGGGAGATAATAAAAAGAGTTTCACCAGGTTCGACTTTATGCTTCTTTGTTTGAATAATTCGGGTTTGAGGACTTTTTGTAATGGGTTCTTTTTGTGTGGTTGCAATATCGGTATTATCTTGACTAATATCTTGATTTGTTGAAGGAACAATTTTGTTAGATATTTTTAAGCTATCATAAGTCTTTGGCGTAAGCGGAAGTAAGATTTGCATACTTGGTACTAAGTTTCGTGTTATATTTTGACTTAGGTTAAGTTGCAATAATTCTTCTTTGTTAACCTGAAATCTTTTAATAATACTTGTTAGGGTTTCTCCTTCATCTACAGTATGTATAGAATATGCATTTTTTTCGTCGGTAGGAATATTTTGAATATTTTGAGTAAAAATTGGCAAGCTATTGATGGGTATTTTGAGATAGTAGGTTTGAACATCCAATGGGGTGCAATGCCTTAATAACTCAGGATTAAGTTCTTTTATTTTTTCAATAGGCACATTAGCCGCCTTTGCAGCTGCAGCAAGTGTAATAGGTTCATTAACAACAAAAACGTCGTAAATGTATTCATCGTGGAATTGCATTTCGGATTCGGGGAATCCGTATTTTTCGGGATCCATTGCGATAATAGAAATTGCAATAAAGTTTGGAACATAATTACGGGTTTCACGAGGCAAATATTTTTGTAAATCCCAGAAATTTGGATTTTCCATCTTTGATTTTCGTATAGCACTTTTCACGCATCCTTCGCCACAATTATATGCTGCTAATGCAAGATACCAATCATTAAAAGTTTTAAATAAATCATTTAAATGTCGAAGTGCAGCCCGAGTTGATTTTTCGGGATCTCGTCGTTCGTCGTACCAAATTGATGGCTTGGAATTCAAACCATAGCGTTGACCCGTTGACTGAATAAATTGCCACAAACCAACTGCGCTTGCCGATGATATTGCATTTGGATTCACACCACTTTCATACATTGTAAGGAATATTATTTCTTTGGGAATTTGTTCCAACTCGGCAATTTTTGCCATCATCGGGAAAAATTTTGAAGATCTTTCTAAATAGACTTTTAAATATTTCTTTAATTTAGTGTTTGTCGTTAATTTTTGTATAGCATTTTCCACCTGTTCATTCATTTCATAAGGGATTATTAATGAATCAGGAGGGCGAAAAAATGTTTTCTTTCCCGTTACTACTGGTTGTTTAGGTTCACCTGATTTAACAACAAATTTTTCAGATTTATGAGTTACATCGGGCAATGCCTCGAATTGATTGAACAGCATTTTGCGAACAACAAAAATAGCCGAATTTTCATCCAAGTCATCTATTGTTGTTATATAATTTTCATAATCTTCAATTATCGAGTGTACTAAATCTAAAAATTCAGTTTGATTTTCAATACCAGGATAGCTAACAAAAGGGTTGATGCGTGATATGGCTAACTCCAACGCACGGGCAGCTTTTATGGTATCGCGTCGTTTGAGCGACGAAAGTGCCTCGTGGTATTTTTTTCGAGCAAATACAACTGCATTTTGAAAATCTATGGATTTAAATACTTTTTCGTTTCGGTCGTTATCTAATTCTGAGAAGTTATCGGGGAAGGTTTGTTGTCGCTTTTGGTTGGGATTGCGTGATTGCGAGATTAGGTTCGAAGTGGTAAAAATAAATAAAAATAAAAATAATACCAGCAACTTATTATTTAATTTAAAATGTTTTTTTCTCATTTTTCACTTTGTTTTTTTGTAAAATAACAATTTTTCAACAAAAAAGCAAAATTTCGTTGAAATTTATGAATTTTGTATTTTAATTTATGCTAAAAATTCTACAAATATTAGGACGAAAAACTATCAATTTTATCATAGAACTTGGTCAATTAGGTATTTTTACGGTCAGAGTTCATAGATATTTCCCTAATGCTTGGAAAAGCAAACACCTCGTTCTCAAACAAATGGAGCTTGTTGGTAACAAATCATTACCTCTAGTACTTCTTATTGGAATATTTACGGGTGTTATTTCTGCTTTGCAAGCAACAAGCTTATTTGATAAGTTCAATATGATGAGCATAGCCAAGCCATTCTTGGGTTCTTCTATTGCAACTGCAATTTTTACTGAACTCTCCCCTGTTCTTACTGCGCTGGTGATTGCCGGAAGAATAGGAGCATCGATGGCTGCCGAAATTGGTACTATGAAAGTTACCGAACAAGTTGATGCACTGGAAATGATGAGTATCGATAAAAACAGATTTCTTGCGATGCCACGGACTATGGCTACCTTAATTATGATGCCCATTCTTGTAGTTTTCTCATATTTAGTGGGTTTGATTGGTGCTTATTTCCTTACTCTTTTCAAATTTGATTTTACTTTTTATGGTTTTTTCGAATCAGTACAAAGATTTTTTAAATTAAAAGAAATTATTATTGGATTAATAAAATCTAGTGTTTTCGGTGGTGTTACTGCCATAATTGGTGTTCACGTGGGATTGAAAACAACTGGTGGTGCTGAAGGCGTGGGTAATAGCACCGTCCGAGCCTTCACTTTATCGGCAGCAGCAATTCTTTTTTTGGATGCTATTTTCGGATATTTCTATTAACAGTATGACGATTAACGATTTAATTGGTAAATACCCCTATCCCCGCAAAGTCCGTCACCACGCAAGTGCCAATTTATATATACCTATAAGAGATCTGAAATATATACCTACTTACTATCCACCATTGATAGAAGATAATTTTCCTAATGGGTGTTTTGGAGATCTTAAAAATCCTACTATCTTAGATATTGGTTGCGGAAAAAGCAGATTTTTATTAGAATTTGCATTAACAAATCCTAATGAAAATATTCTTGGTTTAGAATTAAGGAAAACTTTAGTAGAATGGGCGCAAAACGTAATAAAATCAGAAAATATAGCAAATGCGTGGGTTTATTGGTACTCTGCAGTTAATGGCTTAGATTTTATCCAAAAAAATTCAATTAATTCTGTCTTTTATTTGTTTCCGGATCCTTGGCCCAAACAAAAGCAACAAAGGCGAAGGTTGTTTTCTGTCAAATTTTTAAAAGACGTTCACAGAGTTCTTAATTTCGATGGTAATCTTTATTTGGCAACGGACTGCGATTATGTGGATGAATATCATCGTAAAATATTGATAGAATCTGAATTATTTTCTTTCGTTGTTCCGTCAGACAACGAATGGAACTTCCCAAGAACTAATAAAGAATTATTTTGTTTAGAAAGAAATATCACGGTTTATCGATTAAAATGTAAACCAATTTAATAATTCAGAGGACTTTATTACTTACAATAAATAAAAAAGTGAAGATAATTGTTATTACTCTTCACTTTGAATTTTTTTTGCTTACAAAAACCGATTTATTTTATCATTGGTCCATAATGTTCATAAAGATATTCTACGACTGCTTCGGCTTCTTTGGGTTTCAATCCTTGATTAGGCATTGGTGGATAAGCAGGATCTACTTTAACGGGATTTAATACGAATTTAATCATATCAGCTTTACGGTCGCCATATTTCTTTAATACTTCTTTATGGGCAGGACCAACAACTTTTTGGTCGAAAGCATGGCAAGCAACACATTTTGCTTTGTAAATTTCTTCGCCGTTAATTTCCACTCCCCCACGACCTAAACTTGCAAGCATCTCGGTATGGAAAACTTCGTAATTTTTGGCAATCTTAAATTCTTGCACTTTATTGGCAGTCGAAAACAAAAAGGTTTCGGTACCTACAAAAGCAACCATAAAACCTACAAAGATGAAGAACGCATACTTTGTAAAATTTAAATCTAATGTTCGGTAGCTGTAGAAATTTAGAACGATTGCTACAAGAAGAACTATAATTGAAATCGTAAATACAAAGTAATACGAAAATGTAACTGCCGAATGAGGAGTTAATGCGTAAACAATCAAAAGAAAGATTGGTATAAAGACTGCATAGACCAATGAACGGGCTAATGTGTTTTGTATGAAACCATCACTATTTTCGAAATTAGCTGGCTTATTTTCTCTTTCTTCGGATAAAAAGTTAAAGAAAATAAAACCTAAATTAGAAATCAATACAGAAAAAAGAAAGAAAACTAAAAGTCGGAATATTGTGGAAAGCGAAAAGAACATTTCGAAATATGATAAAGGTTTTAGGTAATTTTCGGGGTTGGTGGTAACCACCATTGCTCCCATAAATGTCCATACTGCGATAAACATTACTAAAACAGAAGTTGCAGCGTAGTTTATCGGAAAATTTCGAAAATAAAATTGTGAGGTAAATTCAGCCTCGGGGGTTTGTGCCTGGTGAATAAAATGCTTGTAAATTCGTGCGAGAAATAGTCCAAGTCCCAATAGAAAAGCACCTATAATAAGCAGTGTATTTATATCTTTGATATGTTCGGGTGTAAATTGAACAAAAATGAAGGCTATTCCTACAAATGGAAATAAGCCAAAACCATATAAAGCCACATTGTTTGTGTTAACAAAACGAATATATTCTTTTGCTATCTGAAAATAATTTAAATCTTTGTTTTTCCATGCTTTGCGATGATAATATATTGCATTGAGCAAACTTCCCCAAAACACTGCTATGTAAGTTAAGAAAATTGACGAACCAAGAAACAACAATATTTCAAATAATTTTAAGGTTGTTTGGTTGTTGGGAATTGCAACTAAATCAAATAAATTCATATTTGCTCCATCATAAATTCAAAAATTTATTGAATGTTAGAATTAACGATACTAATAAAACAAAAAAGTTAAGTTGAAGAAAAGTAAAACGATAATATTCAATAGGAAGTTGTACCACTTTTATTAATTTAATGCTTCGGAAAATTAAATAGCCACCAATAATAAGCACTATAAGCAAGGTATAGAAATTATTTTGGTGCCCCGAAATTGGAATTAAAAAAGCAATCATAACTAAGGATAAAATCCAGAAAAAAGAAATTCTTGATAATTGAAATTTTGAGATATGATCAGTTATCAAAGGATAACCAGCTCGACGGTAATCTTCTTCATACATAATGAGAAGCAACCAAAAATGTGGCATCTGCCACACAAAAAAGAATAATGAAAGTAAAATAAGTTGTGGATGAGAAATACTTCCACCAGCAAACGTCCAACCAATGGCTGGAGGAATTGCTCCTATGAATGCCCCTGGTAAAGCGGCATAAGGAGTTATTCGTTTTAATGGGGTGTATATAACGTTATAAAATACGATAGCCAAAATACCTAATATTGTTGGGATAAATGTAGAATTAATAAATCCGTAAATGGATAATATTGAGATTCCTATGGTAATTAAGAGGCTTGCAAAGGTTAGTCCTTCTTTATTAGTTATCTTTTCGAGGGGTATTGGTCTGTTTTTGGTTCTAAGCATAAGCGAATCATAACGCCATTCCTGAACTTGATTTAATGATGCCGAGCCAGCAGCAAGCATAACAATTGCAACAAATAGAAAAATAATATTATAATCTATTGAATTTGCGGCAAGTAAATACCCAACAATAGAACTAATTCCCACCGAAACCGCAATGCGTACTTTTATAAAATTCAATATATCTCTAAACGACAATTTCATTGTTTTTTCGATGCAAAATTCTCATATAACAAATTAACTATATGTTCAATTTCATTATCAGTCAATAGATTAGTGTGTTCGGGCATTTTCACTTTTTCGAAACCTACTACTATTTCCTGGCTTGGTTTGACCAATGCTCGTTTTATGTATTCCTTGTCTATTTTTACTTCGGTGTATTGTTCACCGATTTTCACTTTGGCAATTCCTCTATTCAGCATTGCGAAGGCTGGTCCCAATACTGCTTTGTTATTGTCAACAGAGTGGCATTGCACACACCCTTTTGCATATAAAATTCCAGTGGTATTTTTCGATAAAGTTTGCTTTTCAGATAGTTTCTTATCGGCAATTGCGATTAATTCCTCGGAGGTTTTGTTGCCTTCCATCCAAGCATTAAAATCTGTTTCGGGAACGACAATCAATTTTGTGTACATCATTGAGTGATTTAATCCGCAATATTCAGCACACGCAATATCGTATGAACCAATTTTATCGGCATTTATTACAAAGAAATTTTCTCGTCCTTGAACTGCATCTTCTTTAATTCGAAATGCAGGAATATAAAAACTATGATTTACGTCAATAGACTTGATTTTAAATTTTATGTTTTTATTTTGTGGAATAAACAAAGTATCGGTAGTTTTGCCATCGGGATAATAAAATTTCCAAGCCCACATTTTAGCTTCTACTCCAATTTCATAAGCATCCTTGGGAACTTCTCGAGACTTGTCGTAAACAATATAGCTAAAGTAGAACATACTCAAAACCAACACAAGGGGTATGGCTGTCCATAATATTTCTAAGGCAGTGCTTCCATGAATATTAGTGGCAACGGGATTCCTTTTCTTACTATACTTATATACGAATAGTAACATTGCAATAATAACTCCAGCAAATAGTATGAACGATATCCCTACTATATAGAGCATAACTAAATCTACATTACGGGCATAATCAGAAGCGTATTCAAACATAATCTCACCTAAAAAATATATCGAATGAAGTTAATACAAAAATTGCAAACAAAGTTGCCATTGCTACTAAGAAGAAAATTTTAAATATGATGTCATCGAATTTGATATGCATAAAATAATTAATTACTAACCCCGATTTGATTGCTGCAATTAGTAATGCTATCAATAAGGCTATCGAACCAAAATTAACACCTGCAATAGATACAGTTAGCACAGTAAGAGAAATCAAACTGAGCCATATCATAAAATAAGTTCCATAGCCAATTAAATGATGTTCTTTGTTATGATTATCAGTCATTTTTTCTCCTTTTAATGTATTAAATAGAATAATGGATAAAGGAATATCCAAATCAAATCTACTAAGTGCCAATACAAACCTGCATTTTCCAACTTTATGTAATCGTGTTGGGTAATTTTGTCCCTGATTAAAAACACCAACATAAAGAGTATGATTACAACTCCTATAATCACGTGCAAAGCATGTAACCCCGTCATTGAATAATACATCCCGTAAAAAATAATTTCACCATTAGGCATATTTAACAAATCGGGGGAACCCGGGTAAATGCCATGATGTATTTTGGCTGTCCATTCAAAATATTTAATAACCATAAAGGCTAAAGCAAATGCAACTGTAACAACAAGCATCCAAATAGCCAAGGTCTTTTTGTTTCTCTGAATGGCAGCTATCGATAACGCCATAGTAAGACTACTTGTTAGCAATACAATGGTGTTAATTGTTCCCATCATCAAGTTTAATTCTTTGGCTGCAATAACAAAATCTTGAGTATATTGCAAACGATAAGCCATATACAACAGGAAAAGTCCACCAAAAAGCAACAATTCGGTAAATAGGAATAACCACATTCCCATTTTGGCGCCTATTGCGTCCTTGTGGTGGTGGGGGTCTGCAAGGTGTAAAGGAACTTTTTCTACTCCTTCATTTGGTTTACTCATTCTCACCCTCATCTATTTTTTTGTGTTTATTATCCTCTGTGTTGATAGCGGCTGCGTGATAGTAAGGTTCGTGGGTAATTGTTGGTATTTCGTGAAAATTCTCCATTATTGGTGGCGATTGGATTTGCCATTCCAAAGTTGTTCCACCCCAAGGATTATCGCCTGCCGATTTGCCTTTAAGTACCCCATAAATTAGATTCCAAAACATTACTATCATACCTAAAATTAAAATCCAAGAACCTACAGTCGAAATAATGTGCAACGTTTGGTATTCGGGTAGATAGCTCCAATAGCGTCGAGGCATTCCTTGATAACCCAAGATAAACATTGTGAAATAAAGTATATTGAAACCTACAAAGATAATACCAGCAGCTATGTTTGCAACTTTTTCGTTATACATACGACCAAACATTTTTGGCAACCAATAATGCAAAGCTCCAAATAAAATAATTATTGTCCCACCAAACATAACATAATGGAAATGGGCAACAACAAAATAGGTATCATGGATATGAACGTCTGTTGCCAATGAGCCAAGAATTAATCCCGTCAGACCACCAATTGAAAACAGAAATATGAATAGCATAACATAAACCAAAGGTGGTCTTAAATCAATCGAACCTTTGTATAAAGTTGCTATCCAATTGAACACCTTAACTCCGCTGGGAATTGCCACTACAAAAGTTAATAAAGAAAATATCATGCGGGATGTATCACTCATACCCGAAGTAAACATATGGTGAGCCCAAACAAAATAACCAATAAAAGCAATCGCCAAACTTGAGTATGCAATTGCTTTGTATCCAAAAATGGTTCTCTTGGCAAATGTTGGTAATATTTCGGATACAACTCCCATTGCTGGTAATATCATTATATATACTGCAGGGTGGGAATATATCCAAAATAAATGTTGGAATAAAATTGGGTCGCCACCCAAAGCGGGGTCGAATATCCCTATTTGAAATATTCTTTCAATTATTACCAGAACTATTGTTATTCCAACAACCGGAGTGGAAACAACTTGTATCCAAGCAGTTGAATACAATGCCCAAACAAAAAGTGGCATCTTAAAGAAAGTCATTCCTGGTGCTCTAAGTCTATGAACGGTTGTTATAAAATTCAAACCAGTAAGAATTGAGGAAAAGCCTAAGATAAAGGCGCCTAAAAGAGGAAGAATAACATTTGTGGTGGTGCGTATACTATATGGAACATAAAATGTCCAACCCGTATCAATTGGACCGCCTTGCAGGAAGAGCGATACAATGGCAAAAATACCACCAATCATATATAACCACCACGAAAGGAGGTTTAATCGAGGAAAAGCCACATCCTTTGCTCCAAGTTGAATTGGAAGGAAAAAGTTGCCAAAAACTGCGGGTATGCCAGGAATGATAAATAAGAATATCATTATTACTCCGTGAAGAGTAAATAATGTATTGTAGGTTTGTGGGTCTACTACATCCTTGCCAGGACTGAGCATTTCCAGCTTCATTATAAATGCGAGAGTTACTCCAACAGCAAAAAATAATACCATACTCACCAAATAGAGCAAACCTATTCTTTTGTGGTCAATAGAAAAAATCCAGCCAAACAAGCCTTTTTTCATACCCGGATAATCTAAATAACTTTCAAATTTTTCAGCTATTGTTGGATTAGCCATTTTGTTCTCCTTTTTTGTTTCGTTTTCGTGTAGAAATTACTAAAAATGCAAAGAATATGCCTAACACTAAAAGCATAACTGAGCCAATAACTTTAGTAAAATTGAATACATATCCTCGACCTTCGGGATCATAACTATAGCAAAATTCAAGCAGTTTATTCACGGTTGGCATTGGAGTACCTTTGCCAGCTTCCAATATTGCCATTTTAAAGTCGAAGGGTTTGAATTCAGTTCCAAAAAGATAACGGATAATTTTTCCATCAGAGGCTAAAGCATAGATAGCACCAGCATGTATAAAATCTTTCTTGCCATCGTATTTATAATAGAAACCTATTGCATCTGTAATTTTTTTCACGCTCTGTGTATCGCCGACTAAAAATTGCCAAGATTCGTATGGAATTTTTTTATCTAAACCACCAATGTGATTCTCTCTCCATGTCTTTGCTTTATCTGCGGTTTCTCCAGGATCCATACTAATTGTAATCAACTGATAATCCTTACCGGGTTCTAAATCGGATTTATCTACAACTTCCGAAAGTCCAATCGTCAAAGGACTACAAATTCCTGGGCAATGAAAATAGACAAATGAGAGAATTGTTGGTTTTGTGATGATTTCACTTAATTTAACTTGTTTTCCTTCGGAATTAGTGAAAGATAAGTCCATCGGAATCTTTTGCCCTAATTTTTCAACAATACCAACCTCGGGGTTCTTTTCTGCTTTCAAAAAAATTGGTATTATCAAAATAATAAAAAATAATTTAATTGCTTTCATATTTAATTTTTGATTAATTCTTTTATTTCCGTCAATATTGACGATTTAATTTCTTGATTATAATTTACAAAAGTATACGAAAAGCCATTTCTAGGAATATTTGCAATTATCGCCTCGGATAGATTTGTTATGTTTTGTTGTTTTACTTTAAGTAAAAAATTAGCTGCTTTTTCGGGATTTTGTATAACTTTATTGGTTAGTAACTTGTCATTCGATAATGTTTTGGATAATTCAATAGTTTTGTTTATAAAATCTTTGTTATCTTCAATTATTTTAACTTTTGCAATTTGTATTGGAATTTGTGATGGTTCGATTCGGGATTCATCAATTTTAAACTGTGAATTTATTTCATCATAATCTGCTTGTGTAAATTCAAATTTACCGCCTGCGAATTTGGAGATAAAATAAATTAACGCAATTCTGTCTTTTGGTGGAATATAATCATAGGCAACCATTGCACTACCAGAAATACCTTGCTGCAAAGTAGTATACATTCCAGAGGGATTATTACCATTTTTCCAATTATCTTTACTCGTAAAATTACGTGGTGGAGGATTCAATCCAGCAGAAGCTACTCCTTTTCCTTTTCCGTCTTCGCCATGGCAAGACGCACAAGTGGATTTGTAGAGTTCTGCACCCTTTTTCTCCAGTTCGGGAGTTAGCGATGATACTTCTTCAAATTTAACACCTTCGACCATCCCTCCTTTTTTAGCCACTAATTCTGTAAATACCCTTGTGGAATCAATCTCATTATAAGCAACCTCGTTTTTGAACATATAGTCTAATTGATTATGAAAAATCAATCCAAGTGCTAAAATTATTAAAACTATATATATGAAAACATACCCAAACCAACGAGCTGGATTGCGAAATACTTCCTTGAAATTTATTTCTACTTCGAATTCAAATTTTCTTTTTTCCATAATTTTTCTCTATTATTATTGCTTTATAATTTAAATTCTATTCCGCGACGAAGTCTTGGATCGCCTATCGGCACTAAATTTTTGTTTTTGGATACAATATGGAACACAACTATCAACAAACCAACGGCAAATGCTGGAAAGACAAAGTCAATCCATGATATAGAAACACCCGCGGGATTTAATGTTGGCATAGCTAACCAATATAAATCATAAAAATGACCAAACAATATCCAAAGAGATACTATTTTTAAGCGTTTTTTGTCACTTTTTGCAGGTTGGGGTAGCAAAATTGCATAGGGTACAATGAATTTTACGACTATTATACCCAAAGACCAAATCATCCAAGAACCATTTCCACGAGCGATATACCAAAATGTTTCCTCGGGTAAGTTTGCATACCAAATAAGCATAAACTGACTAAAAGCAATATATGCCCAAAAATTAGTAAAAGCAAAAAGTAATGCACCCATACTGTAGAAACTATCGTTGCTCATTTTTACGGAAAAGTATTCATTATCGTGCATTTTGATTGCGATAAATGTGAATGCTGCTAAAGTTGCCAAAACCGAGCCCGCAAAGTAGTAAACACCAAAAATTGTAGAGAACCAATGTGGTTCCAAACTCATCAACCAATCTATTGCAAAAAATGTAACAGTAATTGCAAAAATAGGTAAGAAAATTGCCGAGAGAACCGCATTCTTTTTGGTTAAAGATTGATCTTTGGTATTATCTTGTATACGTGAATTGCGTGTAATCATAAAATAAAATAGGAACCAAAGCAAAAAAGTTACGATAAATCTAATATAGAAAAATGATTCGTTCAAATACGGCGATTTATTTTTTAATACGAAATCAGTTTCAACTGCATCAATGTGCGACCAATGAAATATGGAATGTAAATTAAGAAGTGCGGGTAGTGCAACCAACGGGGCAACCAGAACAAGTGATGATAAAAACTCGGCAACTCGTCGGAATGGAACGCTCCAAACAGCACCAACGATGTATTCAATTGCAATTAAGAACATTGCTCCAATTCCAATGCTTGTAATCCAGGTTAGAGCAATTACATTGGCAAAAGCGGCTCGTTCGTTGTCAACAATATAGCCAAAAATACCACCAACCAAACCAATTATAAGTAGCACTATGCCCCAAGTAAAATATTTTGTTTTTAATTCTTTTCTTTCATATTTAAATTCAAATTCACTCATTTTAAGTCCTCCTCTTTGGCATTCATTGAGCGTTGCAACGCTCTTATATAATGAATAATAGACCAACGCTCGTCTTCTGTTAGTTGCAAAGCATACGACGGCATAATGTTTTGTCCTTCGACTATAATATGGTAAATATGACCATCTTTCCAATTACGAACTTTTTCGCTATGTAAACTCGGCGGATTAGGGAATTGCCCATTCAAACGTCCGTTACCGGTTCCATGATAATCGTGACAGGGACTGCAGAATGTATTATATTTTTTCTTACCTAAAGCTAATACTTTCTCACTTGGAACTAATGGGTTAATTAAATTTGCTTCGGCTAACTCGGGTTTACCTTTGTATTGGTAATACACTTGACCTCGGGCAACAGTCCCCTCGACGGGCAGACGCATACCAAAACCATCACGGAAAAATTCAGATTTGGATTGAGCATCCAATCGTTGTTGGTCAACCATAAAATTGAAGGGTGTCATAAACAATAATTTATTGTTTACGAAATAACCCAAAAATGATATTCCAAATGCAACTATAACGAGGAAAATTAAAAACTTTGGTTCGAGTATTTTGGGTTGATAATTAACTTCGTCGCTATCAAGATTTATATCTAAAATTTTGTCTGCACCGAGTTGTTTGAAAATTTCAATAATTTCTTCCCTATTGAAAAGCTTATCTTTTGCCTCGACAACTATTCCACTTTTATCAACGGAAACTTCTTTCATATAGTCTGTATCGTGAAGTGGATGGCGATTATTTGGTAACTTGAACAATACGAACAACATCGTGAGTGCAGTCCCAACGGCTGCTAATAATACTGTCAACTCGAATAAGACCGGAATAAAAGCTGGTAGAGAAAAAGATGGTTTACCACCAATAATCATCGGATAATCGACCGACATAGTCCAATAAGTTAAGAATAATCCAATTGATGTTCCCGTTAAACCAAAGATAAGAGCAAAATATCCCAATGGAGACCATTTTAATTTCATCTTTTTGGGCATGCCATGGATAGGATAAGAAGAATGCACATCCCAATCCTGGTAACCTTTTTCTGCAATTTTAGCTGCAGCATCCGATACTTTGTTGGGCGAAGTAAATAATGCTCCAACTCCATATAATTTTTTGTTATCTATTTCCATTTGCTACTCCTAATCAATGATGATGTGGTTGAGATGATTTGAGAACGCCTTTCACTTCGGAGATAGATACTACGGGAGCAAATTTAATGAATAATATCACTAAAGTAAAAAATAATCCAAAGCTTCCAATCAATATCCCAAAGTCGAATAAAGTTGGTTTGTAGTAATCCCAACTCGAGGGTAAGAAATCGCGTGATAGTGATGTTACTGTAATCACGAAACGTTCGAACCACATACCAATATTAACAAAAACTCCTACGATAAACATTACCACTAAATTACGCCTCAGTTTTCTAACCCAGAATAATTGTGGAAACACGACATTGCAAGTAACCATTATCCAATATGCCCAAGCGTAATTACCGAATGCTCTATTGATAAAAACAAATGATTCTAATGGGTTACCGCTATACCACGCTATAAAAAATTCCATTCCATAGGCATAACCAACCATCATTCCCGTAGCAAGTAATACTTTATTCATTTTTTCTAATGTATCGATTGTAATGATGTGTTCCATTTTGAAGAGTTTTCGCAAAACTATAAGCACGTTTTGCACCATTGCAAACCCCGAAAATACTGCACCAGCAACGAAATATGGTGGAAATATAGTAGCATGCCAACCCGGAAGAATTGATACTGCAAAGTCGAATGAAACAATAGTGTGAACCGATAAAACCAATGGTGTGGCAAATCCAGCCAAAACTAAATATAGCATTTCATAATGATTCCAATGTCTGTTGGAATGGCGCCACCCCAAACTAAACAAAGAATAAAAGAATTTATTTATTTTTTTCTTTGTTCTATCTCGCAACATAGCAAAATCGGGAATTAAACCTACATACCAAAAGACTAAGGAAACTGTGAAATAAGTGGATACCGCAAAAACATCCCAAAGCAGTGGTGAATTGAAATTTACCCACAAACCGTGTTGATTTGGAAGTGGGAACAGATATCCCGCAAGCCAAGGTCTACCAGTGTGGATTAATGGAAATATTCCCGCAGTCATAACTGCAAAAATTGTCATTGCCTCGGCAAATCGAGCAATCCCTGTTCTCCATTTTTGACGGAAAAGAAACAGTATTGCCGAGATTAGAGTTCCGGCATGACCTATACCAACCCAGAAAACGAAATTGACAATTGGGAATGCCCAGCCAACAGGTTGATTATTTCCCCAAGCTCCTAATCCGTAGTATAAAGAATAACCTAAGGAAAGTGCACCAATTATCAGCATTGTAAACGAAATTCCCAAAGCAACTTTCCATCCATTCGATGGTGGTGCCTCCATTGGGGCGGCAACTACATCATTTATTTCGGATAGCGTAGGATTTTTTTCGATAACATCAGGTTCAATTGTGTAATCGTAAGTTTTCATTATTTCACCTCCGCTTTGTTTCTTAATTTGGCAATGTAGGTAACATTTGGTTTTACATTTAATTCTTCCAAAACGTGGTAACCCAATTTATGGTTTCTCCAATAATATAATTCTGATTCGGGCTCGTTGGAACTACCAAAAGTAATTGCACTTGCGGGGCAAGCCTCCTGACAAGCAGTTTTAACATCTGTTCCGCGCACTTCACGACCTTGTGCAATAGCCGATGCCCGTGCTTCGGATACACGTTGAATACAGAATGTGCATTTTTCCATAACACCACGAGACCTAACTGTTACTTCGGGATTCATCATCAATGCTAAGCTATCGGCTTTTTGGAAATGATTGTTGAAATTGTCTCTATAATCATAAAAATTGAAGCGTCTCACTTTGTAGGGGCAGTTGTTAGAACAATAACGAGTTCCTACACATCTATTATAAACCATTTGATTGATTCCATCTGGACTATGGGTAGTTGCAACAACGGGGCAAACATTTTCGCAAGGTGCTTTATCGCAGTGTTGGCAAAGCATTGGTTGGTTGGCAACTTCGGGATTATCTTGGTCGCCTGTATAGTAAGTATCAATCCTAATCCAGTGCATTTCGCGTCCGCGTGCAACTTGGTCTTTGCCAATAATTGGTATGTTATTTTCTACATTGCAAGCAACAACACATGCATTGCAACCAACGCACTTGTTCATATCAATTGCCATTGCCCATTTAACACCTTTGTATTCTATTTCGGGAATAATTGAATCAGTAAGATGTGAGCGTTCTGGATTGTAATTACCCTGAACATATTCTGATAATGTCCCATCCTGAATGATATGGCGTTTTTTTGCTAAATCTTTTGTGAAATTATCGTTTAACGAATGATGTTCAACTGTGGAAGCTAATTTGTATTCTTTATTTGGCATCGAAGATATTTCCACCGACATTAAATAACCATTAAATAATTGGTCGATTGTGGTTAATTGTAGTGCATCGAAGCCTACTTCTTTGCCAACAGTTCCCGCCGCACGGCGACCGAATCCGAGTTCGATTGTAAAATAATCATCAACTGTTCCAGGTTGAACGAACACGGGTATTTCGAGTTTCTTGCCATTTGCATTAATTTCTATCATCTTGTTGCTATCCACTCCTAATTTCTGTGCAGTTCGTTCGGAAACAACTGCGTAATTGTCCCAAGTAATTTTACTTGTTGGATGAGGTAATTCAAGCAACCATCCATTATTTTGGAAACGACCATTTGCAGTGCTATAAGAATTTTTTAACGAAAGTATGTAATTTGATTTAGAAACCGATGATTTTATTAAATTAATTGCATTATAATCTATTGGTCTCAACGGCGTTTTGCTTGTGTTCAATTTATAAACTCCATCATGGAGCACAGATTTCCAAAATACTTCGAACTCAACACCCGAATTTGATTGTGGATAGATTTGGCTTACCCATGTATCCTTAATAAAATCGCGATATGCTGTCTTACTTAATTTGTCGTTAATCAAACCGAGAAGTATATCTTCCTTTTGATATGTTCCATAAAGTGATTCGATTACTGGTTGTTGAGTTGTTATTATATCATTAGATACTTGATAATCTCCCCAAGACTCGTAATTATGATTTATTGGCAAAATATAATTCGAAGACAATGCAGTTTCGGTTTCGGTTTCGGTAAGTGTTACTGAATAAGGAATTTTTTGCATCAAGTTGTCGAAATCGAGAGTGGACAAATCGTAAGCGGGATTGGTATCGAAATTAATCAGAACAGCAATTTTACCACTTTGCATTTTCTGTTTTAATTCCAATAAGTAATCTTTGGTGCTTAGGGGTATTTGGTTAGAATTATTTTCGGTTAAGAGATTGTTTTCGGAATTATTGGAATTTGCACCAATTAAACCATTGAGTATATTAACTGCAATGTGGAGTTCAAATGGCATTTTATCTCCCGCTATAGCAATTGCAGAACCTTGATTTTGAACTAAGTCTTTCACAAGTGATTTCAGTTGCTTGATATCTAAATTGTTTTGTTTAGCAAATTCAGCCAAAGAATAGTTTTGAACTTTTTCGTAAACCAATCCATTTGTTATACCTCTTGATTTCAATACTTCTGCAATTATGCTCAAAACCAAATCCAAATGTTTGGTTGGGTTCAAGGGAATTCTTATATCGGCGTTAACTCCTGATAGCGACATAGCACCTTCCACTGCATAAAGACGACTAAATGAGTCGGGGTTGTCCACATTTCGTTTTTTAGTAAATCCCGCAATGTTTTTAACAAAATTACCTTCATTTCCTAAGAAATTGCTTTCTAAAGCGAGAATAATTTTGGCGTTTTCAAAATTGATTGTTGCTGGTTCAGAACTACCATAACAAGCTTGCCAAGCCAACTGGCGTGGATAATCAGCCATTAAATCGTAGGAGTAAATTTTTGTCGTGGCATATTTTTGGGTAAATAGCTCAAGTAATCGTTTTTGTGATGGTGATTTAATATTACCTACAATTATTGCAATTTCACTTCCATTATTGTTGGCTAATTTCACTTTCGAAATCAATTCATTGAATGCTTCTTGCCATTTAATTTCGTTAAATTTGTTACCGTTGCGTTTCATCGGTTTTTTATATCGCTCGGGGTCGTATAAGTTTAAAATTGAAGCCTGACCAATTGCACAAATTTTTCCTTTGTTAATTGGATCATCGGGATTACCATCAATTTTAATTGGACGCCCCTCACGAGTTTTAATTAAGATACCACAATGGTTGGAGCATCCTGTGCAAGTTGACGCATAATAATTAGGAATACCCGGTATAATATTTTCGGGTTTCTTGTTATAAGGGATGATTTCGCCTTTGTCGTGATAATCGGTGCAAGCCGCAGTCGAAACTGCAAGTGTTGCTGCGGTAAGTGCAAGAAATTTACGACGAGATAATCCTTTTAGTTCATCTGGATTGAATTCTTCAGTAACGCCGTCGACGAATTCTTTTTCTTTGGCTTCTTGCGACAAAACGGGAAATTTTAATTCATTAGGAGATTTCCAAAAAGTCTCAAGACTCATATTTTACCTCCTTTCTGTCGGTTAATCGCATCTTGGTGGGGTTTTACCACCAATCTACCTTCATCTTCTTTGTTAAATTTAGAAATATCGAAGATGTTGGTTACTTTTTTAATACCAAAAAATGCTAAACCACCTGCTAAGGTTGTTAGCAAAAATCTTCTCGAATTTTTTATATCCATATATATACCTTATTATTCGAACATTAACGGTGGCAAGCACCACAATAATCTGGACCTTTGTTTATCACTCCCTTCAATTCGGGCAATTTTTCGTGTGCATTGCGATGACAATCCAAACATGCTCCCATTGTAAATTTTTGCACTTGAGAAACCTTGTCCATATTTTCCACATTTCCGTGGCAGCTTTGGCAAGATATTCCTTTATTAACGTGAACGCTGTGATTAAAATAAGCATAATCCGGAACTTTGTGGATTCTTTTCCAAGGCAATGGTGTGTTTGTATTGAAATACTTTGTTAAATTAACAATAGCGGGCTTGTCCTTACGGGCAACCGAATGGCAATTCATACAAGTGCTAACAGGAGGCACAGAAGCGTGTCTTCCTTTTTCCACTCCCGTGTGGCAATATTGACAATCGATTTGCATTTCACCAGCGTGGAGTTTATGGGAAAAAGGAATGGGCTGGTCGGGTTGGTAACCTACATTATCCCGTTCAGGTTTAGCAACAAAAAAGGTAATAATATACGTTACCACAATTACAAAAGCTGTGATAGGTAATCTGATTTTTAAATTGTAATCAAGTCGAGATTTTAACACAATTTATTTCTCCATTTTTGTATTTCGAATTTTATATGGATTACAAAATTAACAAATATTAGTTTAATCTAATAATTATTTTGTCTGTTACTAATTAAATTTATCAACTTTTTATTGGCAATCGATTTTTAATAAAGATGCAATTTAAGAAAAAATTGTTAAAATTGCTAATTTTGCGTAATGACAGAAAATCAATACTAACAATTATATAATCGTCGAATATTTGTATGAAATACAAAATAATGTTAATTAATATAGCCATTGCCCTAATGATAGTTAGTTGCGACCTTTTTTTAACTCGCAATCCTCAAGAACCCGACGATTCCTCAATTGATTTTCAGCCTGCTTCCACTCATTATGTCCTATTATCAAATTTTAACAATGCTTTTAGTAGGCTAAATGTGGAATTTTATTCTGATTGTTTTTCGGAGGATGTTCAAAATAATTCAAACAATTTTACCTTTAATCCCGATGCCGACGCATTAGCCCGTTATGGTGCTTTATATTCTAATTGGAATAAAGAGAATGAAAAACAATTTTTGCAAGGACTGCGTTCATCATTGCCAATTGGCTCACTACCAATTTTAACTTGGAAAACAAAGAAATATGATATAATTACCAGCGATTCCGCAGTTTTCGTAGGTGAATATTTAATATTAATTAAGCAAAAAGATAATGACGAAAATTATTCAGGTATTTCGCGATTTGTCTTTTCGAGAAACAATAACGGACTTTGGTATATTTCCAATTGGACAGATTTTCGCAATACAACGGACTCTTTACCTTCCTGGAGCATTTTAAAAGCCAAGTTTGCTTTATGACCTATAATTTAAAAAATATATACCCATATTCGTTAAAAATGTTCATTATAACTTCAGTAGCATTTTTATCAATTAGTTGCGAAAATCCATTTGCCCCAAGATTAAGTAAAGACGGCGAAAATTCTGCCTTGCTCAGCTCTCAAGAATCTATTGATGGAGTTTTTGCTAATTTTCGTTATGCATATTCATTCAAAGATACATTGGTGTATGGCAATCTATTGGAATCCGATTTTATCTTTATATTCCGTAATTACGAAAAAGGCATTGATGAGTCGTGGGGACGCGAACAAGAAATGTTAACAACATACAGACTTTTCCAAGCTGCCCAAAGCTTGGATTTGCTTTGGAATGAAGTTTTTGTGGACGTTGGCGATACTGTCCTACGCGATGTTGCTCGAAGCTTTAATTTAACAATTGTTTTCAACCCCGCTGATATAGTCCGTTTGAATGGAATTGCCAATCTTCGATTACGAAAAAGTCCGACCGACAAAAAATGGAGAATTGTTTCTTGGCGTGATGAATCTAACTACTGAAATAACTACATTTCTTTGGTTATTTAAATTATTTTTATTAATTTTGTAATCTTATTTAAAAGGAAAATCAATAATGGCAAGAAGATGCGAATTAACAGGAAAAGGTCCAATAGCTGGCAACAACGTTTCGCACGCTAATAATAAAACTCGCAGAAGATTTCTCCCTAATTTGCAAACCAAACGAATATGGATACCCGAAGAAAAACGCTTCGTTACCCTCAAAATTACGACTCGTGCTATCAGAACTCTCGATAAGAAAGGTCTGAAGGCAATGTTGAAGGATGCAAATATTGTTCTATAAAATCTTTTGTAATACAAGACAATAAACTTTTTTACAAAGTAAAATAAGGGTTACTCGAATTATCGAATAACCCTATATTTTTTTCACCTACTCCTTTATCATTCTCACCGCCTCTATCTTTGTGCCATAATTAACCAACAAGGTGTATGAACCCGCAGGTAAGTTGCTTATGTCCAATGCCATTTCGCCCACCGCTGCGAATCCTGACCACAACGGGAACGACCTCCCAAGCATATCGACTGCGGTAATTTCCGCTTGCCCCTCGTATTGCAAATTCAACCGAGTAGTGGAACGAGCGGGATTGGGGAAGAGATATGAAATAGAATTGTTGGCAATTGGATTATTTGCTTCTTGCTCAATTACATTTTTATAAATTTTAAAAAAATTATCACTAATAATTGATCTTTTGCTATGAATTTCATCTGTTATTTTAATTTTGTAATAACCTTCTGAAAGAGAATCTGGAATCAACCAAGAATATATTCCTTCGTTCTTAACTCCTAAAGATAAAACTTTCAATTTTGTCTCTAACTTATCCCATAAGTAAATGTTTACTCGATTTGAAGGAAAAAACAAAGAATTCCAATAAATAGTCACAACATTACCAGAACGCCAGAATTCCCCATTTTCCCCTCCCTGTCTGAAATGACCAGAAGCGAAAAGAAAAGAAGGGAAAATAGCAATTAATAAAACAATCGGAATTATT
>CALKJQ010000026.1 GCA_937995785.1 Candidatus Kapaibacterium sp.
GCATTTTTAAGGAGTTCAATCCACAACCGCAAGCGGGTGATTAACACAGATTTGGGATTGATATCCACCCCAAAGAGGCAATTTTCGATAATTTGGGCTTTTTGCTTAAAGATAGTTTTTTGGATGCGATTGCTATCGGGATTGTTGTAATTATATTCAAACAAATTGCCTTGATTGTCGATAAGAACCAATTCGTCGTTCTCGACAGTGGCTTTGATTTCCAACAAACGATAATTATCGTCGGCTAAAATACCCAAATCGGATTTGCAAGCAATGAGTTCGTTCAAGCACGAAACCAGAAAATGCCCGGAACCAACTGCGGGGTCGCAAATTTTAATATCATCGACTATATTGTTGTATTCTTTAATTTTATCTTTATTGCGATTGGTGATAATATTGTTGTAAATATCATCCAAATCGTTGCAATTCCAATCATATTTTTCGTTAAACTTATGGACAATAATGCGACTGATAGATTTGCGAGCAATATACATAGTGATAAAACCTGGGGTGAAGAACGAGCCATCCTGATAGCCATTAATTTTTTCGAAAATCAAACCCAGCACAGCGGCATTAATTAACGATTTGCTTTTATCTTGGATTTTGTCCTTTCCCACGCTCGAAAAATTATAGGCGTCCAAGAACTCAAATAGATATTGCAAGGTGGGTTTTTCGCCTTGAACTTTGCGACCAATCTCGTCGGCAAGCACTGAGTGGGGATGAACGGGGATTTTGTAGCGGTCTTTCAATTGATTGATGAACAGAACGTTGCGTTCCAAATCGGTGATATCGAAAAGCGAACTATTTAAATAAGGAATATGACCGTATTTATTAGCAATGTTGGTATCGCGCTCTTGCTCGGGAATAGCCAACACTTGGAAAAAGAGTTCCTGCAATTCGTCGAAATCGGCAATGTTGTCAATCGAAAGGAACTTAAATTTAGGGTCGTCGTTGTGATAGTGAACTAATTGCCCTTCCAATAATTTAAGGAATAGAATTCGATTGAGCCAAGTGATAACAAGTTCGAGAGCAACGCTAAAAAGTTGGCTATCCCTGTCCAGCCCGAATTGTTCAAGGTTAGGCAATGAATTGAGTTTATCGAGTTGGTTAATCATTTCGATAGTGTTTTCCAGTATAGTGCCCGCAAGCCTCTTGTTGGGCGACAATCTATTGATAATAAAACGACCATTAACATTTTGCTCTTCCAATCCCAATATATATAGCAATTCATTGTAGAATTCTTTGTTCAGCGAGTTGCTATCGTTAGCAAAAGGAGCTCGGGTAAGGTGTTCGGGCGAAAGTAATTTGAAGATTTCAAAGCAAAACTCGTCGGTTAGTTTGCCCAAATTATGCTTATATTGCATAAGCGAAAAATGAACAAATTCCAGAGTATCCAGAGATTTTTGAATAAATTTGGGAATAATCTCGTTGTAGAAATGGGAGGTTCGTTCGTTGTCGAATAGCCCCTGCGACCACGATTTGAATTGATTAACCAATTCGGAATTGCGGGCAAACACACGTTCAAAATCGCGAGAATCGAACACAAACCATTCGTAGGCATTGGTAATTACAAGGCTCTGAACGGAATGATTGTTGTTAATGAATTTTTCTCGAAGATAATAAAGCACAAGTTCGTAGAACGCTTTACGATGGAAATTATCGAGCAAAACCATTTCGTTTTGGTTCGATGGACTTTTCACCTCGATAATAACCGAAACAGAAGGATTGTAGTGGTCTTTGGAATAAATAGCCAAATCGATGCGGTCGGAGGTATTTAGGTTATAATTCGAATAAAGAGTAGTTTTCAGAAAATCGCGGATATTGTTTTTGTTGTATTCTTCGGATTCGTTTGGATTAATTTTTTGGATAAGTTTGATAAGTTCGGCTTTGAAAACATTAATATCCGCTCTGTTCACAGGCAAATTAAAATAAAGGGGATTAACTTTAAGTTTAATAGTTTTACTTTGAAAATTCATTTCGTATGAGAAAAATAATTTGCAAATTACAAATAAAAAAGAAAAAATATCGGATTAGAGAATAGGAAGTTATCTAAAATTTTAAATCGGAAAACAAAAAAATTTATAAAATAACGTAAAATTAACACAAATTAATCAAAATTACGTAAGTTATTGGTAACCAACAGGATTTGAAAATTGTATGGCACAAAAAACGACACAATAATTAGGTTGGAATTTTTTTAAAATACGATGCAAAGTATATTTCAGACATTCTTGTTATATCCTGTCGGTACCGCTTTTTAACTACATTTCCTAATAAATCTGTAATTTCGATTGTTTTTATTTCGTTAATGTTGCTCTCGAGATTGATGTAATTCTCGCAAGGGTTGGGGTAAACACTTATTTGACTTTTGCTTTCGTCATCTACCGAAATAACATTTTGCAACTGATGGGCAACGAAACCATAATTGGCAATCCCGATAATCAGTTCATTTGTAGTTAAACTCATCTATATGTAATGTTGCTAAATATCTATAAATGTGACCATATGAAAAGAAAATTAGAATTCGAAATAATAAAATGTTAAAGAAGATCATCTTAAGATTTTTCCTATCAGATGAAGAATTTATAGTAAGGAGTTTAATATTAGTATAACTCGAAACGGTTTGCGGTAAAAAGATTGTTTATGACTTTAACTTATGGATTATAAGA
>CALKJQ010000027.1 GCA_937995785.1 Candidatus Kapaibacterium sp.
AGATAATCTTGCAAAAACATTTCCAAATGTAAGATTTGAAGAAAGTGACCCTGAACTTGACCACGCAGGCGATATTGATTATCTCGGTTGGGTTGGCGACAAAGCATTTGGTATACAAATCAAACCTATTACCGCAAAAGCAAACTTTGGTAATTACTCTGCAACTGAGCGAATGAAAGCGAGTTTTGACGACTTCACTAAAAAATTCGGTGGACAGGTATTCGTTGTTTTCAGTATTGACGACAAGATAAAAAACGAAGAAGTAATAGAACAGATAGCAACCGAAATCAAACAACTGACAAAGTGAGAACAAGAGGCACATCCGCCAACAAAGGCTATATGCCATAAGGGTCTCAGTGGGTATTTAAGCGTTGTAGCTCGCTCAAACTTTCGTGTCGGTGGACAGGTAACTGCTCCGCAATCCCTTACAGCACATACACTAACACTAAAAAAAATCATTTTCATATTATTACAAAGGAAAGTTTTTTAGATAACCTTATGTCAACGCATTATTCAAAAAGTCATTTAATGGTTTAAGTGATTCAAACACCTTGAGTGTTTTATTTAATAAGCCATCAGAAACCAATTCATTTTCCGGAAGATTAACTACAGCCGTAAAGCTCTTGTATTTCAAGTATTCAGCTGCTGGATTATCATTGTCGAATCCTTTTGGGAGTCTTTTTAATATCATTTCGGGGTCTTTATCCAATTCCTTAAAAACTGATAAGAAAGATTTCGAGCTAATAATTTGCAAAAAATCGGGATAATTAGTATCTATGGCTTGTCTTATTTTTTTTAATTCCGCGGGCAATGGCATATATATTCCTCCGCCAGCAAAAGAATTGCCGGGTTCCAAATGAAAATAATAACCAGCGATATTCATTGGCTTTTTACCTTTTTTGGTAATAAATGCACCAAAATTTGTTTTGTAGGGTGATTTATCGTTCGAAAACCTTACATCGCGGTTAATTCGGAAAATGCAATCCTTTGCTTTAACCAATTGGATTGAATTATCAATTATGCTTAATTCATCAATTATTTGTTGCATAAACAAGAGAAAATCAGATTTTGCAGGTTCGTAAACTTTGCGGTTTTCTTCGAACCATTCTTTGTTGTTATTTTTTTTTAAATTCCTAAGGAAATCTATAGTGCTTGATTTGAGCATAAATTAGTGGGTATTTAGTGAATAAAAAGCAATTGAACCAAAATGAATATTGGCAATAAAACAATTAAAGAGAACTTATACATATATGCAAAAAAATGAGGCATCGGAACTTTTTGCTCTTCGGCAATCGCTTTAACCATAAAGTTGGGACCATTGCCAATATAAGTCATTGCTCCAAACATCACAGCACCAACCGAAATTGCAATTAAGAACGTTTCGGGAACTCCTGCAATAAGTTTCATCCCTTCGAACATTTGTGGAGAAGCGTGCACCAATCCCAATGCCAACGAGTAAAACGTTACAGCAGTTGGCGTATTGTCCAAAAATGAACTTAAAAATCCCGTCGAGTAATAGAATTGGATGGGATTATCCACCCCCAATGAAGACGCATTTGTTTCCAAATAAACCAATACAGGCACCATAGTTATAAAGATACCCAAAAACAGATAAGCAACTTCTTGAATTGGGTGCCACGAAAACTTGTTCGATACCCTTACTTCTTTTTTAGTAAAATACAGGGAGGCAATAGCCATAAGCAAAATTACAATTTCGCGTGCAAAACCAAAAAGTTTGTTATCGGCTAATTGAGGGAATATATTTGAGTTTATAAAAGCTACAGATAAAAGTACTCCCATAAGCCAAAGGAAGTTCAACTTGCCGCCAATTGTCATTGGACGGATGTTTGTTCTATCGAAAGCAATATCGGTTGGTGACTCTTTTCTGTATTGCAGCGAGTCGTAGATGAAATAAATTATTAGTAAAATTATATTGGTAGTTGCCCATTCCACAATTAGATGGAAAAACCAAATGAAAGGAACTCCACGTAAATAGAGCATAAATAGGGGTGGATCGCCTATAGGGGTTAATAAACCTCCCGAATTGGCAACTATTGCTATGAAAAAAAGGATAGAATGAGTTTTGAATTTTCTTTCGGAATTGATGCTCAGTAATGGACGTATTAAAAGCATAGCGGCTCCAGTTGTGCCCATAAAAGAAGCAAGAACAGCCCCTATGGCAAGTAATATTGTATTGTTGCGAGGTGTTGCTTCGATATCGCCATCAACAAATATCCCGCCCGTGATTATAAAAAGCCCCCCCAATAAGATTAGAAATGGAATATAATCAAAAATTAAAGAGTGTTCCAGTTCGCCGGTCATACCATTGAAAAGCATCCATATTGCAGTTGGAATTCCCAGAATTAACGAAACTATTAACTTGTTTCGGTTCGACTCCCAAAATTTTTCTGCTACTAATGGGAATACAGCAATTGAACCAAGCATAAGTACGAAAGGCAACCCGCTCCATAGCGAAATAGAATGAGAATGTTCCATTTTTCAATCTCGAATAATTTTAAAATTCAAAATTATGATAAATTAGTTTATTAAAAAAGAATAGACGATAAAGAGCAGATTATATAGTTTTCAACATTCATTAATTATTAACAGCCAAATAACATTTTAGGATTAATTTGTAATTGTTTCACATTACATAATTTCTTGTATGTTAACAATAATTCTTTACATCATTTTATTGGTTATTGTGTGGCGGTTTGTTCGATTTATAACAACCCCACTGCTAAAATGGCTTGGATTCTACAAATATCATTCCCCTTTGTTTATGACGGTGCAAGTTGCTCCCAAATTATACGAATTGCATTTGGGTACGAGTTGGGATTTTGTTTTTCGCCATCGAATTAATCCTTCTTCGCTCAAAATAAATGTGTTAGAGGGGCTTTTAATATTGTGTAATAAAATCGAAAACGGAGAATTCCCGCGCGATGTAATATTAAAAGGAAATCCATATTTTCTAAAATCCTCGTCACTTGCTCGATTTGGTTTCAAAAATCGCAAACTTAATTGGTTCGAATACTTTATGACTTTATTGAGTTTTCCCGAGTCAACAATACTATTGTCGATTTCGAGAAGAGAATTAAAATTTGCGAATATCAACAATAACAGAATAGTATATATTAATTCTACTGAATTATTGACTAACAAACCAATTATTACTTTGTTGCTTCAAAGATTAAAAAACTCGCCAGACAACAAAATTATTCCATTTGTCCAAAATAATTTAACAAAAGTGAATGCCTCATAACCTAAAAGAGTCCGTTTTGTGTGGACTTACTTCCGAAGAAGTTGAATTTCGAAAGATTAAAGGATTAACCAACCAGAAAAATAATTCGTCAAAAATTAGTTATTTTCAGATAATTCTCGAAAATACTTTAACCGTTTTCAATTTAATAAATTTTGTTATTATTTCGGGTCTTTTTTATTTCTATTTCAAATTTAACGACAACAGACTTTTGTTGGATTCGATTGGCATACTTATAGTTATTTCGATAAACACAGTAATATCAATATTTCAGAAAATAAAAGCTGTTCGGGCATTAGAAAAAGTTGAACTTCTGAAGGAACATAAAATAAACGTAATAAGGGAGCGAAGAAAGTATTCAATTGATATTTATGATTTAGTTAAGGACGATATTATTTTTATATCCCGAGGGGATCAAATACCGGTTGATTGCCTAATTGTTGATTGCCAAAAATTCGAAGCAGACGAATCGCTTATCACGGGCGAAAGTTTAGCAATAGCAAAGCAAGAAGGAGATAGTTTGCTCTCGGGAAGTTTTTGCGTTAATGGGTTTGCCTTTGCAAAAGTAACGAGGGTTGGCAGCGATAGTTATTCTAACCAGATAACACATTTAGCAAAAAAGTTCAAAATCACAACATCCCCATTAATGAACAAAATTAATATAATTTTTACGGGTTCATTTATTGTTACGATAGTTTTAATCATATTGGAAGGCGTTCGCGATATATCGATGGGCGAGATTGGGATAGAGGAAGTCCGCCGTATGTCCACAATTGCTTTTACTATAATTCCCGAAGGCTTAATTTTCTTTGCTGCAATTACTTTTTCCATTGGAATTTATAGAATTTCCAAAATTGGTGCTATTGTTCAAAGAATCAATGCAATTGATTCTTTTTCCACTCTCGATATAATATGTTTGGATAAAACGGGAACCATAACAAAAAACGAAATTTGCTTATCGGATTTAATTTCATTAAATAAAGATTTTACCATCGACAATTTGAAGAAACTTCTGGGAAGTTTCTATAAGCACTCTTCGAATAAGAACCAAACCATAGATATATTATCGCATTTTCCAAATGATGATAAACTATTTTTTCTCGATGAAATTCCATTCGACTCCGAACAAAAGTATAGCGCAATTTTGTTCGATAATATTGCCAATCATAA
This sequence comes from Candidatus Kapaibacterium sp., assembly GCA_937995785.1. Taxonomy (GTDB): domain Bacteria; phylum Bacteroidota; class Ignavibacteria; order Kapaibacteriales; family UBA2268; genus GWF2-33-9. Next base: position 4,430 of record CALKJQ010000027.1, read on the forward strand.
CAAAGAGATATATGTTTTGGGTGCTATGGATGTCTTGATGAATAAAATTGATACAAAATATGAGAAAGAATATTTAGAAAAATTAGAAAGAAATGATTTGTTTGGCAAAAGGAATATTTTGCTATGCAAAACAGAAATGGAAAGTAATCTTAATTTAAACGTAGGGATTATTGAAAAATCTAATCTAATTCCAATAGCCATCTTGAGTTTGAAAGATACTATAAGAGATGATTTTATCGATGTAGCAAATAACTTTGCCGTTATGGGCAAGGATTATAAAGTGCTTACTGGTGATTCGCTCGATGCAACCTATGCAACTCTCAAAGATGTTGGTTTAGATGTTGCTCCCAAAGATATCGTGGATTGCCGAATATTGTTCCAAAAAAGCACAGAAGAAATCGAAAAAGCCATATTAAAATATAAATTTTTTGCTCGGCTCACGCCGAGCCAGAAATTACAAATTGTTAAAATTCTTAAATCTCATCATCTTAAAGTTTGCTTTATTGGTGATGGTATTAACGATTTGCCCGCTATCAAAGAAGCCGATTTGGGAATTGCGATGGAAGAGGGTATGACAATAACAAAAGAAATCGCGGATATTGTTTTGCAAAAAAACAAATTTAGTTTGTTGCCCGCAATATTCGACGAAGGAAATAAAATTATTAATACAGTTCGTTATATTACAACGCTGTATCTAGTAAAAAACTTTTCCGTTTTGTTGATGTTGCTTGCTAATTGGTTCTTTTTAACTCCATTTTGCTTAACGCCCCGAAAAAGTTCACTACTTAGTGCACTTGCGGTTGGTTTACCATCATATTTTATTTCGTTTCGCAATTCCAATGCAAACAAATTTCCCAATTTTTATAAATCGATATTTTCATTTATTTTGTCGTCGAGCATAATAATTTTGCTATTTACCTACCTAAGTTATTTTGTGTCTCTAATTACTTTTAGTTTGCCAGATTTAGTTGCTACAAATGTTATGTATTCGGTCTTTACAATAGGCACAATAATTAGTTTTTACTCTTTAGTAGCTTTCGAGGATAAATCAAATCAAAAATATTACGGATTTTATGCCTTGATTATGATGTTTTTATTCTTATTTTTTTCATTAATCTATATCAACATTCCACCATTTAACATAATTTCCTCGTTTTATGAATTTGGTTTATTGCAACTACCCGAATTTATGGTAACCTTGTTTTTTTCAATCATTGTGTGCGTATTAATGATTTACTTTCACAAATATAAAATTAATCGAATAGAACAATAAATAAGTTGAAACTAACTTAAATCTAAATAAAAGTTTAACTTTTTTTTGTTAATTTTGAAATTCTAACTAATAAGTAAAATAAATAATTGAGATAAAATGAAGATTCACGAATATCAAGCAAAAGAATTATTAAGTAAATATGGCATCCCAACCCTTCGTAGAGCAGTTGCCTTTAATCCCGAGGACGCCGGCAAACTGGCTTGGGAAGAATTCGAATCCAAAGGAGATTCTTTAATAGTAGTGAAGGCACAAGTTCACGCTGGTGGTCGGGGCAAGGGTATTATCCACGATATTAATACGGGCGAACCTTTGCAATTCGAAGGTAAAGATTTAAGAGGGGTTAATTTATTGATTGGCGAAAATATAGCCCATCGAACCTATCAATTAACCAAAGCAATGATTGGAAATAAGCTAATTACAATTCAAACGGGAGCAGAAGGCAGAATAGTGCAGAGAATTCTGATAGAAGAAGGATGCAAAATAAAGAAAGAATTTTATTTAAGCATCACTTTGGATAGGCAAACAGGTAGGAATGTTATTATGGCATCTACCGAAGGTGGGGTGGAAATCGAAAAAGTTGCTGCCGAAACCCCCGAAAAAATACTAAAAGTTCACATCGACCCAACAACAGGACTTCAACCATTCCATTCTCGTTCTTTAGCGTTTGGTTTGGGATTGGCGGGCGATGCCTATAAAAGTTTCCTCGATTTTCTTCCAAAATTAGTAACAGCCTACGAAGATATTGATGCAAGTTTGGTGGAAATTAATCCTTTGGTATTAACCGAGGACGATAAAATTATAGCTTTGGACGCAAAAATTAATTTCGATGATAACGCACTTTACCGGCACCCCGAATTTATCGAACTTCGAGATCTAAACGAAGAATCGCCATTGGAAGTAGAAGCCTCGAAGTACGATTTGAATTATATTAAACTAGATGGTAATGTAGGCTGTATGGTTAATGGTGCTGGATTAGCGATGGCAACAATGGATATGATACAGTATGCTGGAGGTCGTCCCGCAAACTTCTTAGATGTTGGTGGCGGAGCAAACGTCGATCGCATTGCGAATGCTTTCCGTATTATGATGTCCGACCCCGACGTGAAAGCAGTTCTTATTAATATCTTTGGCGGTATTGTTCGTTGCGACAAAGTTGCCGATGGTATCGTGAAAGCTTTGAACCAAGTGGATGTAAATATACCCGTAATTGTTCGATTGGATGGAACAAATGCTATCGAAGGCAAAGAAACCCTACAAAATTCTGGTTTAGACTTCAAAGTTGCTCTCTCGTTCTTCGAAGCCGCCCAAAAGGTAACAGAAGTTTTAAATTAGAATAATACGATTTTTAAGATTTTACAGACAGAATTATTTTTATTTCGATGTCGAGAATAATTCTGTTTTTTTTATAGTATTGTTATTTCAGTGTGTTTAAAAATTATTTATTGTTTGTCGAAACAATCCCAACAAGTTTTCATTAAAGTATTTCTTAATTTAGCAAATTCAGAAATTGGTAAAATGATAAAACGACTTTTGATATTGATCATATTTTTATTAAATACACTATTTAATTATGAATTAATATCCCAAAGTATTCCAATAGTAAAAACGCTCAACAATCCATCGCCTGGTTATTTTTTTTTAGAAGTCAATGAACAAACCCCTTTTCAATTGTATGATAATTATGGCAATTATATTTTCGAAAAAGAAACAAAATCGCAAAAAAGAAAAAAAATTCTCGAAAATGGTTTAATTGCCGAATTTGCATTCAATAAATATCTAATCTACAACCAGAATATTGAATTAATTGATAGTATCGTTAATCCAACCAGCTATACAATAGATATGCACGATTTTGTTGCTTTAAGGAATGGAAACTATATGATGTTGCTCGATAAATCAATCCAAGTGGATTTGAGTGATATCGTCGATGGTGGTAAAAGTGATGCATCCATCGTCGACAATATTTTAATCGAAACAGATGGCAAGGGAAATATTTATTGGATATGGAGTGCATTCGACCACCTGCAACTAACCGATGCGACCTCTTCTGTTGATTTAACAATGAATGTTATCGACCCATTTCATATCAACTCCATATTCGAGGATTCAAATGGGAATTTATTAATTTCGATACGACACTTCGACGAAATTGCTTTGATAAATAAGCAAACAAAACAATTTATTTGGCGATTTGGTGGACAAAATTGCAAGAATAATCAATACACAATTTTGAATGATGAAATTGATGGTTTTATTGGTTTCTCGCACCAACATACTGCATCTATATTGCCGAATGGCAATATCCTTATGTTTGATAATGGCAATCTAAAACCACAGCAATATTCGAGAGCTGTTGAGTATTCTATCAATCATCAAAGCAAAACAGCAACCAAAGTTTGGGAATTTAGGAACACTCCCGATATTTATACTTTTGTTATGGGAAGTGCATATCGATTGGAAAATGGCAATACTTTGATATGTTGGGGTTGGTCCAAAAATGCATTCACCGAAGTTCGTCCCGATAAAACAATTACAATCGAAACAGAATGGGACAAAGTGTCTGCAATTTATCGTGTTCAAAAGTCAAATCTACGACAAGCGTATAATTCAATTTACATTAATTCGGTAGATTTGTATGATTACAATTCCACGAGCAACGAAACGGGAGTTGCAATCAAAGTGGAATCGATTAACGGAAGTGGCGGAAAAACTCACGTCCAAAAGCATTTTTATCCACCAAATAATAGCACTTTTGCAGATAATCAATTTTATGCAATTCTTCCTTATCGGTGGGTTTTTTCTAATGATGGAGGGTTTTCATCTATTTCGGGAGAATTTGGGCTCGACCTATCGAAAATTGATAATTTAAATTTTCCACAAGGTGTCGCAATATATCAAAGACAAGGTGAAAATAACGGTGAATTTCGCAAATTAGAAGCAAATTATAATTTTACCAATAAATCCATTATAGCCAAGTTTGAGGGATTTGGTGAGTTTGTTCTCGTCAAGACGAAAATTAAAGGTCCAAATCTATTAATTCCGCAAAACAATTCAAGAGCATTAACAACTTATGGTGAACTAAAATGGGAAGATATAACCAATTCCCAAAAATACATCGTTCAATTATCATCAAATGATGATTTTTCAATTAAAATAATCGACTCGGTAATTTTGAACAAAGAAAGTTTGCAATATAAAGGATTGCAATATAATCGAGAATATTTTTGGAGGGTAAAAGCAATTTCGGGCAATGATTCAACCGATTGGTCTGAAACTTTTTCTTTCCGAACTAATATTGCATCTCCCTCTATACTAAATCCTCAATATAATTTTGTTGGCTTCAAAACAGACGGAACATTTGCTTGGAATAGTGTTGATGTTGCTGAATCATACCAATTTCAATTATCCGACGAAAAATCGTTTCAGAATCTAATTATTAATTCAAAGAATTTGAAAACTACTTCAATTAAAGCAATAGGATTGGAATACAACACAATTTACTATTGCCGTGTTCGTGCAATTGCATCCCCCGACACAAGCAATTGGTCGAGTTATGTGGTATTCACAACCACATTGCCTCCGCCTAAACCCATTTTGCCTACTAAGAATAGTGCCGATATCGAAATACCCGTTAAATTTGTTTGGGGTAAGGTTATAGGCTCATCAGATTATAATATTGAAATATCAGAGGATAATCTATTCGAAAACGATTTTTTAATTAAATTAATAACCGCAGATACTTCGATATTCATTAATACGCTGAAAAGTGGGATGCAGTATTATTGGAGAGTTCGTGCTTTGAGAACAGCAGATACAAGTTATTGGTCGGAAATATTCTCTGTCAAAACAAAGGCTAACGACGCCGATACTACTGAATTACCAATTCCTATTGTGTTTTATCCTCGAAACAACGAATTCGCCGTTCAAGTGGACGGATTGGTTAGGTGGTCGAAAGTTGATAAAGCCAGCAGCTACAAAATTAGACTTGCTAAAGAAGATGGCGAATTAGTTCAAGAATTCAATACCAAGGGAGCAAATACTTTCGAAATTTACTTTGATAAGTTAAATTATAATACCAAATATATTGTACAAATTAAAGCAATTAATGCTAATTCCGAAAGTAAATGGTCGGAACCAATTGTTTTTACGACTGAATTGAAA
>CALKJQ010000028.1 GCA_937995785.1 Candidatus Kapaibacterium sp.
CAAAGCAACATTATCCGAAGTTTGCGTTGATAATTTACGTCCAATCGTAATAAGCGCGGCTGATTATAACTTAGGTGCTATCAATCCTAATCCAGTTACTGCAAACGGAACTGATTTGCCATTCTCGATAGCATTCGATGGTTATGTAGAAATCAGAATCGTAAATGCAGCTGGTAATGTTGTGGATATTCCAATATCTGGAGATATGAAAGCAGGTGCATATTCAATAAGATTACCAATCGAAAAATTATCGAACGGTGCTTATATATTAGAAATGGTTTCTGGTGAATTCCGCGAAGTTCGTAAATTCAATGTAGTTAAATAATATTTATTTAACATTCATTACAGAAGAAAGAGGCTGCCCATTACACAGGCAGCCTTTTTGTTTATTGAAACATTTATAGTAATTTTGTAAATTATTTATATAAGGATAGTTATGTTAAGAATTATTGAAGGCAAATTCGATGCAACCGACAAGAAATTTGCCATTATAGTCTCGCGGTTTAATGATTTTATCACAAAGAAACTACTCGAAGGTGCACTGGACGGATTATACCGACATAATGCAATCGAGGAAAATATTGCTGTGTTTTATGCACCTGGTGCATACGAAATCCCACTTGTAGCAAAAAAAATAGCAGAAACCAAAAAATTCGACGCTATAATTGCATTGGGAACAGTTATTCGTGGCAATACTCCCCATTTCGATTATGTTGCTAACGAAGTTGCCAAAGGCGTTGCGCAGGTGAATCTCGAGAGCGGGATTCCCGTAATATTCGGAGTTCTAACCACCGATTCGATCGAGCAAGCAGTCGAACGAGCTGGCTCGAAAGGAGGAAATAAGGGTTTCGATGCTGCTATGACTGCAATAGAGATGGTATCACTTGTTAATCAAATTTGATTTTATTTAATTCCAATAACAAAAACCGTGAATATTTCTGAATTTTAAAACAAAAGTAGAACTATTTCGTGATAGAAATATTCAGATGAGGAAATAATGAGAAGAGAAGTGTATAAAATACCAAGCTCTTTTATGAACAAGGATATGGAAGTAATTGTTTATGGACACTTTGGAATAAACTTTCTTATGTTTCCCATCACCGACGACGATCCCTACGAATATGAAAAAATCGGTTTAATAGAATCGATAGAACCGATCATTGAAAAAGGACACATAAAACTTTTTTGCATCGAAACAAATAATTTAAAAAGCTGGTTGAACGATAACATTTCTTTAGAAGAACGCTCCCACCAACACTACCTATTTAATCAATTTATAGCCAACGAAGTAAAACAATTTATATACGACGACAACGGTTCCCCAGTCCCAATTGTAACTTGTGGTGCTGGGATTGGTGGATATCATTCTGTAAATTCGTATCTTAGGCGACCCGATATTTTTATTGGCAGTGTGGGTGCAAATGCCTTTTATGATATTCAATGGCTTTCCAAGAATTATTACGACGAAAATTGTTATTATAATTCTCCTATCCACTACCTTCCAAATTTGGAAGATAATTATTGGCTTTCGTTTCTTCAATCGCAAAAGCATCTTTATCTGATTGCCGAACAAGGTAATATGAAAATGATTAATCAAGCAAATCGCATGGGCGAAATTCTCCAAAACAAAAGAATCGACCATAGAATTGAAATTGTTGATTGTTCAATGCATCCTAATGAAAATGTAAATAAAACGATGCTATCCTCGATTTTCCGTATTAGAATGTAATTCTTTCACTAATGATTTAATTTCTGGACTGCTTTCCTAATTTTGCCTTCGGATTGTTCCAAAACCTTTACAGATTGTTGGTAATCTACATCAAGCAACTTCATAACAATTGCATTTTTAACTTTTCCATTGGACTTGCTAAGCAAATCTGTTGCTTGGTCGTAATCCACATTGCATAACTTCATTATTATATTTTTGGAACGTTCTTTTAGTTTTTGGTTTGTTTGTTGCAAATCAACCATAATATTTTGATATGTTTTACCCAAACGAACCATCGACGCTGTTGAGAGCATATTTAAGACTAATTTTTGGGCAGTGCCAGATTTCATTCTTGTGGAACCAGCAATTACTTCAGGTCCTACATTTGGACAAATAAAAACATTTGCATTAATCCCCATATCAATTACTTTATTACGAGGTGAAGTGGAAATCATAATGGTGTGGCACCCAACACTTGCCGCATAATTAATTGCCGACTTCACATATGGCGTTCTGCCCGATGCCGCAATTCCAACAACTACATCATTTTGGCACAAATTTATTTTGTTTAAATCGTCAATTGCACCTTGGGGATTGTCCTCGGCGCCTTCTTGCGCCACAAACATTGCTTCTTTTCCGCCAGCAATAAGCCCGACAACCATTTCGGGGTTTGTCCCAAAAGTTGGAGGACATTCCGATGCATCAACCACTCCAAGTCTGCCCGAAGTTCCTGCTCCAACATATATCAATCGTCCCCCTATCTTCAGTGATTCCACTATAATTTCAACCGCTTTTTTGATGTAAGGAATCTCGCTTTCCACTGCAATTGGCACCAATTTATCTTCGTTGTTAATCATTCTTAATATTTCTTCGGTATCCACTAAATCGATATCGATGGTATTAGGATTTATTTGCTCGGTTGATAGCGAAATTATCTCCTCGAATAGTAAATTTTCTTGTTGCATAAATCATTACAAATATTATAAAAATCAAAATTAAACAAACTCAATGTTTAGAAAAATTAAAATTGACTTTTTTTTTCACTAATTTTGTAATTTATAAAAATTTGAGAGAACAAGATGTCTGTCCGAGTTCGTTTTGCACCATCTCCAACGGGATACCTTCACGTTGGTGGGTTGCGTACCGCTTTGTATAATTTCCTTTTCGCACGCCACTACGATGGTAAAATGATTCTAAGAATAGAAGATACCGACCGTACAAGATTTGTGGAAGGTGCAACCGAAAACTTGATAAAATATTTGGAATGGGCAGGCATCAATTTCGACGAAGGACCCCACATTGGTGGTGATTACGGTCCTTACATTCAAAGTGAACGATTCGATTTGTACCGTAAATATGCAATGCAGTTAATTGAAAATGGCAAAGCATACTATGCATTCGATACCTCGGAAGAATTAGAAGAAATGAGGAAAAGGATACAAGCTTCGGGTGGTTTTTATCGTTACGATAGAATGGCAATGAGAAACCAATTTACACTTGACCAGCAAGAAATTAAGCAGCTCATAGACAATGGAACACCCTACGTAATCCGACTGAAAGTACCTTACGACCAAGATGTTGTTTTCGAGGACATTATAAGAGGAACTGTATCGGTGAAAGGCAACGAAGTGGACGACCAAATACTACTAAAATCGGATGGATTTCCCACTTACCATCTTGCAAACGTTGTGGACGACCATTTGATGCAGATATCCCACGTAATTCGTGGCGAAGAATGGTTGCCCTCCACTCCCAAGCACGTTTTGCTTTATCAAGCATTCGGTTGGGAATGTCCCGCTTTTGCTCATTTACCGCTGTTGTTGAACAAGGATAAATCGAAATTAAGCAAAAGGCAAGGTGATGTGGCTGTCGAGGATTATGTTGCAAAAGGTTATTTTAAAGAAGCATTCGTAAACTTTATTGCACTTTTGGGCTGGAACCCAACTGCCGATAGGGAAATTTATTCGTTGGATGAATTAATTCAATTGTTCAATTTAGAGAAAGTAAATAAATCGGGTGCTGTTTTCGATATCAATAAATTGAACTGGATGAATGCCCAATATTTACGCTCCAAACCAATTGATGAACTATTGGAACACATTATTCCCCATCTCGAGCAAATTAAATTTAATTATATAAATAAGGATTATTTAAAATCAGTTATTGAATTGTTCAGAGAAAGAATCGAAAATTTATATGATTTGCCCGAAGCCGTTCCTTATATGTTCGATAAACCAAAAAGTTTCGACGAAGATTTTATCAAAAAGCATTGGAAAGAACATACAACCGATTTAGTTAAAGAATATATCGAAGCAATCAAAAAATTGCAGGATTGGAATTATCAATCATCCCACGACTTTACAATTCAATGGATTGAGCAAAAAGGAATGAAGTTGCGAGATATCGTTCATCCACTGAGGATTGCAGTTACGGGCAAGTCCGGTGGGGCTGGCTTGTTCGAAACATTGGCATTACTGCACAAACAAGATGTGATTGAAAGACTCGAGTATTTTATCGAAAATGTTATTAATTAAAATTTTTATTCTGAATTAGTAATAAAAATGGCTTTTAGAATTGTAAAAATTTATTGAACAAGCTGTTTTACTATTTCTTCCATTTTCATTCCACGTGATCCTTTAACCAATAGTGCTGTGTCGTCGCTTAAAATAATGTGCAAGTGATTTAGAAGTTCTTGCTTATTATCAAAATGTGTTATTTTGTCTTCTTCTTTAAGCATAGTTAGTGCCTCTCGGTAGGTCGGTCCATAGAGCAATACAAAGTTTGCAATACTTTTTGCTTTATCCAAGATTTCTTTATGCTCTTTTATTGCAGAATCGCCAAGTTCCAACATATCGCCCAAGACGGCAATTTTATTATCACTCTGCGTTAGCGACAGTGTTTCTAATGCTAAGGCTGTAGAGCTTGGGTTTGCATTGTAGGTATCGTTCAATATTGTAACGCCATTTTTTTGGAAAACAACCATTCTGCCATAATCTTGGTCGCAATCGGGGGCGAAACTTTCTAATGATTGTATTATTGTTGGTATTGGAATTTTATAAAATAATCCAACTGCAACAGCGGGAATGGCATTGTAGGCATAGTTAAGTCCCTTGACTTTTAAGTTTACTTCAAAAGTTTCGGTTTGATTATTCAAAGTTAATTTACTTGTTAAATCATTATTTATTTCGATTGTTGCATTTAAATTGTATTCGCCATTCGTATTTTTTCCGTAAGTAAAAACATTATCGAATAAAGGTAAGTATTTTTTTAATCTATCGTCGTCCATATTGAGGAATGCTATAGAATCGGACTTCTTTAAATATGCAAATAGCGAGGTTTCTTCGGATTCAACTCCATCTAAATCGATAAAACCTTCTAAATGTTCTTTTCCAATATTAGTAATAACGCCAGCAGTTGGAGCTACAATTTCGGATAGTAGATATATTTCGCCGGGTTCATTTGTCCCAATTTCGATAACAGCCATTTGGTAAGTTTCGTCCAATCGCAAAAGCATCAATGGAACGCCAATTTGATTATTGAAGTTTTTATGTGTTTTAAGAATATTTTTTTCGGAAGATAAAATTTTTGCTATTAATTCTTTTGTAGTTGTTTTTCCATTGGAACCAGCAACAGCAATTATATCAATATTGAATCGTGAACGGTGGAAATTTGCTAATTTACCCAATGCGTTAATAGTATTTTTAACAACGATATGATTATAGTTTTTTAAATTATCTACGTTGTTTTCGTACCAGACACTATCGACGATAATGCAATTTGCACCATTATCGATTGCTTTGTCGATAAAATTATGCGAATCGTGTTGCTCGCCCTTTATTGCGATGAAAATTGAATTAGGTTTCATCAATCTTGTATCGGTTTCAACAGATTGAGTTACAAAATCTTTGGGAAAAAAGCAATTATTCTCGCCAAATATAGCGATAAGTTCATTGGAGGTAAAAGCAGCAGAATTTGTCATATTAATTATGGAGAAGTTTTTTAATTAACTTGGATATTGCTTTAATATCCTTTTTCTTTAAATAATTATTATAATCAATAACTATTTGTTTAAATCTTGCATCACCTTTGCGAAGCGCCAGGTTTTGCTGACGCATTAGGATTAGTGATTTGTTAATAGAATCTTCTCGCTTTTTTTGGCGAGATTCTAAAATTGATTTGCCTTGGAGGACATCAGTATATTTAACAATTTTTTTCAAAGATTCCAAGATTTTTTATGTTAAATAAGTATAGCCGTAGAGACCAGATCTATACAACATTAGAAATTGCTTGCCTTCTTCGGGAGTAATTTTACCTTGTTTCATAGCCATCGATACCCATTGTTCCATTTCTTTGACCAATTTTTTAGGTTGGTATTGCACATAATCGAGAACATCGGCAACGGTTTCGCCATCTATTATTTTTTGAATCTCATATCCATCTTCGGTTAGGACAATATGTGCAGCATTGGTATCGCCAAACAGGTTATGCAAATCACCCAAAATTTCTTGATATGCACCAATAAGGAAAACTCCAATATACAGCGGATTATCGTCGGTTACTTCGGGTAATGGCAAAAAGTGATGAAAATTACCTTGCCATATAAAATTATCAATCTTACCATCTGAATCGCAAGTAATGTCGTGAAGCGAAACATTCCGCTTGGGCGCTTCGTTCAATCGGTGAATAGGCATTATAGGGAAAATCTGATCGATTGCCCACGAATCGGGAAGGGATTGGAACAACGAAAAATTGCAAAAGTACTTGTCCGAAAGCATCTTAGGCAATTGTTTTAATTCATCGGGGATATGCTTTAGGTTTTTGCTCAAATCGTTTACTTCGCGAGCCACCGACCAGAACAAACTTTCGATTTTAGCCCGAACTTTTAGGTCGATTAATCCCAAAGAAAACATATCGATGGTTTCTTCCCTAATTTGTTGGGCATCGTGCCAACTTTCGAGCATATTCGATGGTGTTATGGTTTCCAAAATGTTGAATAATTCTTGAATATGGGGATGATCATCTTCTGTTACTTTGTTCGAGTAATTCCAAGCGGGTTGAGTAGTTTTTTCCAATACATCAAACACCAAAACAGAGTGATGAGCAGTTAAAGATCGCCCCGATTCTGTGATAAGATTTGGGTGGGGCAAATTGTGTTTGTCTGCAGCTTCTTGTAAGGCAAAAATAGCATCATTCAAATATTCCTGAACTGAATAATTGATACTACTGGGATTGGTGGAGCGGGAGCCGTCGTAATCAACTCCTAATCCTCCGCCTATATCAACAAATTGAATATTGCAGCCATTTTTTACTAATTGAACATAGAATTGCGAAGCCTCGCGAATTGCATTCTTAATTTTACGAATATTTGTAACTTGGCTCCCAATGTGAAAATGAACCAAAACAATGTTATCCAACAATCCATTTTTTTGCGAGAATTCGATTGCCTCGATCAATTCCACAGTATTTAATCCAAATTTGCTGTAATCACCGCCCGATTCTTCCCACTTGCCACTACCCGATGACGAAAGTTTAACTCTAATGCCAATAGCAGGGTCGATTTTCAATTTTTTACTAATTTTGGCAATAAGTTTTAATTCGTTCAATTTTTCGACAACGATAATAACATTTTTGCCCATTTTGCGAGCTAAGAGAGCCAATTCTAAAAATGTTTCATCCTTATATCCATTGCATACGATTAAAGCATCGGGATTGGACGATAATGCCAAAATCGCTTGCAATTCGGGTTTGGAGCCTGCTTCCAGTCCAATGTTGAATTTAGTTCCATATCTTAAAATTTCTTCGACAACTGGTCGAGATTGATTAACCTTGATAGGGTAAATTGCATAATATTTGCCGTTGAACTCGTATTCCTCGGCGGACCGATTAAAGCTACGAACCAATGTTTCGATTCTATCATCCAATATATCGGGAAATCGCAACAATACAGGCATAGAGACATCTCGTAGAGTTAGCTCGTCCACTATCTCTTTTAAATCAATTTTTCTTCCATTTTGTCGGGGCGATACGTATATTGTTCCTTTTTCATTTATTCCGAAATAGGATGCTCCCCACCCGGTAATGTTGTATATTTCGTTCGAATCTTCAATTGACCATTTTCTCATTTTTTTTGATTTTATAAGTTGAAAAAATTTATTCCCAAAAATTTTGAAAATAAATACTAAATAACGAATTAATCAAAAGTAAATTTACTAATTTTGTATAAATTTTCGGTTTATTTTATGGCTAGTAGAACATATAACCACGTCGTATTAGTTGGTCGATTAGGTGGCGACCCCCAACACAGAAGCACAACTTCTGGAAAATCAGTTTGCAACTTCAATTTGGCGACCAATCGCCGTGATAAAGAAGAAACTACTGATTGGCACAAAATTGAGCTCTGGGAAAATTTAGCCGATACGGCAAGTAAATATCTCAAAAAAGGTTCAATGGTGCTTGTCGAAGGCAGAATTGCCAATGAGAATTATGAAAAGAACGGAGTTAAACAATATTCCTATAAAATTGTTGCATCAAATTTTATGATGTTGGAACCCAAAAGAAGTGACGAAAATAGAAGTTATCAAGACACAGAACATAAAAGTTATAATCAGTCCCCAAGCGAAGGCTTCGAAGATTACCAACAAGCCGAAGATAAGGGAAGTTATGATATGAGCAGTGATTATCCTGATGATAAAGGTGACGACTTACCCTTTTAATACATAATTATGCACTTAGTATTATTCGATATAGATGGGACTTTAATCCACATTAAAAAAGGTATTTCTCAAAGTATATTTGCAAGCGTATTGAATGATACCTTGGGTATACAAATGGATTCCCGTATTCATATCGATTTTGCAGGTCGTACCGATTTTGGTATAATTACTTCCATCTTCAAAACCCTTAACTTAGATCAACAATTATTTTTGGATAACAAAGATATTATTTATCAAAAGATAAACGAAGAATTCAAATCCCAATTAGTTCAATCCGACATACAAGTGCTTGATGGTGTTGTGGAATTGCTGGATATTTTGCACCGAGACGATCGGTTTAAAATTGGATTGGTTACGGGTAATTTTGAACTAAATGCCCACACAAAACTCGAAATTGCCAAGCTTATTGATTATTTCGACTTTGGGGCTTATGGCGATAATTTCCCAAACAGATTGGATTTGCCTAAGACAGCATTGAATAATGCCAAGGCATTATATCCCGATGTATCCTCCAAAAAAACAATAGTTGTTGGCGACACACACCGCGATATTCAATCTGCTCAACACAATAAAATGAAATCTATGGCAGTTGCCACTGGAAATACTCCATATTATGAGTTATTGAAATTCGAACCCGATCTTATTTTCTCGTCTCTCGAGGAATATCTTGATGTTTATAAATCAATTTTAAATATTTTCGATATAAATGGATAAAAAAATTATTATTGCAATAGATGGTTTTGCCGGTTCGGGCAAATCGACAACAGCACGATTGGTTGCTAAAGAATTGGGTTATATTTATATCGATACAGGAGCGATGTATCGAGCGGTTACTTTAATGTGGCTACGCTCAGGTAAAGAATTATCCGAATCATCGATTTGCCCTCTTTTGGAAAATTTAAAATTGGAATTACTTCAGGGAAACGAAGGGCAAATCGTGCTGATGAATGGCGAAGATGTGAGCGGTGAAATCCGAACACCCGCAGTATCGTCCTATGTTAGTCCAGTGAGTGCCTTGCGGTGCGTTCGCCAAAAAATGGTCGAGCAACAAAGGGAAATAGGTCGCAAGGGTGGGGTTGTGATGGACGGGCGGGACATTGGAACGCATGTGTTTCCCGATGCCGAATTGAAGATATTTTTGAATGCATCAGTCGAGGAACGAGCAAGAAGACGACAAAAAGAATTAGCAGAAAATAACATAGTTGAATCCTTCGAAAATTTAGTTAAAAATATTCAAGAAAGAGACCATTACGACAGTAATCGCGAAATTAGTCCATTGCGTAAAGCCAATGGGGCTGTCGAAATTGATACAACAAACATTACAATTGAGGAACAATGCCTAAAAATAATTGAGTTAGCAAAAAAAATATTGGAATAGTAAATTAATTAAACACTCAAAAATAATTTAGAGCACAAATAATCCAAGCTTGTGGTAGAACCAAGCTAAATAAAAAAAAGCCATAGATAATTTATGGCTTTTTTAATTTTTTAAAGACAATAAAATTGAATTAATTTTATTAACTAAACAACTGATTTATCGACATATATCTGTACTAAATTCTTTAAGGTATCGATTGTTTTTACCAAAGCATCAACCGATAGCCACTCTGTTTTGCTATGGAAATTCTGTCCTCCGGTATAAATATTTGGCGTTGGCAAACCCATTTCGGTCAATCGCGAACCATCAGTACCACCACGTATCGGCTTCCAATAGGGTTCAACTCCACTCCTAAGAGCAGCTTCCCATAAATTATCCAACACCTCGGGGTGTTGCATCAAAGTATCGTACATATTTCGGTATTGCTCTTTAACGTCTAATTCAATTTCGGCTTTTGGAAAAATTTCTTTAACATCCTCGATTATTTTTTCGACAATTTTCTTTTGTTCGTCAAGATCCGAAGTTTGGAATGAGCGAAAAAGGATTTTTATTACGGCATTGCCAACCGTTCCCTCGATTGTGTGGGGATGAATGTATGGTTCGTAACCTTCGGTAGTTTCGGGAGCCGAATCTTTTGGGAAGCGTGCAACAATTTCTGCTGCAACACGGGCGGCATTAACCATAATATTTTTAGCAGTACCGGGGTGAATATCTCTACCTTTGATCTTGATTAAACCACTATTAGCAGAAAATGTTTCCTTGTTCAATTCACCGGGCATATCTCCATCAATAGTATAAGCATATTTGCAACCAAATTTTTGTAAATCGAAATATCTTGTTCCTTGTCCGATTTCCTCGTCGGGAGTGAAAGCAATTCTAATGTCGCCGTGCAAAATAGAGTTATTGTTAATTAATTCTTCGGCAAGCATCATTATCGCAGTTACGCCCGATTTATCGTCCGAACCAAGCAGAGTTGTTCCATCGGTAGTTACTATTGTGTGTCCGATGCAATGCTTGAGTGAGGGATTTTCGTTTTCACGAATTACAACAGATGTATCGGCAGGCAAAACTATATCGCCACCTTGGTAATTTTCGATTATATTTGGTTTTACGTTTGCACCCGAAACATCGGGCGAAGTATCTACGTGGGCAACAAACCCAATAGTTGGGACTTTGCCGTATGCGGGGTGATCCGCTGGAATATTGCTCGGTATAGTCGCCATAACATAGCAATGTTCATCAATTTCGGCGTCTTGAATACCAATTTCCTTTAATTCCTCGACGAGTAAATTCCCCAAATCGAATTGCTTCATTGTGCTTGGAGTAGTATCCGAACTTTCGTTAGATTGGGTATCGATAGCAGCGTATCTTAGAAACCTTTCTAATACTTTTTCTTTCATTGTTTTACCTATTCTATTTTATATGTGAATTTAATTTCAAAATTACCACTTTTATTAATTATATAATTAATGGCTATATTATCATCGACATTGAATTCGAACATATTTGCTCCAACATAGGCATCGACAGCAGAAATAATATAAACACCCAATAAATAGAGTGCATTCAAATCCCGATAATCGCGGAAATATTCTCTTTTACGAAAAAGATAATTTTTATCCAATGTATTTGTTCCCGTATAATTTTCATATTCTTTGGCAGCCTCCATATATTTACTGTGATTATCTGCTATAAAGAAAACTAAAGTGCCCCAACCAGCCACGAAGAATGGTGCTTTCCAATATGATTCAACATAATATTGTCCCCATCCGGGCAAAGCCAATGAACGTAGAACCGCACCTGTTGGGGATTTGGTTTGTGTGGTGTTCAATTTGTTGGTATCGACTTTATTGACTTGATATACCAAGTCATTTTGAGAATAAAGCGAGCCGCATAAAAAAGCGAGTACGAACAATATAACCAAAAGAATTTTATTCAAGGGCTTCCTTCAACTTATTAGCATTAAACAAGATAAAGTCGTTGTAGTTTTTAAAATTTGCTCCGATTGGATCGAGTTGGTAAATAGCAACTCCGGTTTCGGTAGCAATTATTTTTGCAATTTTATCAGGCAATTGAGGTTCAGAAAAAATTGCTTTCACGCCCGATTTACTCACTTTTTCAATTATATTCGATAAACCCTTTGCAGTTAATTCTTGTCCTGGATTTGGTTCTAACGACCCACCATAGGTTAGCCCATAGCGATTTATAAAGTACAAAAAAGATGGATGATGGAGAAATATTGGCTTATCCTTAATATTGCTCACAATCGAGCGAATTTGTTTGTCGATGATATTCAGTTTTTTTATAAAAGCGTCGCCATTGGTTTTGTAATATTGTGCATTTTGTTTGTCAATTTTAGATAAAGTATCAACAATTTTGATAGTTAATGATTGAAGTAAAATTGGATCAGACCAAAAATGGCTGTCGTATTTTTCGTAGTCGAATGAAGAATCGTTAATACTATGATCGTGTTTGCAATCCTCTGAATGTATATGATTAAGTGCATTAGCAGTGTTTAAATCCTTATTTAGCAGATACTTAGTGTCTATTATTCGCAATAATTCAATAGTATTGTGGTTAGCGAGTGTAACAGCCCAACCATCGTTATTCTTGGAGGCATAAAAGAAAGCGGTTGCACGGGCGATTTTTTGGGCATCTGATGGCTTGGGGTTATAGGTATGAGGCGAAGCATTCGGAGGAACCAAATATTCTACTGTTGCCTTGTTGCCAACGATTTCTTTCAAAATCATCGCAATCGGAGCCGATGTAGTTACATAATTTCTTTCTTTGTTCTCGGCTTGGCATGCCACCAAAGCAATTAAAACAATTAAAACTAATTTAACATTGAACATAAAAGTATTTCAAAGATATGGTGATAAAATTAAAAATTATAGTAAATAATGATTAAAATAAACGAATTGATTGAAAAATACTTGCAAGTGCCTTTTCGTATCTTTTCAATCAATTTTTATTACCTGATTTTTTTATCTACTTTTAAAACTCTTCAAGAAAAGTTTTGTTTCTTCGGTCAGTAATAATTTGGCACTAATGTGTGCCCTTTCCATAAAAATATCTGTTTTCCAGCAGTTCCATTCCCAAAACATCGATTTTAACTCGACCATTGCCGCATTACTTCTTTGATTGATTTGATTACATAGATTGATTGCAAATTCATTAGGTGTTGGATTTTCGGTAACTACATTTACCAAATTACGAGCCAATGCCCATTCCGCCGATTTATAGTTTGTATCGATTGTCATCTCCATCAAAGGTGATTTGCCAATTTTTTTCTCGATTACCGGAGCAATAACAAATGGACCAATTCCAACAGAGTATTCACTTAAGCGAAATTCTGCCTTTGGGGATGCCACAACATAATCCGATGCCGCTACCAAACCAACCGAGCCTCCTATCGACTTTCCTTCTACCACTGTTATGATTAATTTTTTAGAGTTAATCATTGCTTCGATCACACGGGCAAATCCCGAGAAAAATTCGATGGCTTTATCGGAATCTTCTATCGAGAGCATCTCGTCGAACGATGCTCCCGCCGAAAAAAGTTTTGGATTATCGCTAAGCAGTAAAATAGATTTTATGACGTTATTTGTGTTTGCATCGACTAAAATTGAATATAATTCTCTCAGCATTGGTGATGTAAACGAATTGGCTTTGTCGTTATAGAATCGTATTTCAAGGGTATTTTCTGCTATTCTTGTTTTAATATATTCCATTGTTAAGATTTAATTTTTTCAAAAATATTAATTTTGTGTTAATATTTTGTTTAATTTTGTTTTCTATACTCATAATAAAAGTGAAAAATCCAAAATATATATTTATTTCATTAGGGTTTACAGCATTAATTGTATTAGGATACTTTTTGCTTCAAACTCCCAAGTCCGAAGCGTATGTTTCGATGAGCAATATCACTAAAGATACATCAATTGTTGAAGAAATAGATACGGCATTTCTTAAATCGGTTTTTGAACTTGATACCTCACGAATTTTGGATGGTGATAGCTTGATAATAAGTGGCGAAGATAATCGAGCTGGCTTATCTCGTGATGAATTTGCAGGTTACAGCCGAATCAATATAGCCGTGATAGGTGTGGATGGACGAATGGGTGCTCCTCGCGGTCATGCCGATGCCAACCATATAATTTCGATCATTCCCGATGCAAGAAAAATTCAAATTATATCAATACCTCGCGACACTTATGTGGACTGCGGTTACGACGATACTACCAATTTAAATAAACTCACCGTTTACTATATGGGGGCGGGACGCGAAGAATATTTAGCGAAAATAGCCGAAATTTCGGGTTTGGGTTCTATTAAATATTACGTTGAATTCGGTTTTTCGCAAGCAATGGGTATAATGAGATTATTTGGATATAATTCCACCGAAACTTTGCAAGTGTTGCGAAGTCGCAAAAGTTTTGCCATTGGTGATTACCAGCGAGTTTATAATCAGGCTCAATTTGTCCGTCAACTGATATTAAAACATTTCGAATTAATAAATGGTTCGTTGAAGCCCGTTTTTATTAATGGAATATTAGCATTAGTCCGAACTAATTTAAATTATGATTTGATTTCCGATTTATTTGAAAAAATTGAAGAAAAACAAATCCATAAAAATCCCGAAAATATAACAATCAAAATACGTCCAGGGGTTCAAACTAATTACAAAGTATTCGATTTTTCGAACCCCGAGTTTATTGCAAGCCTAAAAGAGCAATTAAAGTTAGAAAATATTGCCAAACAAGACACAACTGCATTTAGGCCTAAAAATTTCCAACAATATCTAACAAACAAACTCGACAAAATTATCAGCGATTCGGAGCAAGACACTTTGAAAAATCCAAGATTGGCTATTAATAAATTGAAACCTTACTATGAACAAAAGATTTGGCTACAAATTAATGATGACCAACAAAGTTTAGAATACAGCCGAAGAGTATCGGAAATTCTTTCGAAATCATTTATAAAAATTAATGATACAATTTCGGCAAAGAAAGTTCAGAACTCATTTCTTGCCGAACAGGAATTATTCAATAAAACTAAGACAAAATGAAAATAGTTACATTAATTAGACACGCAAAATCGAGTTGGGACAATTCCAATCTGTCGGATTTTGAACGTCCCTTGAATGCAAGAGGTCGCCGAGATGCCGAATTTATGAGCAAATTGTTGCCATCTCTATTGCCCGACCCCGGAATAATATATTGCTCCAAAGCCGAAAGAGCTAGGGAAACAGCCCAATATTTCATCGAAAGTTATAATTTACCAATAGAAAAAGTGGTTTACGATTATGGCATATACGAAAATGGAATAAGATATATAATTAAATTACTGAAACAATTGCCCGACGAATTGACTAATGTTACTATTATTGGGCATAATCCCGACCTTACTGCATTTGGGAATGCTTTTAGCGGGACTTATTTCGATAATATTCCTACTTGTGGCATACTCTCAATTGAATTAGATTTGAACAATTGGGCTGATTTTTCTCATAATATAGGGAAGATAAAATTTTATGAATATCCCAAGAAATATTTGAAATAACTACTTTTTATCGCTTTCAATTAATTTGCGGACTTCGTTAATTATTTCTTCCTCGCCACCTTCGGCATAACCCGCGTGTTCCCAAATAATCTCGCCTTTCGAATTCACTACAAATGTGTGAGGGGGATTAGATACTCCCATCGCTCTCTTTAAATCACTGTTTTCGTCTAAATAAAAATCAAATTTCCAACCACGACCCGCAACAAATGGAGCGACTTTTTTGGATGTGCGTGCATCGTCGATCGAAACAGCTATGAATTTAACTCCTGTTTCCTTCTGCCATTGCTCGTATACTTTATGGATATTACCCAATTCTCTTATGCAAGGAACGCACCATGTTGCCCAAAAATCGACTATCATAGGCTTGTCGTCGTTCCGTAAAGTAGAGAAATCAATAGTATTACCTTTTAAATCTTTCACATTAATTTTTGGCAATGTTTTGTTACTTTGACTTTGTAAATTTACTGTTAAGATTATTGCAAGGAATATTGTTGTGATTAATGTATTTTTCATAATTTTGATAAGTTTTTTTTGCAAATTAATAATTTTGAGGTTCAAATGAACAAAATTTACAGAATTTTTATAGTATTGGCTATGCTTTTACCTTGTCCTTTATTTTCTCAATCTTTGGAAGTAGTGGGCGAAAAGCAAATTGATAAAACAGCAGATAAGCAAGACTTAGAAATATATTTTTCTGCATCAATTAAAAATATTAGTTCATCGCCACTTAATTTGGCGCTAAAAACTGAGGTAAAAAAATTAACATTTGGTCATTCCTATGATGTTTGTTGGTTTTATTTATGCAATCCACCAACAACTGAGAGTTGGGTTGGAAACAAAAGCCAGCAACTTAATCCCGGCGAAGCATTGCCCGATAACTTCTTTTATGCCCACTATTACTCTTTTAATAAGAATACCGACCCTGTGGAAGGCGAAGGTAATATTGTCTTTGTTTTTTATAATGAATCCAAACCCGACGATAAAGTGGAAATCGACGCCAAATATAAGTTTGTTGATGGTATGTCTATTTATGAAGTGTTTGGCAATCCCAATGTAGATTTTTCCATCGAAAATAAAATTATTACTATATCATCTAAAAAATTCGATAATATGAATTTGCAAATTTTCGATATTAACGGCAGTCTCTTATCTTCGGAATCATTTCGTGGTGGATATTACCAAAATAATTTAAACCAATTACCGACGGGTTCTTATTTTATTAAAATCATTTCTGATAATAAAATTATTTCGAAAGGCAAATTTATTTTAAATTAAACAATAAAAACAACATTTTCATTTATTTCTTGATTTCGAATTTATCAATTATATTATCGTTATCGTCGAAAATGGTTATGGTTAATTTGCCAGGAGAGTATTCGCCAATACCATAATTATACTTTTTGTATTGAACGACCGTGTAATCTTTGCCTTCGGGGGTATAGAGAGGAGCGCCACCACCAGCAACAACCAAATGATGGATGCCGTCGGCGAAACTGCGTTGGTAATTATGAATATGTCCTGTTAACACTAAATCGACTTTATTGGGCACAAACAAATCACGCGAAAGTTCAATTAATTTTTTGTTTTCGCCGTGTCCGCCACCGGCATAGGCGGGAATGTGCATCGAAACTACTTTGAACTTTCCTTTTGAATTTTCCAATACATTTTTCAAAAAATTATATTGTTCGCTACCTTTGCCAAAACGGTGCTCGGTGCTGATAACGATAAAATGTATGTCGCCGTAGTAATAATCATAGTATGCGTGGTGATTTGATACTTTGGGGACACCTTCTAAAAATGCTTCGGTGTTTGGTTTCCAACCTTCATGGTTGCCAACGGCATTACTAAATGGAACTTTTGCAATTAAATTTAATTCGTTATTCGTAAAGAATTCATCTTTCCAATAAGAATAATCGGATTTGTAGCACAAATCACCAAGATAAACCGAAAAAGCAGGATTACGTTTGGTTAATAACTGCACAATTTGATTGTGTTTTTTCACTCCCGACCTCATATCACCAAAAATTCCGAATGTAAACGGCTGATTGTTGCCCGCTGGTGAATAAAAAGTGGTTTCGTAAAGTTTATTCCCATTATCGACTATCCAATAAGTATATTGGACAAAGGGGGTTAGATTTCGTAAATAATTCCGATGGATATAAGTGTTTTCTGTTGTTAATTTATAAGAATGCGAAGTGTCGAATTTTGTTTTATTTCCATAGGAATAGCCAACAATTATGCTTTGGGGCGAGTCGGTTTCGGTGAGAACTGCAACTGAATAATCTCGCGAATCCATTGCCTGCAAATAAGGTTGCATTAAAATTTTGGAAAATGTCGAAGAGTTAACTAATAAAAAAAATGCGATTATGTAGATAAAATTTTTCATATTCTCATTGCTTTAAAACTTTTTTAGACGCTTCATATGCAATAATAATTGACATTATAAGCAAAAGAATAGAAACAATGAGCAATATCCAATTTAGGGTTGGTAGATAAACCCAAAATACCTGATAGATTAGTGCCGAGATTGTTACAACCAGCATAATGTAGCCTGGGATGAGTGTGTAGAGTTTTTTGGATTTAACGCCAAACAAATATGCCGAAATCACGAATAAAGCTAATGTTCCAATCAATTGATTGGAAGTGCCAAAAATAGGCCAAAGCGCTTTGTACCCATTTCCTAAACATAGTAAATAAGCAAAAACAAGCGAAATTGCTGTAGCAAAGTATTTGTTCAAAAAAACACCTCCAAATCGACTTCCGAGAGTTTCTTGAACAATATATCTGTTCAAACGGGCACTTGTGTCCAATGTGGTTAGGATAAATGCGTTTAACATAAGTATCCCGAATTGAGTTCCAAGAAACAATGGAATACCCAAAGGCTCGACGATACGACCTAAAGCATTGCCAAATGTAAGGTTTGCACTGGATTTAAGTAGGTTTTGGAAAGAGAATTTATCGCCCGAAGTCAGTTCGGGATCCCAAATTAATACGCTCGAAATTATCAGAATAACTATCAAAGCCAATAATCCTTCGGTTAGCATACCACCGAAAGCAACAGGTTTGGCATCACTTTCTTTATCCACCTGTTTAGCCGAAGTGCCACTCGATACAAGGGAATGGAAGCCCGAAATTGCTCCACAAGCGATTGTGATAAACAACATCGGGAACAAAGGTCCAATCTTGCTATCGAAACTGATGAATGCCGGACCAGTAATATTGGGATGCGACACAATTATCCCCACAAGTGCCAATAGTAGTCCGAAAATCAAGATATACATCGAGAGGTAATCACGCGGTTGCAATAGGATCCACACGGGCAAAATTGCTGCAACAAAAGAGTATAATATTATTACAACAAGCCAGGTATCGTAAGGCAAAACTATTGCAGTAGTCTCGCCAATTGCAATTAGTAACCCGACTACCATCAAACTAATTATTGTTGGTGTGATGATATTTACATTTTTTTTGTAAACCAAAGTGCCAAAAATCGAAGCTAAAAATATCAAACCTATTGTTGGAAGTGCTATTTCGGGTTGTTCGACCAATGTTTTTGCGGTTAAATCGGCAAAAACTGCTTGCACCAGAACAAGAGTAAGCCAAACGAATATTCCAAAAATTGTCCGAGCATTTTTCGACACAGTTCGCTCGGCAATTTCGACTATCGAAACCCCTCCATTTCGGATGGAAACCACCAAGGCGGTGTAGTCGTGGACAGCACCAAGGAAAACACTTCCGACCAAAACCCACAACAAAGCAGGCACCCAACCAAAGAAAGAATAGGCAATTATTGGTCCTACGATTGGACCAGCGCCTGCTATCGACGAAAAGTGATGTCCAAAAAGTATTTGTGGTTTAGTTGGCACATAATCAATTCCATCTTTTTTGGTGTGAGATGGTGGTTGAGTATCATTATTGGATTTTAGCACCTTATTCTTTATTAGGTTGCCGTACCAATAATACGCAAAAATAAACCAAACAATTCCAAAAAGCAACAATATAAGTGTATTCATAATCTATTCTTTCATTACATAAACATAAGTTACTATCAATTCTCTAAATTTTAATTAACTTTGTAGTTTGTATTTTTAACAAATTTAAAAAAAACTTGAGAAAATTATTATACCCATATCTACTTTTCTTTATAGTTGTCGTGGGATGTGGCGAAAACACGCTAATAACAGAAAGTGGCAAACCAACAATAGATAAAATCGTCCCAATAGAATTTTCAATAGGTGATACCGTAGAAATATATGGAAATAATTTCGGCGACCCTTCGATATATTCCTACATTTGTTTGGGCGATACAACCAAAATTTCATCCACCAAATGTCTGAAATGGACCATCTCTAAAATAAAACTAATTATTCCTAAAACAGATGCCAAAGATGCCTTTGTGATTATAGATAAAGATACTTCGAATAAATTCCCCATAAAAATACACAAAATTATTCCTATCGACACCCTCGAAATATCTGGTGGAAGTTTCGTAATGGGTTCACGCGACGGATTGAAGGACGAACAACCCGAACACGAAGTAACCATAACCCCGACTTTAATTGTTGCCAAATACGAAGTTACCCAGAGATTGTTCTACCAAGTGATGGGCTTTAATCCAAGCCTTGTCAAGGATAATCGATTGCCGGTTGATAGCATTGAATGGAGTGTGGCTATCGATTTTTGTAATAAATTATCCGAACTTTATGGTTTATCACCCGCCTACAAATTTACGGGTAATAATGCTACTTGGGACACTACATCGAATGGC
>CALKJQ010000029.1 GCA_937995785.1 Candidatus Kapaibacterium sp.
TCTTTTGAACGAAAAGACACCCGCCGATTGCGAACCATTTGTTATCAACTCATTAGAGAATAGCAATTTAACTGCAAAATCTTTCGAAATTGAAAAAATTAATTTAAAACGATTTGCTTCGAATTATGAATTCTTAAGGTCGAATGCCGAGAAATATGTGCAAAAACAAGGTAATTATCCAGCTATTGTTTTATTAAATTTTGGTGATTTGAACGAATGGAAGCCACGAAATGATTTTTCGACAGACTTTTTGCAAGTTGGCGGATTCGAAATAATTTCATCGCATGTCTTATCCGATAAGATTGCTGCAGTGGATTTCTTAAATCAACAAGAGAGAAACAGCATTGTATGTATTTGCTCTTCCGATACACGATACGAAGAATTAATTCCCGAACTAATACCTTTAATAAAGAAAAATCATCCACTCACATATATAATTCTGGCAGGTTATCCCGAAAATAAAATTGAAGAATATAAATCATTTGGCATCGATTGCTTTATTCACATTAAATCAAATGTCTTCGAAACATTGAAAGAAATCCAAAATCAAAATAATATAATTTGAGGAAAAAATGAAACCTGATTTTTCAAAAATAGAATTCGAAGTAATTAAATCTCAGTTAGATTATAATCAATGGGAAAGTGGTTTTTCGAGCGAAACCGATAAAAAAGCGGACAATTCAATATTTCATACACTTGAAGGTATTGATGTTAAGCCACTTTATACAATCAATGACATCAAACAATTCAAACACTTAGATTTTACTGCTGGAATTCCACCATTCCTACGTGGTCCATACCCAACTATGTATGTTACAAAGCCATGGACTATACGGCAATATGCAGGATTTTCGACTGCAGAAGAGAGTAATGCATTTTATCGAAGAAATTTGGCAGCTGGTCAGAAAGGATTATCTGTAGCATTCGATTTGGCAACCCATCGAGGATATGATTCCGACCATCCACGAGTGGTTGGCGATGTCGGCAAAGCTGGTGTTGCGGTCGACTCAATTATGGATATGAGAATTTTATTCGACCAAATTCCATTGGATAAGATATCGGTATCGATGACGATGAATGGTGCAGTTTTACCCGTTTTAGCATTTTATATTGTAGTTGCCGAAGAACAAGGAGTAAAGTTAGAGCAACTTTCGGGAACTATACAAAATGATATACTGAAAGAATATATGGTTCGTAACACCTTTATTTATCCTCCGGCAATGTCGATAAAGATAATTGCAGATATCTTTGAGTTTACATCAAAATTTATGCCCAAGTTTAATAGTATTTCCATATCGGGCTACCATATGCAAGAAGCTGGAGCCACCGCCGATTTGGAATTGGGTTACACATTGGCTGATGGATTGGAATATGTCCGAACAGGTATTAAGGCAGGTTTGGGTATTGATGCTTTTGCCCCAAGACTATCGTTCTTTTGGGCAATTGGAATGAATTATTTTATGGAAATAGCCAAGATGCGTGCGGGTCGATTACTATGGTCGAAAATTATCAAAATGTTTGACCCAAAAGATCCAAAATCAATGGCATTGCGAACACACAGCCAAACTTCGGGATGGAGTTTAACCGAACAAGATCCTTTTAACAACGTTGTGAGAACTGCCATCGAAGCAATGGCAGCTGCATTGGGTCACACTCAATCACTCCATACAAATGCATTGGACGAAGCAATTGCATTACCAACCGATTTTTCGGCTCGAATTGCACGCAATACACAAATTTATTTACAAGAAGAAACAAATATTACCAAAGTAATCGATCCTTGGGCGGGTTCGTATTATCTCGAAACATTAACCAACGAATTAGTCCACAAAGCATGGCGACATATTCTGGAAATCGAAGAACTTGGTGGTATGACCAAAGCAATAGAATCCGGAGTTCCCAAATTAAGAATTGAAGAAGCTTCGGCTCGGCGCCAAGCAAGAATTGATTCTGGTTTGGAAACAATTATTGGAGTTAATAAATATCGTCCCGACCACGAAACGCCACTCGAGATTTTGGATATCGACAACACAACTGTACGAAATCTTCAGATAAAACGATTGGAGGAATTAAAAAAATTACGGAACGAAGACGAAGTGCGACGCACTTTGGATGCAATAACAAAATGTGCAGAAACGGGCGAGGGCAATTTGTTGGATTTATCAATTAAGGCTGCTCGTGCCAAAGCCTCCTTAGGCGAAATATCGACTGCAATCGAGAAAGTCTCGGGTAGATACAATCCTCAGATTAAATCAATTAGTGGTATTTATAGTTCTGAATTTGGAAATAAAACTCAAATGGATGAAGTAATTAAATTAACTGACGAATTTGCAGAACGGTACGGACGCCGTCCGCGTATTTTAGTAGCAAAAATGGGACAAGATGGGCATGACCGTGGTGCAAAAGTTGTATCGACTGCCTATGCAGATATGGGATTTGATGTGGATATTGGTCCATTATTCCAAACCCCCGAAGAGACAGCCCGACAGGCAGTCGAAAACGATGTTCACGTTGTTGGAGTAAGCTCATTAGCAGCAGGTCATAAGACGTTAGTACCACAACTAATTGCTGAATTGGAAAAACTTGGTCGACCCGATATTATGGTAATTTGTGGTGGTGTTATTCCTTCGCAAGATTATGACTTCTTGTATGAAAATGGCGTTGCCGAAGTTTTTGGTCCAGGCACTATCATCCCCGAAGCTGCTAAGAAGATTATTTTAGATTTGTTCGAAAGATTAGGATAATTTTCATAAAATCTTACCCTTCCGATTTTTATGTAAAACGGAAGGGTAACATATATTTTCGTATAATTGGATTGTAATTTATGGATTAATGTTTGGAAAACTTATATTAATTCTTGGTTTCTTTATTATTTAATCAACAGCACGAGCTATTCGCTACTCCATCCGTAATATTGCAGCCACATCCGCACCCGCTATCATTTTTAATAGTCAGTTCGAAACTTCTTTCGAAAGGTAAGCCGGCTTGTTTCCAAGCATCAAGACCTCCATCTAAATTCGCTACATTAGGATATCCTTGGTAATTAAGTAAGTTAGCTACTTTTGTGCTACGAATACCCCCAGGACAAAACAAAATAATATTTTGGTTTTTCGAAATATAGGGTAATCGTTCGACAATTACCGACATTGGGTGGGAGAGCACGTTTGGGAGAGTTATTCTTTCGAATTGTAACTCATTTGGCTCACGAACGTCTATCAATACTGCCTTGTTGTTAATAATGTCAAAGTAAGCATCCTGTGGCAGTATATGTTTAACATCCTCTATGTGAAAAGTTTGTAACTGTGGTTTATCTGATATATTCATTCAATCTCCTTATTTATTTATTAATTTTTATTTTCTTTTGTAAATCCTTTTATAATTCCTACAGGACATACATCATATAGGTAAGGAACAACAGAATCTTCTACTTTTTTTATGATGCTATCCGAATAGCATTCGGGAGGGAACCATAAGAAATGGTCTTTGGAGTTTAGCAAATTATCAATAATTTTCTCGATATTATTCGGCGCCATAATTACTATTATTACTTCGGGCTTTTCGGGAATGTCTTCGATTGAGGAATAGCATTTATACCCATCAATTTCAGCATATCGAGGATTAATTGGATAAACTATATAACCCTGATCTTTCATCAAATGAAAAACTTCGTAGCTATATTTGCTTACATCTTGCGAAACACCAACAATAGCATATTTCCTTTTGCTTTCCAAAATTTCTTTTGCTCTCAAAATCTCTTTCGTATCCATAATCACTTAATTTTTATTTTATAATTATATTTGATTTTTTTCTTTTGTTTCTTTTTGATTAAGTGCTTCAAGTGCATTCTTACTACGCGAATTTGGGATAGCTTTGTTACTTAAAAATTCTAAACTATCGACAATTGCATCAAAATCCTTGAAGGGAAATCCCAGAACAGTCTCATTCGTTCCTATATCGGTTGCATCTCGGCAACCATAACAACCCATACTCATATTGAACCTTTGTTCGACGAAAGGGATAGTTGTTGCATCTACACAAGTAGCTTGCAAAATTGCGGTACTACTTTCCACCCTTTTACCACCTTTAGCGTTGAGATTAGCTAAAGCAATCCACATAAGTTTTTCGGTTTCGTCTTCGACCACAACAATATCGGGCTCAACAATAGCTGTTTCGAGTGGGAATAAGTATAGGGCTTGCAATTCACCTTTAGTCATTGTAGTCATTCCTTCGAACATAGTTCTTCCCGCTGTTTCATCTTTAACAATACCAAAACCTACTAAACCTTTGCCCGTTTTTAGTCCTTCGGGTAAATCTTTAAAGCCAAAGGCAGCAGCGGCTGCCGGACAAGCTATGCCCTCTGCATCCAAAACCACATGGTGTTGTTTGCGAGCTTTCATTAAGGCTTGGCAATATCTATATCCTTGTAGTTTTTCAATTTTGTGTGGCATTTCATTTTCGGAAAAAATAAATTTTACTCCAACGATTGATGTATTTAAATTAAGGATTTGCTTAACTCTTTTTGCCTGTGATTGAACTGATTTCATAACTTTTTCATTCATTTTCAATTTTTCTATTCATTTATAATAATCTAATTATTATAAATTGAAAATTATATTTTTGTATTTCGCAAAATTACGAAATGTTTTTGTAATAACCAAAAATTTTCACTATAAAAAACATTAAGAATTAAAAAAAAATCTTCCAAAGGCTAATAAAACTTTGGAAGACAAATATCTTTTCGTTAAAATATTAGAAGTTGAACATAAATCTTAGATAAGTGTATAAACCTATGTCCTCGCGCTTAGTGCCTTCAGAAGTACGATAAAGGGCTTTCCATAAATCGCTGGGTAGAATAATAGCGTTACCCCAATCAATGAACATTTTTTTGTTGAATGCATATTTAAATACCAAATCTATTTCCGAACCAATTGCTGTGGACTCTTTTCCATCTAAATTGGTAAATGGTACATTTGTCATAAAGTAGCTACCCTCGAGATAAGCCGAAAATGGTTCTTTTTCTTCGTAGTTTAATTTTACTGCAATTTGGTTTAATCCAAAATTGGCTGTTCCAGTGGTAATTGTATTAAAATAATCAGCAATTCCCCAAAAGGCGTGCTTATTTCCCAGGTAATGAAAATATGTGTTGTCTTTAGTTCCTTGATCATTGAGTTTTGTTCCAGAATTTAAATCGATAATTAACATTGGCTTGAACGTTCCCATATCGTATCCTAAATAAGCATGAGCACCCCAAGCTGCGATGTCCTTATCAATGTTTTTTTCTGTTTTGGTTCCAGTCTGGAAACCAGCGTGTAACCATAGGTCTAAATTGCCCTCTTTATTTACATAATCTAATGCTGTTGTTAACTTGTCGTAAGATGTTGCATTGCCTTTGCCTTGAACTTCGAGCATAGCAATAGGTTGAATATAAGCATTTTTAGATAATTTAATTTTGGAAGTTAATCCGTAGGCATAAACTCCTTTGTCAGCGGGAGCTGGATATGGATAAGCAGATGGTAAAGTAGATGGTATCAATGCTGTTTGGAAAGAATTAACTAAATAAAATGCATCAATATCCCAATTGCTGTTAATCTTAAATTTAAAATCAAAGCCATCGAAGGCACGAGGAACATCTTGCCAATTCGATGGACCTATAACCTTTTTGTTAAATTCTTTTTCAAACCGACCAATTTGCAAATCAATAGGCATATCAAGGATATTAATAAACATCAAATATCCCTGATGCAAATCGAGATTCATTATACTTTTCCGAGGATTTTGAGGTTGTCCCCAAATTCTGCTATCCATTGCCTCGGCATAAACAAATATGTTAGGATAAATTTGTTTTTCAAATCCAAATGCGACGCGTTGCATAGTTATAAAGTAAGGATGTGTTTGGTTCGAAAAATCCCTTGCATCCAATTCGGGACGAAGGTAAACGGTACCGAACCATTTGATATCGTCCGATACCTGCCCTTGAGAGTAAGCAACATTCGAAATAATAAAATACACGAAAATTAATTTGTAAAAAATCTTATTCATACTAAAAACTCCTTTTATAATCAAAAATTACAATTATGCAAAATTAGTAATTTTTTTTTATTTCATTAATACATAAAAAAACATTTTAAACCTTTTGTCCAAAATGATTGTCTAATGATTAAATCCAAATATTCTTAAATTAACTAAAAGGTGGTAAAATGAAAAAAACATTAATTGCAGCAATCGTTGTAGTTGTTTTTGTATCAATTAGCTTATATGCACAAACAACTCAAACAACACAAGCTGCATCGAACAAACAACAAAATGTAACCAATATTCAGGACAATTCATTGCAACAGGGCACTCAACTACAAAATCAATCTTTGGTGGACAAAAACAGGTACTATCGAAACACTTGCCCCGAAGTTTGCGATGGAACACAAAAAAGGTTAAATAAACAAATCAATAGAAGAG
Organism: Candidatus Kapaibacterium sp.; assembly: GCA_937995785.1. Lineage (GTDB taxonomy): Bacteria > Bacteroidota > Ignavibacteria > Kapaibacteriales > UBA2268 > GWF2-33-9. The sequence goes on from CALKJQ010000029.1 coordinate 6,454, forward strand.
AGTGTGAGGGTTCGGGAAAAAGAAACTACAAAAGAGGTCGTAGATAATTGAAAATATTAAAAATAAAGGGTGGTAATTCATCGAAATACCACCCTTTTTTGTTTGCAATTCTGTAATTATTTCTTTTGGGAAAAAACTGACGAGAATTGCTAATATTATTTATTGGTTAGGACAAATTAATAAATTGAGTTCGTTAACAAATCTTTCAATATCACTTTCGCTGAATCCTTTTTCGAGAGAAGCAGTTTCGAGTGTACCCCAAATTGGCTCTCCGCAACGGATGCAGCGAATTCCTTGTTTCATCAAATAACTGACAGACTGAGGAAATGAATTAACTAATTCATCAATTGTTATGTTCTTATCAATTATCCCCATTATTTTTTTTCTTAGAAGGAAAACCAACAACTAAACCCGCAACTAATCCATATAGAGTGGTTACATACCAATTTGATGTTAGTGGACAACTTCCCGAATTACAACCAATAAAATAATAATATGAATATCCGAGCAAAGCACCAACACCGCCAGATATGAACAAAATTATTATTTTTTTGTCGATTTTCATCTTAATTATTGCTCGATGGATGAGGCACGCCAAGAACCATTTCGATTGCACGGATATATTCATCTTTGGGCATAGCACCAACAGCCATTTGTGGTTGTCCTTCTTTAGGGATGAACAAAACAGACGGAATCGACCTAATTGCAAACACCGCAGCTAATTCTTGTTCTGCTTCTGTATCGATTTTATAAATGTTTACTTTTCCTTGATATTCTTCGGCTAATTCTTCGAATATTGGAGAAACCATTTTGCAAGGACCACACCAATCGGCATAGAAATCGATGATAGCAGGCAATTCACCCTGGAAATCCCATTTTTCCTTTGTTTCGTAATTGAATACTTTTTCTAAAAATGTTTGTTTTGTTAAATGTTCCATAATAATTCCATTATATATTGCTTTTTAGTAATATGAACGTTTATTTTTTACTATTATTTTAAAAAAGTTTATTTTTAAAAATAATTAGATAATTTTGCGAAAAAATAAATAAATACATTGACAATGGAAGAATTAAGAAATTTACCGCATATATACCAAGCATTAATTGCCACTTTGTTCACTTGGGGAATGACCGCATTGGGAGCAGCAATGGTATTTTTCTTCAAAGAAATAAAAAGAAAGTTTTTAGATGGAATGTTGGGTTTTGCCGCAGGTGTGATGATTGCAGCGAGTTTTTGGTCGTTACTTGCTCCAGCAATAGAATTAGCTGAGTTATCCGGGATTTTGCCATGGTTGCCGGCTGTAGTTGGTTTCCTGCTTGGAGGTTTGTTTTTGTGGATAGTTGACAAAACACTACCCCACCTTCATATTGGTTTACCAATGGCAGAAGCAGAGGGCATCAAAACTAAATGGCAAAGGTCAGTGCTGTTAGTGCTGGCTATAACACTACATAACATTCCCGAAGGACTTGCTGTTGGAGTTGCATTTGGGGCGTTGGCACATAATATTCCGGGTTCAAGTTTTGCCGGAGCAGTTGCGTTGGCAATAGGAATTGGCATCCAAAATTTTCCCGAAGGTGCTGCGGTATCAGTTCCACTAAGAAGAGAAGGGATGACAAGATGGAAATCTTTTATGTATGGTCAAGCATCGGGAATTGTCGAACCAATAGCTGCCGTATTAGGTGCTGCCACAGTTATATATATTAAACCAATTTTACCTTATGCTTTAGCTTTTGCCGCTGGTGCGATGATTTATGTAGTTATCGAGGAATTGATTCCCGAATCCCAGCAAAACAAAGACACCGACTCGGCTACGATCGGTGCTATGTTAGGTTTCGCTGTTATGATGTTGCTTGATGTTGCTTTGGGATAATAAATTAATTCTTTAAGAACTTAATTAATTTATATTTTCCATCTTTTTGGGCATTGATAAAATAAGTGCCTTTGGGATATTCAGAAAAATCTATTTCAACGTTCGAATCAAGAGTCTCGCCGGATAGAATAGGTTTACCTTCGAGGTTGTATATTTCGTATTTAACTTTAATAGAATTGTTATCGATGCTAAGGTTCAATGTGTTTTGGATGGGATTAGGTCCGATACTTATGAAATTATCAAAAATTGGATATATTTCATCGACAGAGACATTATCGAATTCTAATGGCACTTTGGCACAATAGACATTCAAATCTCCATTATTCAATCTGCCATCACTCCAGAAAGGTATTGCATAGTGGCGTGTTGCCACTAATTGATTGTATTCTCCTATTCCAAATTTATCGTTCTTTGCGCCAACAGTAGTAAATTTAGTACTTTCTTTGGTTACTTTGATTGGTTCGCCAAAGGTCGAGCCACCATCTTTTGAGTAGGCTATCACATAGTCGGTCGGGTAATTATTTGCGGCATCATCCTTTTGCTCGTACCATGCAACAATAACCACGCCATCGGGATTAACGGTAATTGAGGGATAAAATTGGTCGATTGGACCGCTCGAAGGTTCTTTGCTTAATTCCACAGGAGGCAACCAGGTTTCGCCATTATCAGTACTACGAGACATATACACATTGAATTTGGTTTTAGATGGAGAATCTACTCCATAAGACGACCAAACAACGTAAGCGTTTCCATAAAACTTACTTTGGGGGTTGTTGTCGGCAGCATTGTAGATGCAAGGATACACCCTAGAATTGTCTATTCCAGGAATATTATACTTATTATTACTTTTTATTAAGCGAGAATCCACAAATTCAAAATTAGAAACTAACTGAAATTCCGAAAAAGATTTTCCATCGTCAGAATAGGAACAAAAAATTCCTGGAACGTCTCTGTCGCCCACTTTTCTTAAAGCATAAAAGGTAATTAAATACCTACCATTTTTTCCAAAGGAATTGGAAGTGAATTGGTTTGCCGAGCCAAACGATTTGGAGACATCAATGTATGGTTTTATAAATTCTTTTTTTTCGTTTAATGTGGACGCAATAATTGTTACAGTGGAATCTTTTTGGTTGAACCTTGCCAAAGTGATAAATGTTTTGCCGTAATTGGGAGATTGAGGATTAATATCGGATGCAAACCATTGCTTATCGTCGAAAATATCCAAGACCCCCAAATTTATGTTATTGTTTGCAAAATAAGTTGAGTGGGAAATTCCTTTGTAGAAATCATAAATCCAAGTTTCTCCACCATCTGTGGAGTAAGCGTAGTGCATACCCGTACCAATCGAATCGATTTTGTTACCATTAAGTTTTAAAAATAGTGAAATCCATGTGAGGTGGGCAATGCCTTTAGCATCGAAAATAATCATTGGATCGCCACCACCAAGCACAAGCAAACCTGGTTGTGGGGGTAATGCAGAAAAATTACAAACATTCCAACTTTCACCAAAGTTTTTGGTATAAAAAATCGGCAGCGTTAAAGGTGTAGTAAAAGATTGTGTGTATCGCATAACAGACATAATCATATTGTTGGTGTCCTTTGGATTGATTGCAACCGAAAGTTCCGAATCGGGGTTTTGATTTGATGTGATAATTTTTTCTATTGAATTTTGTATTGGATTTTGAGGCATTTTGTCTGTTTGATTGTGCACTTGTTTCAGCAATTCCGGATTTTGTTGAATTGTTTTAAGCAATTCATCGATATCTACCTTTAGTTTCTCGTTCAAAACCTCGTTGAATTGTTCATTGGTTGTGAACTTATAGTCCTTTTTTTTGGAAAATGATTGTTCTGTGGAAAAAATTAGAACAACAAAAAATAATGCAACAAAAATTGTAAATCTTATCATATTTTTATATTTTTGAATTTAACGGTAATAGACAATTTAAATTAAAAAAAATTACAAAATAGATGAAAATATCCAAAATCATTAGGGGATTAATAAGTAAGAAATCGGTGGGTGTTAATTATAACAACAATACTATTCGTTTTTCGATGCAAATTAAAGTTCTATTACTTTTTATAGCTATCACTTCTACTTCGGTAATTTTTACACTTCACTTTGATAATAGCCCACTTAATATACGCCAAAATGCAATACAGATAAACACTCCTTGGCAAAATAGCACATTAAAATCCGATATAACATATCCTGTTTTCAAAAGTAAAGAAGAATACGACATTCAAGTATTCGAGGCTCAGGCCGAGGCACTGCCAGTTTTTGATTATTATCCCGAACAATATAGAAGGGTTAAAAACCAATTAGATAAAGTTTTAAATCTTTTTAAAACTGCCGATGCAAACCTTAAATTTCTTGGTGATTATGAGATAAACAATAGATTGCTGAATATTTTTCTTGAATATCCCGAAAAAACTCGTAAGGATGAGATTGAAAAAATACTGAATTTATTCCCCAGCTTTCTTCAAAAAATTTATAGTAATGGATATGTAAATATTAGCGACAACAAAATATCTACTAATGAAATAATAGTCGAAATTACGGCTGTAAATCGCAATTATCTAAAAAAGAAATTTCTAACCACTCCAGATAATGT
>CALKJQ010000030.1 GCA_937995785.1 Candidatus Kapaibacterium sp.
CTATATGCGTTTTTCTGCGAAAAATAAATTTCATTAAAAATTTTATGAACATCATCAATTTCATTTTGCGAAATGATATACTCACGCGCATTTGTAGAATTGGAAAGAGGCGTAAGCTGATACGACTTGGCATCTAATCCAATTCCAATAGAATAAATAGGAATTTTTTGTTTGCGAGCAACTTTCACCACATCGCTCAAAGTGTAGGTGATAGAGGAATTATCGCCACTAAAATTGCAAAGGATAATTATAGGCTTTGCCTCATTTTTATTTATTTCCGAACCAATTATATCTAAAACCTCAATCAATCCATTGGCGGTAGAATTCAAACCATTTGGGACGATGTTATTTGAAGATAAAAGTAATGATGCATAATTTGGTGTTACAGATTCGGCAAGTCTATTTATTTTATGATTAACAAAATAAATGGATACTAAGTCATTGTTCGAGAAAGCCAACAAAGATTTCCGCAATTGGTTAATAACACTTGCGATATGTTGTGCATTAAAAGAATTTTCGATGATAAAATAAATATGGTTCTTGCCCGATTTACTAATTTTTTCTACGTTTGTTACCGAACAAGGTATCCTTACATTATCTTTCACAAACTGAAATGATAAATTATGATTTCCAAATTCAAGTTCATCTATAAAATTGCCAAACAAATCTAATGGCATAAAATTAACTAAAATACCATTTTCTTGATTGAAGAAACCGGTTATCTTAATATTGTTTATTTTGGGATTATATTGATAAGGAATAATCCCCGAAAAATATTGCGACAATTCTAAAGAAATTGTATCGATATTACTTGTAATAAATTCCGAACCCGTTTGAATTTTGGGAACATAAGGATTTACATTTACCTTTACTTTGAAAAATTTAGTATGTTCGGCATTGGCAGTGGCAATTGTAAATGTTGTTGTGTCGTCGGGGCAAACCCGAACAGAATCCTTGCTTGCATACTTTTTTGTTTGAAAAACAACTCTATCAGCATTTTTTATATCCCAAGATATGTAACAACACTTACCTTCTTCGATATCGTAAGTATCAATAAAATCGATAGCTTCAATATCGCCCTTCATTCTTGGTTCGAGTAATGAACACGAAAAAACCAATTGAGCCAAAGCGATAATTAACATTAATGCATATAGTGTTGCTTTTAATTGCATTTATTTAATTAAATAAATCTCAAATTAAGAAATTTGTTGCAAATTTAGTGCAAATTTATAAAATTATTTACCTAAAAATATTTCACGTCCACGATTGAGGGCGGCAATGTTTATTTCCACTACTCTGTCGCCTTTGCGACCAAATAAGGTTTTAATAGCATTTTCCAACATCGAAAACTCAATACCAATTTTACCGGCAGCAGCCCCGAGCAAAATCATGTTTGCGGCTTTGGATGAGCCAATTTTTCTGGCTTCCTCGTCGGCATCTATTATTATTGAATTAGGTATAGCCATTATTGAATCCCAAATCTTGTCTAATTCTGGATAATTTGTAATATTTTTATAAGGATTCTTGTTCGAGATTATAATCCCGTCCATCGAAAGAAAATTTACATACCTTAATGCTTCCATCGGTTCAATTGATATTATAATGTCGGCAGATCCCATAGGAATCAAATCCGAATAAATCGGTTCGTTCGAGATTCTAAAATGAGATTGAACCTCTCCACCTCGTTGACTCATCCCGTGAACTTCGCTTTGCTTGAAAAATAATCTTGCTTCTAATGTTGCATAGCCAATTGCCGAAGCAATCGATACGATGCCCTGACCACCTACTCCCGAAATAATGATGTCGCGTTTAAAAAAACCATTTAAATTCATTATTCTATCTCCTTATCAATTTACTTTGGCTAATTTTTGCTTTTCTTTTCTTATCTCGTCCAATGCAACAATGCATTCACGGCGGGCAATTATAACACTCACGCCATCATAAGCCAATTCTTTTTTGAAAATCTCTACATTTTTTTCGTGATTTTTTCTCCTTGGGTCGATAACGTGCATATGTTCGGGGTGGACGCCTGTTCCTAATATAACACTTTCCAATCTGCCAAGCGCCATCGACGCCTGGCCACCGGTCATTGCAGTTATTTCATTGTCCACAATCAATATAGTTACCGGAGTGTTGTAGGCAACGCAATCAACCAAACCGGTTATTCCACTGTGCATAAAGGTAGAATCTCCGATCACACTCACTGCTGGCACTAATCCTGCATCTGCTGCCCCTTTTGCCATTGTTATCGAAGCACCCATATCCACGCACGAATTAATCGAATTGAATGGCGGATAGGCGCCAAGTGTGTAGCAGCCAATATCCGACATCACCCGACCTGTGGTATAATCGGCTAATGCCTCGTTCAAAGCTTCGTAGGAATCTATATGAGGACATCCATTGCACAATTGAGGAGGACGATTTACTAAAAAATCGTAATTCACATCCCGATAACTGCTCTCTATTCCAAACACTTTACCAACTATATTAGGATTAAGTTCGCCCTTGCGAGGCAAAGAGCCATCCAACCTTCCGTGAACGGGCTTGCCTATGCCCATAATTCCTTTCAATTGTTCTTCGATTAGGGGATAACCTTCTTCGATTACCAAAACTTCGTCCACACTTTCCACTAATTGTTTTATCATCGCCGTTGGCAATGGATACTGAGTTATCCTTAACATTGGGTAGGGAAAATTCTTATGTTGAAAGTTTTCCATAATATAATTATAAGCAATACCCGAAACGATTACACCCAATTTCTTGTCCACTCCATCAATTAATTTGTTGAAACCAGACTCAGTAGATTCCTTTTCGAATGCTTCTTGCTTGTTTAACAACATTTCGTATCTTTTCCTTGCAATCGAAGGTAGTAATACAAATTGCCTTAGATCTGCGGGCAACTTTAATTCATTCTCTTTTTTAGGTACGTTGAGAGTTACTCCGGCACGCGAATGCGCCAATCGTGTGGTAATTCTCATTAAAACTGGGGTGCCATACTTTTCGGACAAATCGAATCCATAATGAACCATATCATAAGCTTCTTGTTGGTCGTGTGGTTCCAATGTTGGAATCAAAGCAAATTTACCATAATAACGCGAATCTTGTTCATTTTGCGAAGAGTGCATCGAAGGGTCGTCTGCCGAAACAATAATCAATCCGCCATTTGCTCCCGTAATAGCCGAATTCATAAATGGGTCGGCGGCGACGTTCAAACCAACGTGCTTCATACAAGCCATAGCTCGTTTGCCCGCATAAGAAACTCCAATTGCCGCTTCGACCGAGGTCTTTTCGTTCGAAGTCCAGTGAGATTTAATTCCCTTTTCTTTTGCTTGTTTGGAACGACTAACATATTCGGTAATTTCTGTCGAAGGGGTGCCCGGATATGCATAAATTGCAGTAATGCCTGCATCAATTGCCGCTTGGGCAATTGCTTCGTCGCCTAATAGTGGTAATTTTTTCATATTCTTTCTATGTTTTCGTTATAATTAATATTCTTAATCTGTTTAATTAATTTCCTTGCCTGTCGCTCGTCTTTTCTTATTTGTTGAACCAATTCGTCTGTGTTTGCAAACTTTATCTCTTCTCTAAGGTACTTTAGGAATCTAACCCTAATTTTCTTTTCATACAAATCTCCTTCGTAATCCAAATAATTGACTTCCAATGTTGGCTTTGTGTCGTTAGTCAAAGTTGGTCTTGTGCCTATATTAGCGATACCGAATTTATTCTCACCATCTATTTCCGAGATTACCAAATAAACGCCTTGCTTTGGGAAAAGTTTGTGGATGTTTTCGGGTTTGATATTTGCGGTTGGATAACCAAGTTGTGCCCCCATACCTCGCCCAAATTGAACTTTTCCTTCTATCAAATAATTGTAACTCAACAAATCATTTGCTTTTTCTAATTCCCCTTCCTTGAGTAAGTTGCGGATTAAAGTGCTCGATACGATTTTATTATCCCAATAAAAAGGTTCGCATTTTTCGACATCAAAACCAAGTTTTTGCGATAGGAAAATTAGTGTGTTGATGTTGCCTTTCCTATCTTTGCCAAAATTATGGTCGTAACCAACTAGTATCTTTTTAAATCCGATTTTACTAAATAATGTTTCAATAAATTCTTCGGGTTCGTATTTGGAAAACTCATAAGTAAAATCTATTACTAATACATTTTCTACTTCGTGTTGTTCGAACAATTCTAATCTTTCGGTGATAGTGGTTAAAAGATGCATCTCGGGTTTATCTGCTCTTTGAACTATTATTTGGGGGTGGGGATCGAATGTTATTACAATTGGACGGCGCCCATTCGATAGATATTCGTTTTTCAATTTTTTAAGAATTTGTTGGTGCCCGCGATGAATTCCATCGAAAGTGCCAATCGTAATTATTGAATTTTCCACAAACGGAACTTCATCTATTTGATAAAAAACATTCATAAATTGGTAATTGTAAAAATGTAAAATTACTCAATTTTTATTGATTTATAATCTAATATTTAAGGCAATATTAATAAATATTAATCTTTTTGTAGTATTCTCAACAAATCCGAAAATTCAATTGCTGATGTAATTCCGAAATTATCGATTTTTGTTCTTACAAGTTGATACAAATACCCAGTGGTTCCTAAGTCGTTTGCAAAGTCCTCGGCAAATTTGCGCACATAAAAACCTTTGGAGACACTAATAGTAAAATGAATAAATGGAGGGTCTATTTCACAAATTTTTAGTGATTCCACTTTCACCACTTTGGGAGATAGTTCTTTATCTTTATTATTTCTTGCATAATTATATGCAGAACTTCCCTCAATCTTAACAGCAGAATAAATTGGAGGAACTTGGTCGATTTCGCCGATGTATTTATTGATTAAATTGGATATTTTCTCGCTATCTATTTCTGGAACCAAATCTTCGCCTATTTCGGGGGTCTCTTTGTCCAACGAAGGAGTAGATTTGCCAAGTTTTATTATTCCTTGATATTCTTTATTCAATCCCGTAAGTTCATTCAATAGTTTTGTAGATTTACCAATAGCAACAATCATCAAACCCGAAGCAAGTGGATCGAGAGTTCCCGAATGACCTATTTTGAAATTCTTAAAATGCCTTTTCAATTGTTTAACCAAGCCAAACGAAGTGATGCCAACAGGTTTATTTATAATAATAATGCCTCCGTTTAGGGGAAGCATTGAATACCAATCGGCAAATGAGCTTAAATTTGTGCTCGATAATATATTCATCAGAACTACTCTTTCGGTTTGACTGAGTTCATTAAGTTTTGGATGTGTTCGATTTCGTCTAAAGTTTCGTCCAAAAAGAATTTTAAATCGGGGATCACTCTGATTTTCATTTTTTTTGCAATATCGTTACGATATATCGATTTATTAGTATTAAGATAATCAATTACTTCCAAAGGTGTTACCTTGGTGGCAATTGTACTAATATAAACTTTTGCCAATGAAAGATCTTTCGTTACCTTTACTGTTGTAACGCTCACCAACCCACCGCCAATTTCTCGTCCTAAAAAAGAAATGGTTTCGGAAAGAATTTTGCGAATTTCCTTACCTAATCTATCAATTCTATAACTTTCCATTACTGTAGTTTTCGTTTAATTTCTATTATTTTATAGCTTTCGAGCGAATCACCAATTTCGAAAGTATTGAAGTTACTAACCATCACACCGCATTCATAACCAGCATCTACTTCGCGAACATCATCTTTCTCGCGTTTTAACGAAGTAATGTTACCTGTATGGATAATAAAACCATCGCGAATAACCTTGATTTTATCACTTTTTGATATTTTACCTTGTTGGACATAACAGCCAGCAATAGTACCAATTTTTGAAATTTTAAATGTACGGCGAACTTCGAGAACAGCAGTTGTTTGTTCTTGATATTCGGGCGACAATAAGCCTTCGAGCGCCATACGAACTTCATTGATACAGTCGTAAATTATGTTATATTGCCTAATATCAACATTTTCGATATCGGCCAATTTGCGGGCATTACCCTCTACGCTGGTATTAAATCCAATAATAACAGCTTCGGATGCAGAAGCCAAAATCACATCGGCTTCGAGAACGGCACCAACGCCCTTATGAATTATTTGAACACGTACTTCATCGGTACTAATTTTGATTAACGAATCGCTCAATGCTTCCACCGATCCAGCCACATCAGCTTTTATAATTAATTTAAGGTCTTTAACGTTGCCTTCTTGAATTTTTTGCGAAATATCATCCAATGATATTTTGCGGACTTGTCGCATTCCTAATTCGCGTTTTAGTATATCCCTTTCTCTGGCTATCTGGCGAGCTTCCACATCGGAGGAGACCACATTGAAAGTATCTCCAGCTTCGGGCAGTGTGTCGAAACCTACAACTAAAACCGGATCTGCTGGCAAAGCTTTGTCCACACGATTTTCTCTCTCGTCCAGCATTGCTTTAACCCTTCCCGAGGCAACTCCCGCAACAAATGGATCGCCCACCTTTAGCGTTCCACTTTGAATAATAATTGTTGCTACCGGTCCGAATCCTTTCTTCATAACGGCTTCGATTACTGTTGCTCGAGCTTTTTTGTTTGGATTGGCTGTTAAATTCAAAAGTTCTGCTTCAATAAGAATTTTTTCGAGTAATTGATCTATATTTTTACCAAACTTTGCAGAAATTTCCACACTTTGGTATTTTCCACCCCAATCTTCGATTAAAATGCCATGGTCTGACAGCTGCTGTTTAATTCTGTCTGGATTGGCATCGGGCTTGTCCACTTTATTTATTGCAACAATGATAGGAACTCCCGCAGCTTTGGCGTGGCTAATTGCTTCTATTGTTTGAGGCATTACGCTATCGTCGGCGGCTACAACCAAAACCACAATATCTGTAACCTGTGCACCTCTTGCTCTCATCGCTGTGAATGCGGCATGGCCAGGAGTATCGAGGAAAGTAATCATCTTGCCATCGGGCAACTCAACCTGGTAAGCACCGATATGCTGAGTTATTCCTCCTGCTTCGCCTGCCACGACATTGGCGCTACGAATATAATCGAGCAATGATGTTTTGCCATGATCGACGTGTCCCATTATGGTTACAATTGGAGGTCGTGGAACAACCTCGTCTTCGTTCTCCTCTTCGATTTCTTCTTCGATGACGTTGGATTCTTCATAGAACTCAACCTGGTACCCAAAATCCTCTGCAAGCAGAGATATAGTGTCTTTATCCAAACGTTGATTAATTGTTACCATCAAACCCATCTGCATGCACTTCAGAATTATTTGATTTGGCAACACATTCATTGCTTTGGCTAATTCGCTTGTTGTAATAAATTCAGTAAGCTCCAATACGTTTGCTCTTTCTTCTTCTGCTCTCTGTCGGATTAGGGCTTTTTCTTCTCGTTCTATCTTTTTCTTTTGCTTTATTTTGGAGCGAGAACCACCGGTGGCATGCTGGGTGTCCATCTCCATCATTGTTTCGCGAACTGCACGGTCAATATCAACATCTGAAATCTGTTCTCTAATTAATTTTTTATGTTTTTTGGTTAATTTATCTTCTTTGGTTTTAGATTTTTCTTTCGTTTTTACTTTTGGAGCAACTTTTGCAACTTCTTCATCTGCACCAATTTTTTTGAATTTAATATCTTTATCTTTGCTAAAAGGTTTGGCAGTACCGGGCTGTGGAACTGGAACAATTGGCTGAATAATCCTATCTGGTCGTGGCGGTTTGTCTGTTGGTCTGTTTGGTCTTTTATCGGTCTTGTCGAATCGATTAAGCTCTTTTCGTGGTCCATCAGACCTTTCGGTTTTATCGCCCCTGTATGGTCTTTCTGTGTTTTTTTCAAACCTATTTCCACTACGCTCGGTTCTTTCACCTTGTGGGTAATTTCTACCTGTGTTTCTGTCCCCTTCTCTCCTTTTTCCTTTATCTAAATCAATTTTCCCGACAATTGTTAGTCCAGGAATCTTGGATGAAGTAGATACTACTTCAACTAATTTTTGTCTTTTTTTCTTTTGTCTATCGCCACTTTCTCTACTTTTTTCGGTTGAACTTTGTCCTATTGAAGATAAGTCCTTGTTTTTGGATTCATCCTGTTTTGTTTCGGGTTCGAGTTGAGGTTGTTCTTGTTGTTCTTGGGCGATTTCTATCGGAGTTTGCAAAGAAGGTTGTTCAGTTATCGTTTCGGTAGGTTCGATTGGCGTTTCTTCTTTTTTTATCTCAATAGGCTCTACTTGTTCAATAGGTTCAACTTTTAGAGCAGGTTCGGCTTTATCTTCTTTTAATTGTTCTATTTCTGCAGTAATATGATATTCAGATTTTGGTTCTGGTTTTTTGTCTTTTTCCAAATCAATTTTATCAATGATTTTTAGCTCGACTTTTGCGGGGGTATTTGTTTGAGTTTGAACTTCTTGAGTTTGTTTGACGGCAACTTCGGGTTCTGCTTTTATCGAGGCATCATCTTCGTTAACTTTTTCGTCTTTTGTGTCTGCACCGTGGACATTACGGAGAATGTGGTGCTTTTCGAGTTTTTCTCTTTGCTTTTCGGCAGCAATTTTTTCTCGTTTGAATTTCTCATAAACTAATTCTACCATTTCTTCGGTGAGAATGGCTGTAGCTTTATTTTGGATATCAAATCCTTTATGTTGCAGAAATTCGACAATTGCTTCCCGCCCAATGTTGATTTCGGAAGCAATTTTAAATAATTTCAGGTTTGGATTAGCTGCCATATTTCTTGTTTTAGTTTGTTAAACTATTTAATTTTTCAATATATTCGGGGTTTTCTTCTTCTTCGAATTCAGTTAAAATAATTCTTCTAATTTCCAGAATGAAGTTATTGTCGATGCCTTCGATAGTAAGTAGGTATTCGGGATCGGCTTCTAAGAAATCGCGTGCTGTTTTAATGTCTTTCTCAATAAGTTTGTTAATTAATTCTTCGCCGATCTCTTCGTTGAATTCTGCAATATCGATGTCTTCTGATGCTTCTTTAATCAAGGTTAGATTATAACCTGTTAATTGTGATGCCAAGCGTATATTCTGACCATTAGTTCCAATTGCTAAAGGCACCTGATCTTCGGTAACGATTACGTTGGCGGAGCGAGTATCTTCGAAAAGTTGAATTTCTTTAGCTTGTGCTGGTAATAGTGCTCTTTGGATAAAGGTCTGTGGATCGTCGGAATATTCAATTAAATCGATGTTTTCGTTGTTGAGCTCACGAACGATTGAATGAATACGAACGCCCTTCATTCCAACGCAGGCTCCAACTGGATCGACGCGATCATCAAAGGATTGGACGGCAACTTTGGAACGTCGCCCGGGATCTCTGGCTATTGCTTTGATTTGGATAAGACCATCATAAATCTCAGGAATTTCAATTTCGAACAATCGTTCTAAAAACTTTTCGTTGGCGCGCGACAAAATAATTTCGGGTAATCCCGCAGGTCCATTCTTTTTAACAGCTTTGATAACGGATTTTATATTCTGATTTTTTTTATACTTCATACTTTCGGTGGGAATTTGCTCCTCGCGAGGCATATGCATTTCCACCTTATTGTGCATAATAAGCAAATCGTTTCGTCGAATTTGGTAAATTTCTCCGACGATAACTTCACCAATTTTATTGGCGTATTCGTTATATATATTATTCTTTTCAATTTCTTTAATTCTCTGGGTTAGAGATTGGGTTGCTAAATTGATCAATCTTCGCCCAAAGCTCTCGCCAATGCTATCCAAAGAAATTTCAATAACAAACTCTTCTCCAATTTCGCAGGGTTCATCGCTTATTTTCATTGCTTCGTCCAAACTTATTTCTAATATTGGGTCTTCCACAACTTCAACGATTGTTTTCATTAAGTAAATTTCGATATCACCTTTTTCCATATTTACGATAATATCAAAATTGGCTTCGTTGCCATACTTTTTACGAACCAAAAGCGAAAGCGTATCTTCTAGGATACCTTGTAGCAAATCGCGGTCGATACCCTTGTATTTAGCCATTTCTGCAAAGGCTTCAACGATTGTTTGTTTGTTGATTTCTGGTTTTCTTCTTAATCTTGCCATACTCAAAATCCGTTATCTTACAAAAAAAAGGGCTTGTGCCCCATCTTGCTTTCACAAAATTAACTATTTTTTCGTCAATAACATAATATTTTTAATAATTTTTTTTGGTGGTTTATGAGTTTCCAATTCCCTGATTACTATAATGTTTTTGATTTGTTCGATGAAGAAGAAAAATTAATACAAAAAACTGTTCGTGAATTCGTTAGTAATGAAGTATTACCAATAATAGAGGAACATTATGCCAAAGGGACTTTTCCAATGGATTTAATTCCAAAAATGGCACAAATTGGTTTGTTCGGGATTACCACGCCCCAAGAGTATGGTGGAGTTGGTGCATCCTACACTATATATGGAATTGCTATGCAAGAACTCGAGCGTGGCGATTCGGGCGTGCGTTCGTTTGCTTCAGTGCAGAATTCACTTGTAATGTTTCCCATTAATGAATATGGTTCGATAGAACAAAAGAAAAAATGGCTGCCCAAGTTGGCAGATGGCACTGCAATAGGTTGCTTTGGATTAACAGAACCCGATTTCGGCTCTAATCCCGGAGGCATGGTTACCAATGCTCGCATAATCGATGGTGGTTACTTGTTGAATGGTGCAAAAATGTGGATTACAAATGGCTCGCTTGCCGACATAGCCGTAGTTTGGGCTAAACTCGACGGAGTAATTACTGGTTTTATCGTCGAAAAAGGTATGAAAGGATTCACGGCACCCGAAATGAAGGGAAAGCACTCGCTTAGAGCATCAGTTACATCAGAATTGATATTTCAGGATGTTGAGGTTCCCGAAGATAATAGATTGAACGTAAATGGACTTAAGGGACCCTTGTCTTGTTTAACTCGCGCAAGATATGGTATTGCTTGGGGAGCTTTGGGAGCGGCTGCTGCAGTTTACGATTCGGCTTTGAATTATGCCAAAAGCAGAATTCAATTCGATAAACCAATAGCACAGTTTCAATTAATTCAGGATAAATTAGTTTGGATTTTGAATGAAATTACCAAAGGTCAATTGATTGCTTATAGATTAGGTCAGCTTATGGACCAGCACGTCGCTTCTCCACAACAAGTTTCGTTAGCTAAAAGGAATAACGTAGATATTGCTTTGCAATCGGCAAGAATGGCACGCGAAATCCACGGAGCTAATGGAATACTAAATGAATATTGCGTTATGAGGCATTCCGCAAATTTAGAATCCGTTAAAACTTACGAAGGAACTCACGATATCCATACACTCATCTTAGGAGAAGATATCACCGGATATCCGGCTTATAAATAAAATTGTTTTTTTTATAATTCCTTGGCTTCCTCAACCATTTTTAAACCAAGGGAGATTGCACCCCATGTAGCAACATCGTCTTCCGAGATGGTGATTTCGAATCGTTTGTCTTTGTTCAATATGTTGAATATTTTTTGGGATAACAGCGTGTTATTATGAATAATACCGCCCATTAAGGCAACTTTAATTTTCTTTGTTTTAAAATTCTTGGCTAAAGTGAGAGGTAATTCTGTTAGGTGAGTTGCCGCACGATCGATAATATCCAATGCTATTTCATCCTTGTTCTCGGCTAATTCCATAACTATTGGAGAGAGCTCTGAATAGACGAATGAACCATCTGCATAGGCTTTGACTATTGTCCTCGGATTTTTTAAATCAATAGATTTTACTTTTTGAGCGAATTTTTCTGTCATTTTTGTGTTTGGTCCTCTGCCGTCTAACTGCCTTACAATTGCAGTTAAGGCTTCTTTACCAATCCATGCACCACTTCCTTCGTCGTCCAATTCAATACCCCAACCCCCACATCTGAAAAAGTGGTTTTTACCAATTCTACCTAAACCAATTGAACCAGTCCCAACTATGACTATTATTCCATCATCATCGCCTAATGCTCCTTCGAAAGCTATTTCGGCATCACTCAAAACAGCCAAATCGTTAATTACAATTCTATTCGATCTTGCTAATGTGCGGAGAAGATTGGCTGCTCGGAGTTTTTCTTCTTCCAACCAAACCCCTGCTAACCCGACAACAATTGCATCTACTTCGGAGGTTTCAATTTCGGCTTGTTTGCACAAATCTATAATAATATTTAATGTCCTATCGCAACTTTCGCCAACACCCACGGTATGAATTCGGGAAGTGCCAGCTTCGGATTGAGCTACTATCTTACCTTTTTGGAAAAGAACGCCACGCGTATGAGTGCCACCACCATCTATGCCGATGATAGTGTAGTCGCTATTATTTATCATCAATTCCTCGTTAATGATTGTTTTATTGTTTGCTTTTTTTCCCAAAATTTGTGCCATTATTTTTATTAAAACAAAAATACGATATTTTTTGCAATATTTTTTTAAGTTCTTTGTTTTTATATTTTATTTATTGAAATCAATGCAAAAACACATATTATCAATTATAATCACCATTACTATTCTTGCTTACAATGTTTGGTCTGAATCGTATATTATCAAATTTAAGAACGAGAAAGCCGCAAAAAACTACCTTCAATCCAATAATTTGGCACCAACTCCTGTTTTTTATATTGATAAAAAAAAACTAAATAACCACATTCAAAATAAGATAGACTTTAATCCCGATTTATACTATAAATTGGTAACAAATAATGCCGACTTAAAGCGAGATTTATCACAAAACCAAGACATAGACTACATCGAACCAAATCACACATACAAGCTGAACCAATTAAAATACAACGACAGCTTGTTTGAATATCAATGGCAATTAGACCTTATAAATGCCCGCAAAACAATGCAAACCCAAACAGGAAAAGGAATAAAAATTGGAATTGTGGATAGCGGAATTGATTATAATCACCCCGATTTGCAAAATCAATTTATAATCAATCCCAAAGAGGATTTGAACGGAAATGGCAAATTTGAGCCCTGGGATTATCGCGAAATTAGGAATGGAATTAGCGGCGACCTTAACGGATTGGACGACGACGGCAACGGATACCCCGACGATGTTATTGGCTATGATTTTGTGGATTTGGATTTCGTTCAATTTGGGGATTGGCGAACACCTGACCCCATTCCCGACGACGAAGCTGGGCACGGCACCAATGTGGCTTCGATAATTGCTGCCGAAGGAAACAATAAAATTGGAATGGTGGGATTGGCAAATCGTTCGAAAATATTGAATGTCCGAGCATTCGATATCACTGGCAATGGCGAAACCGATGATATTGCCAATGCAATTATTTATGCAGCTATTCGAGGAGTGCATATTATTAATATGAGTTTTGGCGATTATTTTAACTCCAGATTAATGGAAGATGCTGTTAATTTTGCAATCTCTATGGGATGCATATTGGTAGCTTCCTCGGGCAACGACGACAAAGCAATACCGCATTACCCCTCGGATTTTAAGGAAGTTATCTCCGTAGGCTCTGTTAACAAAAATGGGAAAAGGTCGAGTTTTAGTAATTGGAGTTCTAATTTATCGATTTTGGCTCCAGGGGAAGAGGTGGTTACTTGCGAAAGTGGCGGTGGTTATGGTTTGTCTTTTGGAACATCATTTTCGGCACCTTACGTTTCGGCGGCAATTGCAATATATTTAGAAAACAATTCCAAACCAACAAATACCGAAGTTCGCTCTCATCTCGAAGCAACTTCAAATAAATTATCTGCCAACGGATGGTTGTTCAAATCGGGTTCGGGTATTTTAGATGTTGCTAATTTGCTGAATTACAAAGGATTGAGTAATATTGAAATCAACAATATCCCTAATCATTATGTTTTTATAAATAACGATAGTTTAGAACTAAACATAAACGCAGTTACTCCTTTATTCAAAAGTGTTCAATTACAAGTTGCCGAGTTGAATACTCAAAATTTTATACCTATAACCAACACAATCTATAAACAATTGAAAAACGAAAAGATAAAAGTTGATTTAACTAAGTTCAAAAATGATATAGATATATCGATTAAGTTAGAATTGAACAATGGGCAAATACTAAGGCGACAGAGGTCTGTTAGGTTGATAGACGGGATGGATTCTATAAAACTGCTTTACAAATCTGCTACAACTGCAATTAAAAATGGAAAAAGAGTAGTATTGATTTCGGCTCGAACCAATATCGAAACGAGTTTTGCTATTGAATACTATCACCAAGATTATCCGAACAAAGTTTTTAAAAAAGTTGATTTGGAAAATAAAGATAAAAACCATTTAATAGTAATCGACGATTTGATTATACCTGGAAAATATTTATTAAAGGGCATATTAAAACCACTGGCAATTAATCCGAATAACGAGAGCGAAGTTTCTTTCCCACTTGAATTCAATTTTGATTACCAAATATTCCCAACTCAAAACGTGGTTCAAAAAGAATACAAATTACCACGAAGCTATCTGAACAACAATGTTGTGGATTTTTACCAAAAAGGTACTGAGCAGGTTGTGTTGAACGACTTATCCAACTTTGTAATAGAAAATGCAAAAATTTATGAATACAAAAATAATCGATTCTATTTATTGGATACTTTGAAAGATTGGATACCGGTAGCTTTCGGAAATACTAACGGCAACGTTTTAAAAGATGTTCTAATGACCTACAATGGAAAAACACAAATAACCGAGGCGGTTTCGATAGGTCTATCCCCATTTGGCAAAGAGATTTACAAAAGTAATTTTTCTTTGGTTGAATGGGGCGAGTCTTTGTTCGATTTAGACGGAGATGGATTGGACGAGGTGATAGCCTATAATGATAGTTCTTACTTTGCCTTAAAATTCGATAAAATACAGAACCGGTTTAATGTTCTTTCAATTACTAAATTGCCACAGAATCTCAAAAACAAAGGATTAACTAAGAGTTCGGTTGTTGCTGATGTCGATGGCGACGGCAAACCCGAATTAATTCATTCGAACTATTATGGTAATATTTTTATCTACGAATACGACAAATCTACAAAACAATTCTACTTGGAATTTATCGATTCCACCAACTATGGTTATTCAAACCCGATTGTAACATTATTAAAAAATGCGGACAATACAAACGAAATAATAATTGCTACTTATGGTACTCAAAATTTATTTGGCGAAACCAGTAGCATCAATCCAATTTGGAATATACGATCAATCAAAACTCGCGGGGATAATAAATACACAATCGAGAATATCGAAAATATAATGGGGGTTCGCGCCGGTATCGACCCTCGAATCAGGGTTGGTTTCAGAAATGGAATTTTGGGAGCAGATATCGACAAAGATGGACAAGATGAATTAATAGTCTCCACATTACCGAATACATACATTATGAAGAAAAATAAAGAAAAATGGCAAGCATATTGGCATTACCCTTATTCATTCACAAACTCAGCCATTGTGTGGGACTTTGATAAAAATGGGGTGAACGAAGTTGGGATAGCAACTTTCGATTCCACTAAATTTTTTGAAATTGCACCCTTTTCCAAAGTTGTTTCGGCTCCGCAATTCACCGACTCCTACACTCTTACCAATCAAATCGCAGTAATGAAATGGACAAAAATGCCAAATGTCCACTATTATCGTGTGTATAAAGTAGTTGAAAACGACAAAGGAGAAATAGTTTTAAAGCAAATATCAAAAACAGAAGTGGATTCTTTAGTTATTATCGATTTGGAACCACAAAAATATCACTATTTTATCGTTACAGCAGTGGATACTACTAACGGTATTGACGAAAGCAATTATTCCGAGTTACTTGCTATCTATGCCAATGCACCAATTTTCCCAATAAAAGTATCGCCAATAGATAATAAAACGCTAATTGTTAGTTTCAATGGTAAAGTTAAACCTTCTTTAAATAATATCGAAATATTTACCATAAAGCATTTATCGGGGAACTCTTCAACAAATCCGTTGTCGATAATTGCTAATTCCGATACTTCATACATACTTACACTACCGAAGGATTTAAGTCTTGGAGAGCACGAAATATTAAGCAAATCTTTTCGGGATTATTGGAATAATCCTTCTGAACCCTCTTCTATTTATTTCGAAATTGGAACACCCGAAATAAAAGAAGAAATTTATTTAAAGTCGCTTGAAGTTAGAGATTTAAATAATTTGATAATTGAGTTTTCCGAAGCTCTGGACGAGGAAAGCAGCACCCAAATTGGCAACTACGAACTTAAGCCAAAAGGAAAGGTGGTAAGTTCAATGCTCGACAAGGAAAATCCAACCAAAGTGCTTCTTCTGTTGGATGACGAAATAAAAAATAGTAACTCGACGGGCGAAATCTATTCAATAACCTGCAAAAATATAAAATCAAGAAATAAAAAGCAATTAACTAATGGTGCGGGCAACACTCTTTCGTTCACATTAGTTATGGACGATATTAATAATGTGTTTGCTTTTCCAAATCCGGTAAGTTTAAGCAATGATGAATTTGTTGGTTTTGGCAATTTGCCCAAGTTATTCGAGATAACTGTAATGAATTTAGAAGGGAAAATCCTCAAAAAATTAAGCGACAACAATGTAACTGGGGCTATTAAATGGGATTTGAAAGATGAAAATGGCAATAAATTACCAATTGGAAAGTATTTATATAAAATTGAAGGAAAGAGTGGACAGGATGAAGAATTTAAATACAAAATAAATAAATTTGCGATTGTTCCGTAAATATCAAAAAAATGTAGAATACTAACAAAAATCAAATAATAAATATCTAATTTTGCAAATTAAAAAAGTAATTGGAGGAAATTATGTTTTGGACACCAGAATTAGCTTCATTCTTAGAAGATGCACCTTTTCCGGCAACAAAGGAAGAACTTTTTGATTACGCAATGCGCGCCGGTTGCCCTCAACAAGTTTTAGATAATATACTCGAAATAGAAGATGACGAAGTTCTCATCGAAAGTATCGAAGATTTGTGGCCCGAATACGAAGATGTTATCAACGATGAATACCTATATAATGACGATCAGGAAGATCAATTTTATTGAGATCGAACTGGTTTCTTCTTTTTTTCTTTTTATCATAATTGCGCAAGGCGATAAAAAAAACCTGCCTTTCTATCCGAAAAGCAGGTTTTTGTTTAAGTTAGGCAGCAGTTTAATCTACTAATCCGCCATATTTTTTATTCAACAAATATTTGCATAAATCATCTTTGTCCAAAGGAACTTTGGTGCTTGCAACTTTTTCGCTTTGACCATAGAGGAAACGAGCATTAGCGCCGGCTTTGTATTCGGGCAATGTCCCCGTCCTTCTTTGGTCGTGCCAAGATTGACCTTCCAGATATAATTCTAAGAATTTTTGGGTTAAGGCTTCTTTAATTGCTTCGTCTTTGTTTGCGGGCGTAAAATCAGCTAATCCTGCTTTAGCACGAATAATATTTATCTGAGTGGCAGCATCGTTCAAAGTACCAGTGCGAGCCAAACATTCTGCTTTGATTAGTACGTTTTCTTCGTAGCGGATAATTGGGAATTTTTCGGCATAAGTCGAGTATTTTTTCATTCTAACCGTGGTTTGGAAGTTCTTTTCTTTATCCAAAATTGGTTTGGTGTATGCATTAGCCAATGGACGAGAAGCAAAGCCAATAAATTCGCCATCAGCATTTGGATTGAAGTATTCTGCTAATCGTTTATCTTTTGCATCGAACATATCCAAGAAGTATTTGTCGGGACGAATTGGTTCTTGTTCGTTCAATACCCACATACCCCAATTAGCTTTTTCTCCCGCATTAGCCGAGAAAATGCCATAAATTGAACCAGCAGCATCTGCTATGCCTTTATTAGCGGAGGCGAGAGCATTATTATAATCACCAATATGCAAATAGTAGCGAGCTTTTACTGAATTAGCAACGGCTATCCATTTAGCAGCATCGCCCTTGTGGTTCAAATCGCGTGTTAACGCAGCAGTTCCTTTATTTAAATCGGCAATGGCTTCGTCCAATAATTTTTGGACATAAGCATAAGCAGCATTTTGGTCGACAAAATCGGGGGCTTCTGCACCCTTGATTTCAACTGGAATGCTACCGAACGAAGCAGCTGCCTCGCCCAAAAGTATTGCTTTGTAAACTTTTGTGATACCAAGGATAGTGTTCCCTAACTTTTCGTTAACACCGGTGAAAACTTCGGGCGTAAAGGTTATTATATCGTTTGCAATTTTAACACCACGATAAGTTATAATCCAATAATCGTCGGTAGGTCCGTCGGTTGTGATGTTGTAGGAGTTCCAAGCAACAGGTTGAGGACGTGCAATACCGGGAGGTGCGCACATTTGCCACGACCAAATTGAAGCCAACCTTGAACGATCCCTTGTGTAGGTGTCTGCAACATTAACTTGCAATGCAACAAATAAGGAGTAAACTCCGTCCAAAGATTTTACTTTTGTTTCGGCAATTGCGTTTGGATCGACATTAACGCTATCATCTATTGAGCAACTTGAAAGCAATAATGCTAACACAGCAAACGCAGCAAATATTTTCGAAATTTTATTGATATATTTTTCCATCTTTAATCCTCCTTATTAATAGTTAATTGAAATACCAAAACGCAACGAAGTTACTTGTGGTAAAGTAAAGTAATCCACTCCACGACCTTCGGCTAACGAGAAGGTGTTCACTTCGGGGTCGTAGCCTTTGTAATTAGTAATTGTTAGTAAGTTGCGTGCTGCAAACGAGAAAGTAATTTGGCTGATATTCCAATCCTCCAAACCTCGCCATCGATAATCCAAACGAATTTCGCGTAATTTAATGAATGAACCATCTTCGATATGAGGTTCGTTAATATTAAATCCATTGTAATATAAACGGTATTTCATAACCTTGTTTGGTATTGTGGGAGTTTCTGCCTCACCATCAATCACTGGGTTGAAATCGTAAACAGGATGACCATTTTCGTCGTTCCATGGATCTAATCGGTCGCGAGTATCGCCGTGTGTTCCGAAATTATACAATGCTCCTTTGGTTCCGTTCCACACATCAAATCCCCACACCATATCCCATAGGAAGGATACAGTAAAGTCTTTGAATATAGTGAAATCATTGCTCCAAGAGATCATAAAATCAGGATTTGGGTCGTACTTGAAAATCAAATCTGGATCTTGGACGGGTGCGCCAGCATAGTTCATACCATAATCATCGTTAACAACTTCTTTTGCATCGGGATCCCAGTAGGAAACACGTACATCTCCATTTTGGTAATCTCGGCCTGTTAATTGTTTGTAGTATGCTCTTTCTGCATCCGACACAGCCCATTTGGAGCCAGCATTTGCGGGATCTTTTGCTTTGGCGTCATCATATCGCAACCATCCTGCGGTTTGGAATGTACCCAAAGGCATTCCTTTTACAGCAGAATTCAATATACCAACAAAACCGCCGGTAAGAGTGTAGAAATCTGCATCTAAACGAGTTACTTCGTTGGTTGTAGCTGTGTAATTTAATCTTGTTACCCAACTAAAGTCGGAAGTACTGAATGGACGGGCAGTTAAACCAATTTCGAAACCTTTGTTCCACATTGCACCACCATTTTTGAGCATATTTGTAAAACCAGTTGAAGCAGGAGCGGGCAAGGACATTATTAGGTCTTCAACATCTGAGCGGAAATACGAAAATTCTAATGATACAGCATCTTCGAGTAAACCTATATCGAAGCCGAATTCTGTTTCAGTAGATGTTTCGGGATTAATGTCTTTTGCACCCGCAACAGCGCTCGAGCGAATACCATTGAAGCCGCCACGTTTCGAATCCGATGATTCGACCCAAGGATCGAAGTTACCATTGGTAATGTAAACATTGTTTGTTGCGTAAGCATAAGGTAAGTCGGGCGAGCCTGCTTGTCCCCATGCGGCACGAATACGGAAATTGCTAAATATGCCTTTCAAGCCTTCGAAGAAAGGTTCTTTACTGAGAACATAAGATAAACTTGCCTTTGGATAGGTGTGGAACTTTTGGGATTCGCCAAATGTGGAACTTCCATCTCGACGAATACCAAATGTAATGGTATATTTATCTAAATATGATGTTGTAAGTTGTCCAAATAGACCTTGGATTTCTGTTTGAGTCATCGAACTCGTTGCATCTTTGGTCGAGCCAGCTGCAATTTCGTCGAAAAATGCTAATGTTTGGGTTGCACTTGCTCCAACTGATGAACGGTCGTACCAAATTGATTGCGAACCACCAACCAAATTGAACTCTAAATCACCATCAAGTATTGATTGATTTAAGTTGAAAGTAAAGTCTAAATTTTGTTGTCGGTTCTCGATACGAGTTTTATAAATTCCTCCCATACGGCTTGGCGAGGTTGCCGAACCAACTGCATGGCGTTCTATGTAGTTGTAGGAATACCAGTCCAAACCATATCGCAAATTAAATGTTAACCAATCCAATGGCATATATTTGAACTCAGTGCTATGCAAGAAACGATTAATTTTTTGATTGAATTTATTAAATTTTTGTGTCCAAATAGGGTTGTCGTATGAAGCAAATCTTCTTTGAGTTACTCCATCTGCCTCCAAATATATCGTATTATCAAATTCGGGTGGGGTTCTTAATGCACCAAGCAGAATACCAGATGTGTTAGAACCATCTTGAGGTAAATCATTATTTGTGTAGATATAGTTATTGTTAGTTTGGACGGTTACGCCAGGCAATAAAGAAATACCAACATTGGCACGGACGCTTGTTCTTTCGAGTTTTGAACCTTCCACATAACCTTGGTTATTTGCATAGGTACCATTAATTAGATAGTCGAACTGAGGCACACCGCCACTAATGGACAATGAGTTTTCTGTGGACATAGCAGTTCTAAAAGGTTCTTCTTGGTGGTCGAACACTGGAGTGCCGTCAGGTAATTTCTTGGTTGACCAAGAATTAGTTGAACCAGGTTTGTAGGGTTGGTAAGGAGTTGCTTGACCAAATTCTTTCTGCAAATCAATTTTGCCTGATTTGTTGTCGATTTGCAAAGAAGATTTAAACGAAATTCGAGCTGGCTTATCGCTACTGGTGAATTTACCGCGCTTTGTAGTGATAATAACAACACCGTTACCCGCTTTAGCACCATACAAAGCTGCAGCAGCTGCACCTTTCAAAATTTGCATATCTTCGATATCTTCGGGGTTAATATCAGTTACGCGGTTCGAAAATTGTTGAGTTCCGCTGGGGTCGTAGATAAAAGTATTGTCGATAACAACACCATCAACGATATAAAGAGGTTCGGACGAACCTTCCATTGTTTTACGACCACGCAAGGTAACGTAGGTGCCGGCGCCGGGCTGTCCCGAACTTCTTGTAACGTTTGCACCAAGAACTCGACCGCTTAATGCATCGATAGCCGAAGAAGAAACAACATTATTGATTGCTTCGTTGCCAACAGATGCGATTGTGTTGCCAAGTTTGTTTTTGTCCACCTCGCCCGAAAGTCCCACTACAACTATTTCGTTTGTTCTAATAGAACCTTGGGAGAGCTTGATGTTGATAGTTGTTGTTTCGCCTTCTTTGAGAGTTACCGAGCGTGTTACTGTTTGATAGCCCAAGTATTTTACTTCAACTGTGTGTTTGCCAGCAGGGGCACGGAATTTGAAATTCCCATCTTTGTCTGTAACAGCACCTATACGAAGTTCGGGTACGGAAACAGATGCACCAGTTAATGCTTTTCCACTTTCTGCGTCGGTAATTTTACCCGAAACGAAAGTGCCACTTTGCGCTAGCAGTTGTAGTCCACTTAACAAAATTGTAAATAGGACTACCAACACGGGAACAATAGCTTTTGCGAACAATTTGTTGGTTCGCAGTAATTTGGTAGAGTTACTTGCCATAACAAGTCCTGTGTTTGTTAATAAAAATGTTATTTAAAGAGAACAAAAAAATTCACTGAATAATAATTTTTGATTTATATCTTTCCCAAGGCGTGAAATTACAAAAAAAAATATTAAAAAGCAAGTTTTATGTAATTTTTTTTACTACAAATTAATACAGAATTAACTTTTTTGGAAAGTTGATGGTAATGAAGAAAGTAAGTTTTATCTATGAATTGCGTTCATATTGCCAAATATTCATAAATCGTTGTTAATAAATCTTAATGTTTTAATGTTGGCTAAACACGAAAAAAAAATACTAATAAATGATAATATACGAGTGGGTATCGATAATTTACTATGATTATATCTTAGTTATTGCCAATTTTCTTTAACTCATCCACTTCAGATTTAGTTAATATTTTTTCTAAATCTAGTAAGATAAGCAATCTATCCTCCAATTTGGCAATCGAGGTGATGAAATCAGAATCTATTCCTGAAACCATTGTTGGTGGTGGTTCAGTTATTGATTTATTAATGCGAAGAACTTCGTTTACGCTATCGACGATAAAACCAATCACTCTTTTGTCGATTTCCACAACAATAATGCGAGTATCTTTGTCGAGGGGTTTGGAAGGCATCCCAATTCGTTTCCGCATATAAATTATTGGAATTACTTTGCCTCTTAGATTAATCACTCCCTCCACGTAGTCGGGAGAATTGGGTACGCGTGTAATTTCCACCATCCTATTAATTTCTTGCACCCTAAGGATATCTACACCAAATTCTTCTTCGCCAATGTTGAAACTTACTAATTGAACAACTTCGTCGGCAATTGTTTTTGCACTTGCTACTTCACTTTGTTCGCTCATTTGATTTTCTCCAAATTTTTTTTTGTAATTTAATAAAAAATAATTTATTACAAGTATGAAAACTTTTTTTTTAACCGGCATATCTCGTGGAATTGGTTACGAAATATTTAAATTACTCGGTAATGATAATCATTTTATCGGAATAACTCGAAATAAAATTAGATTTCTGCAAAATTTCCCTCTCAATATTTCCAAAAACAACGCTGAGATACTTGAATTGGACTTCGACATTAATGTAAACGAAAGCTGGAGCGAATATGTGGAGAGAATAAATATTATTGTTGATAATATCGATAATAATATTGATGTATTTATAAATAATTCGGGAATTGCCCATTTTGCACCATTCGATGAATTCGGTTATGATATTATCAAATCCGAGTATTTTGTCAACACGATTGCCCCTACTATATTATTAAAAAAAGTAGTTTCAAAGATGATTGAACAAAAAAAAGGATTAATTATAAACATTTCATCGATTGCCACCCAAAAGACATTTGAAAACGCCTCAATTTACAGTGCTTCAAAAAATTCAATCATAGGCTTGACCAAATCACTTCGGGAAGAAGTTAGAAAACATAATTTAAAAATAGTAAATTTATTTCTGGGTGCAACCAACACAGAAATATGGGATGAGCGTATTAGAAAGGAGAAAAACCATTTAATGATTTCACCCGAAAATGTTGCAAATATAATTCGAGAAATTATAAAAATGTCTGAATATAACGATTTGATGGTCGAGGATATCACGATAAAGCCTAAATATGGCGACCTATGAGATGACCTCTAATTTGCCATTCTTCAATAAAAACTTTCGAGTGGCCATTTGGGCAATTTCCACACTATGAGTGGCTATAACGAATGTTGTATCAAATTCAACGATTAAACTCAAAATCAAATCTAAGAATAGAGCGGAATTAACTGCATCTAAATTGCCCGTTGGTTCGTCGGCAAGAACAATTTTGGGATTATTTATCAAAGCCCTTGCAATAGCAATTCTTTGCTGCTCACCTCCGGATAATGTTGAAGGCTTCTTATTTGCCTTATCTATCATTCCCACTTTTTCCAACAAATGTTCTGCTTTGAAATATGCGTCCTTTTTATCTAATCCGGCAATTAAGGCGGGCATAGCGACGTTTTCGATAGAAGTAAATTCGGGAAGTAGATGGTGGAATTGAAAAATAAAACCAAAAAAAGTGTTTCTCAATTTAGAGAGGAATTTATCTGATTGACTATATAAATTTGTTTGGATGCCGTTAAAAATAGTTACGGTGCCATTATCGGGCTTATCTAATCCACCAAGGATGTGTAATAGCGTGCTTTTGCCCGAACCCGAAACACCTTGTATGGAAATAAAATCTTTTTGATATACTAACAAATCCAAATCTACCAAAACTTGGGTGATTTCATCGGTACGACTTTTGTAGGATTTATTAATATTGGAAACTTTTAGTAATTCCATTGTTAGTGAATTAAGATATTATTTATTTGAAATATTAATGAATTAAAAATTGTAATATTGCAAATTACTAATAATGTGTTAATTTTGTAATTCGAAAGAACACAATCTTGGGGTCTTAGCTCAGTTTGGTCTAGAGCGCTTCCTTGACACGGAAGAGGTCGCTGGTTCGACTCCAGTAGATCCCACGACAACTTTAATTACTTCTCACATAGATAGCGACACTCCAATAAAGATATTTATGAATTTTTTAAGATCTCGCAGGAACCAGTAGCAAGATTATTTATATTCAAATTACATCCTGTTATATAATTTTATCCCTTCTTAATTTTATAATTTTAATTGCTAATTTTGTAAAATTTATTTTATTAATGGGAAAATAAATGAAAAAATTGCTTTACATATTAATAATCAGTGTATTTGCAACCATACCCGCTTGGTCACAAGCAACAATATCGGGCAAAGTAGTTTCTATCGATTCCGAAGAACCATTGATAGGAGCAAATGTATTCGTTGTAGGAACTAAGTATGGCGCACGAACAAATGCTAAAGGCGAATACACAATTTCGGAATTAAAAGCAGGAAGCTACACGCTAAAAGTAACCTATATAGGTTATAAACCAACCGAAAGGAAAGTGAATTTAAAATCTAACGATAAACTAATATTGAATTTCGAATTGGAAATTGGAGCGTTGGAAAGTCAAGCTATTCAAGTTGTTGCAAGCCGAGCCCAATACCGGGAGACACCCGTTGCTTTTTCAGACATATCCAAGCAGCAAATAGTCGAAGAATTGGCAAGCCGTGATTTACCTATGCTTTTGAATAATACACCCGGAGTTTACGCAACCGAACAAGGAGGTGGCGCGGGCGACAGCCGAATTAATATTCGTGGATTTAATCAACGCAATGTTTCGGTGATGATAAATGGAGTTCCCGTAAATGATATGGAAAATGGATGGGTTTATTGGTCTAATTGGGATGGTTTGGCAGATGCAACATCTTCGTTGCAAGTTCAAAGGGGACTTGGTGCAAGCCGGATGGCAAACCCATCTGTTGGTGGAACTATGAATATCGTTACCGATGCCGCTAATCAGAAACCAGGTGTATCGTTCAAGCAAGAATTTGGTATAGGTAATTTTCTTAAGTCAACAATTATTGGGAACACTGGAAAAATAGGTGATTTTGCTGCCACTGTAACAGCAGTTCGAAAAACAGGCGACGGAGTTGTGAAAAATGTATGGACCGATGCTTGGGCTTATTATCTGGCTTTAAGCTACGACTTGAACGAAAACCATTCATTCGATTTTTATTTTACAGGCGCACCCCAAGAACACGGTCAACGCAGTTTTCGTCAACCAATTGCGAACTTTGATAAGGAATTAGCTCGCTCATCAGGAGTAGTGGATTCCGTCATTAACTTTTATACCGAATTTGGCTACGACTATAATCCTAATTGGGGAGTAATAAAAATCAACCCTCAATATCCAATTCAACAATATTATGATGAAAAAGTTCAGAATTTCCGACAGGAAGGAATTTTGATGGCGGCAGAAAATTATTATCATAAACCGCAAGGAAATTTAAATTGGAATTGGAAAATGGCGCCACAAACAAGTTTGGCATCAGTGTTTTATTTCTCTCGCGGCATTGGAGGAGGTTCGGGCACAGTCGGACAAATACCACAGATCTACAACAAATCACGCGAAGACAACGGGCAAATGGATTTCCAACAAATTTATGATTTTAACACAAGCGATCAATCAATCGATCCTCGCTATTCCAAAACACAACACAAGGCTAAAGCAATACTAAGGAATTCAGTAAATCAACACTATTGGTATGGATATTTGGGGACTTTGGAAACAAAGCCAATGGATCGATTTAGTTTACACACTGGTTTGGATTTGCGCTATTATCAGGGGCAGCATTGGCAAGAAGTTCGTAATTTGCTTGGAGCTGATTATTATTTCGACACTTCCGACAAAACACGCACAGATACCGCAAGTTGGATGAAAAGATTAGGCGATAAAATCAACTATAATTATGATGGGTTGGTATCGTGGATAGGAGCGTTTGCCCAAGGTGAATACAAATTCGAAAAAGTAACATCCTACGTTAATTTGTCGCTATCAAATACGGGTTATAAGCGAGTTGATTATTTTAGAACGGAAGCAATGCCAAATGGACGCGAAACTAATTGGCAAAATTTCTTGGGCTACACGATAAAAATGGGAGCAAATTATAACATTAACGAATACTTCAACGTTTTTGGAAATTTAGGTCATTATATCCGTCCGCCACTATATCAAAATGTGTTTTATAACGACAACTCTGTTTACGATAACGTATTGACCGAAAAAGTAAACGCCATTGAATTAGGAGTTGGCTATAATACTCGCGATTTGAGAATTAATCTTAATGCATATTGGACACAATGGCGAGACCGCGCTTGGTACACTTCTTCCTACATCACCAATTCAGACGGTTCTCGGACATATTTCAATTATAATTTGCCCGGATTGGGAGCCGACCACAAGGGCGTAGAGTTAGATTTTAATTATAGGTTGAATAAATGGTTTAGGATTAATGGTATGTTGTCTGTTGGAGATTGGCGTTGGGCAAACGATGTTTTTGCAACATATTCGCCCGAGAACGTTGTGGATGCGAATGGTAATCCAATTACATTTACTAAAAACCTATATATTAAGGACATAAAAGTGAGCGATGCCGCCCAAACAACTGCATCATTATCGGTTTATTTCTATCCAATAAAAAAGACCTCTATAATATTAACATATAATTATTTCACAAATTATTATGCAGATTTCAATCCTGAGTTTCGTAACAATCCCAACGACAGAAAACAACCATGGCAGATACCTTCCTATGGTATGCTAAATGCTAAAATTTATTCCACTTTGCCAATAAATTTACCTGTGGACATCAGAGTTTTTGCTTCGGGTTTGAATATTCTGAATGCTAAATTTATTACCGATGCACGCGACGGAGCCGACCATACAGCAAATACTGCTCAGGTTTATGTTGGATTGCCATTCCGTTGGAATTTTGGGGTTCAATTTAATTACTAAAATGTTGATAACTATTTTTAGTTTACTAATTTAATCTTTCTTATTTTTGTATTTTTTTGGATAATTTATAATGCCAGTAAGCGTAATTTTGGGCACCCAATGGGGCGACGAAGGAAAAGGTAAAATTGTAGATTTATTAAGCGAGGATTACGATATAATAGCCCGCTATCAAGGCGGAGCCAATGCAGGACACACAATAGTTTTGAATGAAAAAAAATATGTATTGCATTTAATCCCATCGGGCATATTGCACCCGCATTCAATTTGTGTAATCGGTAATGGAGTTGTAATCGATCCCGTTGCGTTGATGGAAGAAATCCAGATGCTCGAAAACGAAGGTATCCAAGTTCGCAACCGACTTTTTATCAGCCATAAAGCGCATTTAATTATGCCCTACCACAAGTTAATCGACCAGATATCGGAAAGCAAATCGCAAAAAGCAATTGGCACAACAGGACGCGGGATAGGACCTTCTTATATCGATAAGTTTTCTCGCGTTGGTATTCGTATTGTTGATTTATTAGACCATAGTGGATTTGAACAAAAACTTCGTCAAAATATTGAAGCAAACAATCAAGTATTACGAAAACTCTACGATTACGACGAGTTGAACATCGAAGAAATAATTGATAAATATTTAGAATTCGATAAGTTGATCGATCCATTCATAAAAGATACAACATACTTACTAAATAATGCTATTAAAGAAGGGAAAAACATATTAGCCGAAGGGGCACAAGGAGCAATGCTTGATGTGGACCACGGGACCTATCCTTTTGTAACAAGTTCCAATCCAACTGTTGGAGGTGCTTGCACGGGTTTGGGTATACCGCCTACCGCTATCAACAAAGTTATTGGTGTGGTTAAAGCATACACAACTCGAGTAGGGAACGGACCTTTCCCTACCGAATTGGAGGACGAAACGGGGGAACTACTACGCAAACAGGGGGCAGAGTTTGGCGCAACAACTGGTCGCCCTCGACGTTGTGGCTGGTTAGATCTTCCTCAACTTACCTATTCAACAATGATTAATGGAATTACCCATATTGCCATAACAAAAATAGATGTTTTATCAGGAATTGAGCAAATTAAGGTTTGCAAGGGTTATAAAATAAACAATGCTGTTACATCTAATTTCCCCGCCGATTTACCATCTTTTGAAAAGGTTGAATGTGTTTTCGATACGCTCGATGGTTGGCAACCCTTTGATTGCAATGTTAAGAATTTCGATGATTTACCAATAAATCTAAGGAAATATATTGATTACATCACTCAGCAAACGGGAGTTCCAGTAAATATAATTTCACTCGGTGCCGATAGGGAAAAAACAATTATAAGATAATATTAAAACTATAATTGATTTGAATAATTGTTATAGAAATAGGACTGTTCAGAGAATATTTTTATATTAACATGGGTTTTTAAAATGCTCATATATTCTGCGGAATTCCACATCCCCATATTTCTTGTTCATATATCGTTCGCGAATATTGTGGGCAGCGGAACTCATTTCGTCGGTTTTAATCCCCGCATTGCACGAGTTCCAAACTTCCAAAAAAGCGGCAAGATGGTCGGCCGCACGGATTAATGAGCCGTCGAAAGCGTTGAAGGAATCTTCGTTGTAAAGCGAATTTAATCCTTCCACCGTTTCAACAATTACAATTTCTCCATCAGTAACAATTTTGTTTTTAAATTCATCAATTGTAAAATATTTGATTTCTTCAATCCAGTCAGGTTCTAACAATGGATAAATTTCTGCAATTGCCAATTCTTGTTCTAAATTTTTAATCAATTCATCCAATTCGGGCGAAGAAGTTTTAACAGGCGAGATTATATCGCGAGTAACGGCTTCGGGCAAATCGTGGAACAAACCACCAAAAAAAGCATTGTAAAGTCGCTTGGGGCAAGCGTTATTTTGCCGAGCAAATAAATACGAAATAATAGCAACTAATAGCGAATGTCCTAAAACTGATGTTTTTGGAACGCGTGGCAATTGTGCCCAACGATATTGAAATCGCAAATAACCAAACAAGTCCACAAAATGCTTAATTGGAAATGGTTCAGATAATTTTTGAATTCCTATTAAGTTGGTATATGGACTCATTCTATTGTCCAATTCCTTACGGATTTTTTCGATTTGGTAATTGCCCGGATTGGCGTTTTCGATTATTTTAAACTCCCAAATTGATGCGTAAATATGGGCAGCATTCAGTAATTTCAATTCGATGGAATCTTCTCGGTGTGATTGGAACAAAAAACTTTTGAATTCCTCGAGTAGTTCGGGCTCTTCGAAAATCGAAGAATATTTGTTCAAAACAAATTCGTTTAATTTATCAAATACTTCGGGGCGTTTGGTAATCTCGGCATAAATTGGCGATTTTATATCCGAAATTGCTATTCGACGAAGCATTTCGAATATTCCGTATGAAATCAATTTTGTCCAGTTAATCTGATAATTGTTCACTTCGTATTTAGCTAAGATGAATGCAATTAACATTTTATGGGAATGCTTATCGATTTCAATTAAATCCATCGGTCGGATTCTGTCATTCCATCGCTGGATGTGGAAACCGCGGAATATTTCGTTCAAAGTAAGATAGTTTACAAACATTTTTTTGTTTAATTAATTAATTATTAATTCAAAATTAGTAATTTAATGTTTCTTACTAATTTTATATAAAGTAATGCCAAAATTATTATTAGTAGATGACGATACGATGATTTTAAAGTTGTATAAACGTTATTTCGAAAAGCATTTCGAAGTTACAACTGCAAGCTCAGCGATTGAAGCATTAGAAATAATAAAAAAGAATTACAATCCCGAAGTAATTTTGTCGGACCATTTAATGCCCGAAATGGATGGATCAGTTTTTTTAAATTCAATATCTACTTCTCACCCAAATACCGTCCGAATTTTAATGACAGCCGAAAGCGAACCCAGTAAACTTATTCCGAACGTTAACCAAGCAAAAGCGTTTATGTTCTTGATAAAACCAATTAAGGAAATTGATTTAGTTCAAGCTGTTAATATGGCGGCAAAGCATTATCGATTACTCATCCAAAATGAACAATTAATAAAAAAACTTGAGCAACAAAATAAAAAAATGACTCAAGAGATAGCAGTTTCGAGCAATGCAAGTTTTAATACTATGTATGAGATTATATTAGGTTTGAAAGTATTTCGAGGTAATTATTTTTATAACCATTTTGAGGGTGTGGTTAGAATTGCTAATTATTTTATAGAAGAGATGAAACTCGGAGGGTCCATAAAACAAGAAATACTAAAAATCACTTTATATTATGAGCTAATGATGCTCACTTTCCCATCAAGACTTGCCTATAAAATTCCATTCCTACTGAAAGATAAAGATAGGACAGAATACATTGCCTATTTTGAAGACTTTTTGGATAAATTAAACAAAATCTCCCCGTATAATTTATTCAACCATATATGGGAGCACGCCGATGGGTCTGGAATTCCAAAGAAACTAAAAGTAGATAAAATATCCATTGAATCGCAAATCTTCCAACTTTCTAACATTTATTTTCATATGCTTTACGAATTACCAAATAGCGACCTCATTAATCGATTCAGTAACCTAACCTTTAAGTATCGTTACGAATCGGCTTTTGAAAAAATGAAAAAAGCTCAAAAATATATTTTAGAAAATATCAAATGGTTCAATGAAGATCTCATAAATGTTTTCCGTTTTGCAATTAAAGAAAATAAAGTGGATGCATTTCTGCCTATTCGAGAGAATATAGAAGTAAAAAATAATGACTATATGCCTGAATTTGAGATATTAATGAAAGAATTGAATGAATACAGAGCCAAACAAGATAACGCCCCCGAAATTGTTCAAGAAGGTGACCAAAATTATGTTGTTAAATCTCTACAGCCACAGCAATTAGCAGTCGGAATGATAATCAATCAGAATATAGTTACTTTACAGAATTTTACAGTTGCAAAAGTTGGGACTAAAATTACTACAACAATTCTCGACAATATTCACAACTTGTTTGAAAAAAAGCAATTGAAGGACGCAACTTCCATCGAAGTGAAAATTCCCGTTTAGACTTTTGTCTTATTTAAAAACAAAAAACCTTCCCTCA
This sequence comes from Candidatus Kapaibacterium sp., assembly GCA_937995785.1. GTDB lineage: Bacteria > Bacteroidota > Ignavibacteria > Kapaibacteriales > UBA2268 > GWF2-33-9. Next base: position 31,307 of record CALKJQ010000030.1, read on the forward strand.
GATTTATGGATGCCAAAGGAAGGTTTTATTGTTTCTGAACCCTATATCACCTAAAATTCATTTAGTTGCCATAGTTCAAAAAGCAGCAAATAGATTGAATTTTTAGGCATCTTGGGTTGCCACCTTGTGTTTTTTCTCTCTTGCAAAAATATAATAAAGCGCCGGAATCACAAAAACGGTTAGTATTGTGGATGCAATGATACCGCCAATTGTAACAATTCCAAGGGGAGTGCGGATTTCCACACCAGCATCGCCCATACCCAAAGCCAATGGCAACATACCAAGAGCCAATGCTGCGTTGGACATTATAATTGGCTTTAATTTAACTTTTGATGCATAAATTAATGCTTCTTTGATGTGCTTGCCTTCCTCGCGAATTAGCTGGTTTGCCAAATCCAATATCAAAATTGCATTGTTCACCACAATTCCCGTGAGCAAAATAACCCCCATCAATCCACTTATGCCCAGTGGAGTGTTCGAAATTACCGAAATCAGCACTACTCCAATCAAACCTAATGGCACCGTAAACATAATATAAATTGGTTGAATAAAACTTTCGAGTATCGCCGCCAGCAACAAATATGTAAGAATGATGCCCAAAGCGAATGCAAATCCCAAATCCATCATCATTTGCTTAAATATCTTGGTTTGACCACCCCAAGCATACGAGTATCCTGTTGGGAACTTGACTTCTTGCAATTTCTTTTCGATATCTGCCGAAATATTGCCCAAAACAAATCCAGGTGCGGGGTTGCCCGTAAACTTTACGGTAAGGAATTTATTGCGATGCAGAACCTTTGTAGGTCCGGGAGTGAATTTGATATCGGCTAAATCCGACATTCTAAAAATACCGCTACGGGTTACAATTGGTAATTCCTTGATTTTTTGAGGTGCATCGATATCATTTTCCTTCATTTTTATTGTGATATCGTATTCTTCGCCGCGAACCTTGAATTTGGTTTGAGCCATTCCTTCTACTGCCAAACGAGTGGTAAGGGCTAATTCATTCAAATTAATTCCAACTTCGGCTAATCTATCCCGATTTGGGATTATTGTGATTTCGGGTTTACCTGATCTCGTGGATTGTTCGAAATTGGCAAGTCCTGGTGTATCCTTCAATTTATTGAATACTTCGTCGGCAAGTCTTTGCACGGTGTTTTCGTTTTGCCCTAAAATGTAGAATTCTATTGGCGAGCCAGCGCCTTGGCTTGAAGCTCCTTTGAATACGTTAATTTTTGCATTTTTAACGTCGGATAGACGTTCGGAGATATCCTTAACCAATTCGTTCAGTGTTTTGCTCCTATCTTGTTTGTTATCCAAGTACAAGGTTAAGGTTGCTAAGTTCGACCCAATATCGATATTGCTGGACTTTCCTAAATCCGAAACAATTTTGTTGATTTCTTGAATTGGTTCTAATTTACTTTCGATAGTATTGATTATTTCGTTAGTTGCTTGCAAGTTGTAACCAATTGGCAATTCTACTTTTAACGAAATTATGCCTTGGTCGAATTCAGGTTGGAATTCGAATGCAACTTTGCGACCGAACACCATCATAACAAAGATAAACAGAACGATTGTGGCAACAACAGTTAAAATTGATATTAATTTGTTTTTAAGCAATAATTCTATTAATTGTTTGTAGATATTAGTAAAGAAATTATCCACAACATTTTCCATAAATTTGGCAATTCGTCCCTTGGATTTCTTTTTGTCAGATATTAATAAATTAGAAAGCATTGGAGTGAGAATAAAGGAATATAGCAAACTAAAAATAGTGGTAAATGTCGCAGCAAGGGCAAGGTTCCGCAGGAATTGACCAACGATACTCGAGAGATTGGCAAGTGGGACAAAAACAACTATATTAGTCAAGGTGGAAGCCAAGACAGCAACAAAAACTTCGTTGGTTCCTTTGATTGTTGCTTCATAGGTTTTTAAGCCCAATTCTTTGTAACGGAAAATATTTTCGATAATCACTACTGCATTGGCAACCAGCACTCCAATTGTAACACTTATACCCATCAATGAAAGTAAGTTGATGTCCAATCCCACCGCTTGGAACAACATAAAAGATGAAATAACAGAAGTTGGCATCATCACTGCAGCTATCAAAGTGGAACGCCAATCGTGCAAGAAAATAAATAGAACAATTGCGGTTAAAATTATACCTAAGTAAATATTACTAAGGGTATCATTCACCGAGCTTTCGACAAAAGTGGCTTGTTCGTTCACGATTTTCAGTTCAGTGCCCGGTGGGAGGGATTTTTGCAAATCAGGAAGTAATTCCTGAAGAAGTTTAACAACTTCCACTACATTTCCATCGGGACTTTTGATAACACCAATGCGGATTGCGTTGTCGTATTTCACCTTGTAATCGGTATCGAAATAAATTGCACGTTGCTTCACTTTTTTAGTGGTATCAACAACATTGGCAAGTTCACGGATTTTTTTCATACCAAAGGGGGTTGCCACCTGTGTTTCGGAAATAGTAGCAACGGTATCGAATTGCCCTTTAACGCGAACGGAGAATTCTTGGTCGCCAATATCGAAACTACCTCCGGGTAAGTCCATATTTTGTGCCGCCAATGCTCCCATCATCGCAGGAAGAGAAAGCATATTTTCGAATACAACACGGTCGTCCAATTGCACCTGAATTTCTCGTTCACGTCCACCGGTTAGAGTAACGTTGGCAACGCCTTTGATTTGCGAAATCCTATTTTTTACAATTTTATCTGCTATATCAAACAATTCCTTTGGGTCGGATTCGCCACTAAGAACCAAGTCGGCAACTGGTGTTGCTCTAAAGTCCACCTTCTGTATAAGTGGCTTTTTGGCGTCGCTTGGCAGAAAATTAATTATTTGGTCAACTTTATCTTTCACTTCTTGGTTTGCAACATCGATATCTTTGTTCAAGCTAAATTCTATGATTACAATCGAAACCCCATCGAGCGAGTAAGAGTCCATAGTTTCGATACCTTCGATAGTGGCAACTATGTCCTCAATCTTTTTTGTTACGAGTGTTTCAATTTCTTTTGGTCCAGCACCAGGATAAATAGTTTGAATTGTTACAAATGGAATTTTAACATCGGGCATTAGGTTCAAACTGAGGGAACGAAAGCCTAAAAATCCAAATATAGCAAATACCAAAACAATCACAGTCATCATTACGGGGCGTTTTACCGCTAATTCGGCAATTCTCATATTGTTTGCTCCTTAGTTTTGTACTAAAATTTTGGTACCATTTGCTATAAGCGAAACACCTTGATAAATTAATTTGTCGCCAGGTTTCAATCCATTTATTATCTCGACATTTTCGCCAATTGCTTTGCCAACCGAAACTTCTGTTGCGGTTGCCTTGTCGCCATCTGCTAAATACACATAGTTTTTACCAGCAATAACCGAAACAGCACTTCGAGGGATTACTATTGCATTTGGATTTTTGTAATAATCTAACTTAACATCCACGGTCATGCCAACCTTCAATTCTCGGTTCGTATTCGGGAATTCTGCAATTATTTTAAATGCTTTTCTCATTTGGTCTTGTGCTAATGCTACTTCTGTTATTCTCCCATTATAAACTTTATCATTTTTTTCAATTGTTACGGCTAATCCACTTTTTATGTATTGCAATTCTTCGTCGTTTACAAAGAAAATAGCTCTCATCCTGTCCATTTGGGCAATTGTAAAGATTTTATCCCCAACCTTTACTTTGTTGCCTTCTTCGGCAAATTTTTCGACTAATAAACCCGAGATAGGAGCTTCGACAAACAACATTTGCTTTAGTGCTTCATAATTGCGCTTTGCCACCAAATATTGAGTTTCGATGTTGTCGAAATTTTGTTGTGAGGTTTCGCCTCCAGCCAACAATGCTTTCATTCTTTCGTAGGTTTTCGAAAAATTCTCGTAGCCAACTTTTGCTTGTTCGAATTGAAGAGCCGGATTGTTGGTTGGAAATTGACAAACGATTTGACCCTCGCGAATAGCACTCCCCACTTTAAAAGGAAATTTCTCGATTTTGTCGCCTACCATCGAGGCTACTGTTGCCTGACGAATCCCTTCTAATGTTGATAGAAATTTTAAATCGAGTTTTAATTCCTGCGTTGTGATATCCATTGTTTTTACGGGAACGCCTTGCTCTTTTTGGATTTGCTCAATTGATTTTACTACAACTTTTTCTTTCTTTTCGCAGGATTGCAAACCCACAATTGCAATAGATGCTGCAAAAATAACTAATACTTTGAGATAATTTTTAAACATTTTATATACTCCAATTATTTTTCAATTTTAATTAATTATTTATTTATTTTGATTCTAAGATATTTCTGCTCTACTTTTCCTATTAAAGCATTGATATCAAACAAGATTGTGTTATATTGATAAACTGATTGCAATCTATTGGTTTTGGCTTGGCGTAGTGCAATCTCGGCATTCTCGATTTCCAATTGATTGCCCGTGCCATTTTTGTAGCGTAATTGAGCTATTTCGAAGGTTTTTGTTGCCAATTCAACATTTCTATCCTGAGCTTGTATATTGCTTTCGATTTTCTTTAATTCAACCAATTTAGATTTTACTTGTGCGGAGATGAAGTTTTCGAGCTGTGCTATAGATTCTTCGGTTTTCATCACATTAATCTGCCCTTGCTCAACCTTTTGCGTTGTTCGCCAGCCATTAAATAAATTAATAGACAGCGACAACCCAACAACAGCTTGGCGATAATTCTGGAAGTCGAACTTATCGCTACTTCCGCTTAACGAATAACTACCGAAGCCTGCTAAGGTGGGATAAAACGTCGAAATATCCAAATCAATTAATGCTTCGTCGAAATCGCGTTTTACTTTAAGTGTTTTTAGATCGGGGTTGTTTTCGCGGGCTTGCTTTATCACATCGCTTTCGTCTGCGATATTGCTTTTGGCAAATTGAATTTCGCCAATTAATTGAATATTTTCTTCTTGGGGCATCCCTAATACGACTTTGAGGTTGTTAAGCACGGTTTCCAAATTGCTTTCCATTTGCAGAACCAATGGGCGTATGTTTTCCACCTGAACTTCGGCACGCATTGCATCGAATTCGGCAACCATTCCTTGCTTGTATAAAGCACGAACGCTCGCTAAGTTGTCCTCCGCATTTTTTAGGCTTTCCTTTGTAATTTTCAGCACTTCCTGCGAAAGCAAGGCGCCATAGAAGGCTTTTTTAACATTGGAAATAGTTGTATTAATCTTGGAAACTAATGCTTCGCGCGCTAATTGCTGATATACTCCAGCAGAACTAATGCCTTTGAATACAGTAGATGAAAATAAAACTTGTTGCAATTGCAAAGTAGCAGTGTAGCTATTTGCCAAAGCAAAAGATTGCAACTTGGTTTCCATTGGCATCATTTTGCTGTTGTCTTGAGGCACTAACTTTTCCTTGAACAATACTCCGTAAGTTGCATTGTTAAGCAAAGCATTGAAATCGGGAAAAGGCATTTGAGGTTTTTCGATAAAGTGAGTAAATTGGGTAGAAAAATCGAGCGTTGGCATAGCATAGCCATATGCTTCTTTGACTGCGGCATTTGCCCTGTCTAATTCCAACTGGGCAATCCTCACATCATTATTGTTGGATAGTGCTACAGAGATTGCTGAGTCGAGGGTTAATTCGCGGCACTGTAGCTTGTTAGCAGCAATTATTATCATTGCCGTTAATATCATTAGCTTTAAAAACTTTTTTGTGAACATATAAATATATAATTTATTTAACATTTTTCTCTTCATTAGGGTTCAATTTATGACATAATTTTGAATTCTCTATGCCTTTTTCGGTTAATAATCCCGTGAATAGGATTTTAAAAATATTGTCCAATATCTCATTAGTATTCATCGATAATTCCGAAATAACTTCGGGAGTGAGAATATTGTCCAATACGTAAACGTGAATATAATAAGCAAGCTTAGCATCGATATCTTTGCGAACGTAACCGCTTTGCTGACCAAATTCGAAAAGTCTTCCAAAATATTGAGCCATCTTGTTCCTTCTGAATTCGCGAATATTGGACCACAATGACGGATAAAATCGCTTTAAATCGACTAAAAAGGGCTTGGTAATTATTGTTATTAAGATATTAACCTTTTGCATTAATTGATGGAAAACTTCGGTGAAGTCTGCTGTTTCATCATTTTCTATTCTATCTATCACCGTTTGCCAAAAGTAGTCCATTTGGTTCAACGACCATAGTATGATTGCTTCAATCAATTCCTCTTTGCTTTTGAACACTTCGTAAAGGGTTTTTTTGCTTATTCCGCATTCTGAAGCAATCATATCGGTGCTCACCGATTTTATCCCCATAGTGCGGAATAATTCAATCGAAGTAAAGAGGATTTTGTCCTTTATTTCCGAACCCGATTTAATATTTTCGATATTCATCATAATACTTAAAAAAACTCAAAAAACTCAAAAAACATTTATAGTTTTTTTTCATAATACGAACATATTTTTAAAATGTTGCAAAAATTTTATAATTTTACAAAAAAATTTTTGAGTTTATATGAATTTTAGAGAAACTGATTTGCCGGGTATTGGCAAAAAATATACTCTCAACCTAACCAACGGACAAGATATTGCAATAGTAATGCATCTTTCGGGAAAACGCGAGATATTTTATTTCGACGATCCCGATAACGATCCACAATTCCACTTTGTGATGAACGAAGAGGAGGCTCAATTACTTGGCTCGGTATTGTTGGGGTCTTATTTCAAACCAGAACAAGAGCAACAAAAAGAATTGTTAATGGGCAAGCTATCAATCGAGTGGGTTACTATCGATAAGCAGTGTTCGCTTGTTGATAAATCAATTCTCCAATCCGAAATCCGTAAGACAACGGGAGTTACGATTATTGCTATCATCCGAGGTAAAGATAGCATTATAAACCCATTACCCGACGAAATAATTATGGAAAAGGATACCCTAGTGGTTGTCGGCAACCGGGAGCAAACAAAAATATTCAACAAAAAGTACGGCTTCAATGTCTGAAATCCCACTATTACTGATTGTTGGATTGGGGGCGTTGGCGATTTTCCTTTTTGGCTATATTGGCAAAAAGATAAAGTTACCACAGCTGCTTTTTTATATATTTGCCGGTTTCATATTATCGCAATTTATCGATTTTAACGAGGAATTCGATTTTATTGCAAAGTTGGGCATTGTTGTGCTATTCTTTTTTATTGGCTTGGAATTCAACATATTAAAAGTTATCGAGATTTCGCGAAAAATTTGGGTGATTGGTATAATTGATTTAATTTTAAACTTTCTTCTAATCTTTGGGATATTATTAGCCATTGGCGAAAGTTTTGTTGTATCATTCGGCATAGCAAGTATTGTATATGCGTCGTCCTCGTCGATTATTATCAAAATTATTGTTGATAATCACAGGATAGCCAATCCCGAAACCGATTTTTTGCTTGGTATATCGGTTTTCGAAGATATTGTGGCGCCTATCCTCCTTGCATTTGCAGCTTCGATATCAATTGGCAAGGATATTTCCTTCGTCGTTACAGCCGTAATTTTTGGTAAAATCCTTTTAGTTATTTTATTAGGGATAGTTGCGGCATTTTTATCGAGAAAATACCTAATTAAGATAATTGAAAAATATTTGAACGACGAGATTATGATAGCATTGATATTGGGTTTTGTGATTTTTTTGGCAGGTTTCACCGAGTATTTACACCTATCGGAAGCGCTGGGTGCATTTGTTGCTGGTTTGATTATTGCCGAATCGAACAAAAAGTTCGAAATAGCTCAGATAACAATTCCAATTAGAGATTTCTTTGTAACATTCTTTTTCTTCTATTTTGGGGTTAACCTTAAAAGTAGTTCATTTCAAGATTTTTCGTGGTTTCTTGTTTTGCTTGTTATTTATTCTATCGCAGGCAAATTCATTACTGGGTTTGTTGGTGGAAAAATGTACGGACTTTCGAAACGGCGGTCTTTTATTTCGGGATTGCAACTCATTCCAAGAGGAGAATTTTCGATAGTGCTCGCAAAGTATCTACCTTTGCTTTTGATACCTCTTGCAAATATATACATATTTACAATGGCATTAATCGGAACAATCTTAGGTTATTTTTCCTACAAAATATCCGACAAAATTTATAAAAAGTAGAAAAATAATTTATTCTATTGAATAAATTATTCATTGTTTTTTTTCCATTATGTTCAATTACGATGTTATGTAATATTATTTTTAAATTAAGTCTATCGTCAAATACTGATAAAAAAAAGAGATTGTCCCTACGGGGGGGGCAACCTCTTTTAAAAAAGGTTTTTTGCAGTTATAAATCGAAACCTTTTATTTTTTGATGAACTTTTCTATAATTATTCCTTTTGGTGTTGTTACTTTCACAAAGTATAAACCACTCGATATTCCTGTTAAACTTATTTTGAAAGAATCTCCATTTATATTATCTAATGCCATTACATTTTTCCCAAAAACATCAATAATTTTAACATTAGTAATAACTTCGGGATATTTGAAGGTCAATATTAAAAATTCTTCAGTTGGATTTGGGAATAATTCAACTAAGTTATTAATTAGGTAATTAGTTACTTTTTGTCCTTCTTCGGTTGTAAAGCTAAAAGTTGAAGACCAATTACTAAATCCTGATTCACCTAATGATTGAACTCTCCAGAAATATTTAGTTTTAGGTTGTAACATTTCGTTGCCCATTAATTGATATTCATTTGTGTCGATAATCTTATTTAGAACAATATCCGATTGTGGGAATAGGCTTGTTTTGGATATTTGTAATCTATATTGTGTTGCATAGTCAACTTTCGTCCACACGAACTTAGTGTTCAATTTAACGTTAATTTCGTTCAATTTCGGTTCATTCAAAGTAGCAACATCGGGAACGGGGTCGGGTTGTTTGGTTTGGAATTTCCAAGTGGACGACCAAGTGCTGTTCTGACCACCTGCCTTACTTCTTACTCGCCAGTAATAAGTGGTCTTAGGATCAAATTTTTCGAAAGGTACGGTGTAAGTAGTATCGGGAGTAAAGGAATCGACTATAACACTGAATCCCGAGAAGTCGCTTTTCAACGACACCTGAATTTGATATTCTTCTGCACTTGGGATTAATCTCCAAACTAAAGTAGGAGTAATTGAAATTTCAGTTGATTCATTTGGCGGATAAACAAGTTCGGGTTTGTCGGGTTTTGGTGCAGCAGTAGTAAACGAACGAATTGGAGTCCACTCACTTTCGCCAACGTCGTTGATAGCTTTCACTCTCCAATAGTAAGTGGTGAGTTGTTCCAACCCATTAACGATAAAGCCATTCGATATTGATGCTTCGTCTTTGATAGGTTTACTCATATCGGGATTTTTTGATAGTTGAAATCGATACTTGTAAGTAAATTCACTAATACTCCAAGAAAATGCAAGATTGAAAGGCATATTTGTTGCACCATCAGCGGGATAGGAAAGAATTGGAGTGTTGGGTTTCAATCCCATTACGTTAGTAGTGAGTTTAAACCAATAGTTATATTCTTTAGGTTGACCATTAACCACAATACCTTTGATATTGACATTATAGCGAACTTCGTTTTGCATCCCATCGACCAACCATCGGAAATTATTATGGATAGCACCCCATCCTTCAGCGTCATAAACATAGGAATGCACATTCAATTTGTTTCCGTTATCATCAGTTACTGTAACCTGTGCGTTCGAGTAGTCAACTTTATTGTTTCTGCCCCAACTATTCATATCATAAATTGGCGAAAAGGATAGATACCAAGATTTGTTAACCAATTCTATAGGATAGTTCTGGAATGGATAAGCAACAAATTCAACGGGGCGGTCTTGAATGCCTCCGTTAACTCTGTCAAGATACAACAACGACATTCCTGAACAATAATAATTATCAACATTGGATTTGCCATCAACACGTCCAAAAGCAATACTCGTTAAAAACGGATTGATAATAGCGCGACGGTGTCCGCAACGGTCGGGTGCATTACCCGATTTGTCGTCTATCATCCATCCGATAATCGATTCGATTGATTTTGGATTTAATGTATTGGATGTGCTTCGGTTCAAATGCAAGTTGGAGTTATCTGCACCATAATAGCCATCATTAGAATAACAAGACCAACTGGCGGGTGGTTGATGCGACAAAGCGGAATTTGCCGCCATTATCAAGGATGATTTTTGTGCATAAATATCGCCATTCAAATCGTATTGCACTGGTTTTAATCCATGAATACTTCTAATAAAATTGATATAGTTCAAGATTTCTGCTTTTTCGGAATCTTTAAGGACACCTTCGAAACAATTCTGAATATTTGGTGATTGAGAATAGTGTTCATCCCACCCTAAAATCTTGTAAATGTTATCATTTTTTTGCGAAAGAGCATTGATAAATGAAAATAATACTCCACTTGATAAAAAGATAAAGAAATAATAGAAATAAAATTTTGTTTTCATAGAATTTTCCTTTTTGCTTTTAATTCCACTATAAAATTACTAACAAATCATTAATCTAAAAAATAACGTATTTATATTAATTGTTGTTTTTTGATTTTTTGGTATAATTTTTTCTATTAAAATATGGCTGTAATTTAATTTATTTTTTGTAATTTAGAGGAATTATGAAATGAAAATGAAAAAATCATTAATTTATATTAAAAGATTATTACTAAAAGTTCATTATATCGTATTATTGATGTTAAATACATTGAAATATAGACTTTCTACTATTTTGATTTTATTTGGATTATCATTATCCTATAATTATATATCATATTCTCAAATTTATCCAGCTAATCCATCAAATTGGCTTTTTACCGAAGGAAACGTTTCGGCAACCAAACAAAACCCATATCCTTCGATTAGCCAATCTTTTGATTCATTAGTTATAAAATGGTCAACTCCACTTATTTCTGGCGAGGTGCAACCATTAATAGGAAATATCATCAATAACCCAAAGCTAAACAGCAACTTTTTGTATTCTCCTAACGAAATGGCTGCAGTAATGGGCAATAGGATTGTGTTGATTAATGGCACCGGGAAATTAGCCAAAGTATACGAATTTCCCGAATTTGTGAGAGGAGTGAAATCATTAAATTTCCTTTTGGATACACTATCGACCGATATCAGAGGTAGTAACCTTCCCGTTTTGCTTCTAACCGAAAGTATGGAAACAAGTTACGACTCAATAGCCCATTCTTACATTTTTGGTTATGATGCTAAACGCGATACGATATTAATTGCTCGACGTCTTGCCATTGATATGAGGGCATACAAACCTAATATTTATGCTTCTATCAAACCATTCGCAGGAAAACTTTACGGGAATGAAGTGCAAATTTATGCTACAGTTAATACCCATACTCCTGAATTAATTAGCCAAAATCCACCTTTTACTCCTTTCTTGAGAGGATTGGTTAAGTTTAATCTTTCTTCGCTAAGTTCCAGTTTTCCATTGCCCGATGTGGGCGACGATTTGGATTACAGAATAACACTTGGACCAGAAGTAAATAAATATCAACCCTCGATAGCTAATTTAGATAATAAAATCAATCTGGTTTTGCCCACTTATCCAAGCAAAGACGATTCGGTAAACATAAACAACCCCGTAACATTGGCAACTCGGTCGAACCGACCATATTTGTTGGGGTTCGATATTACGGATAATACAATTAAAGAAGCAATTTTTCCGCGAGATTTTCGCAATATTGCCGATGGAAAAAGAGCATTGGTTCGTCCCTACTATGTCGATTTGGAGGACGAGCAAACAGGCGAAAACGCCTTTTTACTTGTAACCGAGGAATACAGCGGTCTGGAAGGCTCCGATGGGGTTTCTAAACTTCATCTTTTTACGAAAGAGGGCGATCCTATAACTTTTCCCGACGACCCTTCTTCTCCTCCAATGATTGGCGGTAAAAATCATTATTGGTCCATAGCCATCGGAAACGTCGATGGTCCGGTGTGGAATGAGTGGGGACAATTTTATCCCAATAATAAGGGTAAGGAATTAGTCGTTACCCAATCTACAAGAGAATTTGCCTATCCCACCAACAAACTAATGATTTTACGCTACAAATCCAACGGTGATTACGAAAAACCTTCACCCCCAGGAACATTTTTATACCAATTCGACACAATTTGCACTCAACGAATTAATGGATGGGTGGCTTGTGTTAATGATTTTGATGGACATCCCGATGGTAAAGAAGAAATTTTCTTGGTTGATGGAGGAACGCTTCGAGTTCTTAGGCTTCGATATTACAATAGCGAGCAGTTCAGATTGGGAAGACCTTTCGATACAGTTTTTACTCATACTTTCGTAAACCAAACAATTTTTTCGGTTGCAGTTGCCGATTTGGAAGGTGATAGCAAAAATGATATTATTATAACAACCAATGATAGCACTTACGTTCTGGGCACAGTTATACCCAATTCCTTTGCTTTGATTGCTCCGAAGCTACAACAAGAACCACCCGAAATGTATTGCTATGGCGATACTGTTCGTTTAAGGTGGACAAACTTCACATTGACAGAGCAAAGCATTCAGATTCGATTCCAAGAAACAAAAGAGAGGAAACCTTTACTTGCTCCACCAATTATCATTGATAATAATGTTATAAATAACAACGACGATGTGATTTATAATCTTCGAGTTGACGAGAGGCTTATCGGCAAAGAAGGTTTCTTTATTGTTTCGGGGAATAAAAATCCAAACAAAAATTTAGATACAACTGCAATTTTATCGTTCGAGATGCCGAGATTAAATTTAGATGAATTTACAAAGAAATCCTATAGAATATTAGACGAAATAATAATTTCGGGTTTCACAAAATGCGTGGATTCAATCTCGATAGAATTTGCAATAAACGATTCGTTATGGCAAAATTTCGGTGGAGCCAAAATCCCAACAATTGATACATTTAATCTTCAAGCAATAATACCTTGCTTAGATTTGTTTAATTGCAAAGTTTACGACTCCACATCCACTTTGCTATCGAGGGTATTGGTTCATAAGTATCTCTACACAGATACATCGCAAACATATGCATTGAATATCAAGCCCGCACTCTTACCGATTAATTTGGAACCGTGCCCCACAAATTGCCCAACTCGGCGATTCACTTGGGACACACTTATGCTAAAATCAATTGGGATAGATACCTTACATTTCTATTTTTCATCTAAAATAGGAGATAGCTTGGGTTTGATAGGTTCAGTTCCGGTGGATTCGATGAATTTTATTTGGAATTTACCTTATAATTTGCCCGAGAGAATACAATTGAGAGCTTGTGGCGGGAATGGTTGTTTTCGGTTCGATACTGTCCTGTCAGATGCTTCGCCAAAGTATATAAACACAGTGTCGCCAAACCCATTCCGTCCGAATTACGGAGAATTAGAAATAGTGTATGCAATTCCACAAGATGATTTTGTAACAATTAGAATTATTGATCAGGCAAATAGAATTGTAAGAATTTTGGTTGATAACCAACAGCGACAAGGAAACACAATATATTGCGATAAATGGGACGGCTACAATAGCAAAAGCGAACCAATTGCAAATGGAATGTATTATATTTGGTTCGAAATAAGTAATGGAACAAAAGAAATTTATCCAGTATTCATAAGAAAATAAATATTAAAATACACGAGGTTCTATGAGAGTATTAGTAATTGAAGATGATTCCAAAATAATGGCGTTTATTAGGCACGGATTAGCCCAAGAGAAATTTATTATCGAAACATGCGACAATGGTAACGATGCTGTAGATATAATTCTCAACAACTTATTCGATGGGATCATCCTTGATGTAATACTTCCAGGGAGGGACGGCTATAGTGTTCTTAGAGAAATACGGGAGGCAGGAGTATCGACCCCCGTTATTCTACTCAGTGGCAGAGATAACGTTGAGGATAGAGTAAGAGGTTTGGATTTAGGTGCAGACGACTTCTTAGGCAAACCTTTTGCTATCGAAGAACTTTCGGCACGACTTCGCACTATATTACGAAGATCGTTGCCCGATAAAACAACTAAATTAAAATGTGGTGATTTGCTTCTGGATACCGTTTCGCACATTGCGCTGCGAGATGGACGCGAAATTGAGTTAACAACAAAAGAATATACTTTGCTCGAATATTTTATGAGAAATAAAAACAGAATTCTAAGTAGAAGCACTATAACCCAGCATGTTTGGAAACACAATTTTGATGCAGATTCCAATATTATCGATGTTTATATCAAAAGATTGCGTTCCAAAATTGATTATAAGAAAAACAAACAACTCATTCAAAGTATTCGAGGAGTTGGTTACAGAATTAGGGATTTTGGAAACGATACCTAAGTGTCAATTAAATGAACAGTGGTTCGTTTTTACTAATAAAAGATAATGAAAAACTCACATAAAGTATTTTATTCAACAATAACGTTACTACTAATTGGTTTCATAGTTCAGATTATTGCCCAAAATGTTGCCCGATTGGAAATTAACAACGAGCAGGTGGCGAAGCATAATTTCAGATTTTTAAAAAACGAGGCATTTGGCTACGGCGAACGTTTCGAATACAATGTTGGCTACAAATTTATTATAGCAGGTACGGGTTATTTGCAAATTGGTGCAGAACCGGTTTATCGATATGGTCGCGAATGTTATAACGTCCAATTCGAAGTTCGCTCGCTCGAAAGTTTAGATTGGCTTTATAGAGTTCGTGATGTTTATACAACTGTTATGGATGTTGGCGGGTTGTTTTCTTGGGATTTTACACAAAAAATCAGGGAAGGAAACTATAAACGTGATTCTAAAGCATTTTTCGATCAAGTAAATAGAAAAGCATTGTTTCAGGATTCGATTTATGAGGTTTCGGAATATATTCAAGATATTTTATCTGCTTTTTATTATGCACGTACATTAGACCTTGGCTCGATGAAAAAGGGTCATATTTTTTATCTTAAAAATTTCTTTGACGGAAAAACCTATGATTTGGGAATTAAAATTCACGGAAAACAAACCGCAGAAGTTGATGCAGGCAAGTTTCGCTGTGTTGTCGTAGAACCTTTAATAGTTGATGGTGGATTGTTTAAAGCCGATGGTTCAATTTATATTTGGCTAACAGATGACGAACGCAAGATGCCTGTCAAGGTTGCCGCCAAAATACCTATAGGATTTGTGGAAGCCAAATTAATTAAATATCGGGGTCTTCGCGGTCCACTTAAAGCCAAAATTGATTAAGTAAACTTAATTTTTTTGAATACCAATTCTCTGGTCACGTTTTTCGGATGCAAGTTTCCTTAAATCTTGCACTTTGTCTGCCTCGTCCATAATTTCGACACCAAGAATTGTTTCCAGCACATCTTCCATAGTAATTAAACCGCTAACACCGCCATATTCATCAACAACGACAAAAATGTGCTGTCTGCGTTTAAGAAATTTTTCCAAAGCAACACTCAAAGAAGCCGTTTCGGGGATGATATATATATCGCGAGTAATTGAACGCAATTTCATATCAGTTTGGTTGTTCAATGCCGCTTTGAACACATCTTTGCTAAGCACATAACCAATTACTTTTTCGTCCAAATTGTTGCCGTCCCAAATTGGTACTCTCGAATATGTTTGCAAACCTGGGTCGTTAACCACCTCGGCAACTGTGCTATCTGCTGAACAACTAAAGATAACAGTTCGTGGCGTCATCACATCAATCACCAAAACATCCGAAAAATTCATAATATTCTTTAGCAATCTGTATTCGTCGTCGTCCAAAGCGCCTTCGAATCGGGCGGATTCGACCATTTCTGCGATTTCGTTGAGTGATTCTTCGTTTTCTGTTGTTCCCTTCACTCTTTGAGTTATTTTGCTTAATAGTATAAGCAAAGGACGGGATAACAAATTTAAAAAATACAGTAATCTAACATACTTAAATGCATATCTGTTGGATTTTCGTTCACCGTAGGAATAAATAAGGTGGTGAACAAAGAAATAAACGATAATTGCGATAAAGGTGGAATAGACATCTATGGAAATATTGTCGTAATTTCTGTCTAAAAAAATCAAAAAAAACGCAAGTGAAACACCTGAAAAGATCAGCTCAAACAGAAAAAACTCGTTAATATGTTCGTCGTAATGGTTATAGATATTTTCGATAATTTTGGCTTTTTTCTCATTGATTTGTTTTAATGTCAAAATCTCTTCTTTTGTTAACGAACTAATTACGCCAGCCAAAAAGCTAAAGAAAAATGCTAAAAATAGGAAAAGAATACTAAAGAGTATTTCCATTTTATATTGAATCTACTCCTATGTTAATTAGAATAAGTTTTGTTTACAACTGTAATCCAACTGGGATAGGTAACATTGCCTAATATAGTTTTCACCGAAGGCTTAACGTCGAGTTTCACACGGGTTAGGTCGCTATTCAATCCACCAAGAGCAAGTGCCAAATCCACTAATTTGTCATAACCTTTGTCCGAGAAAAATTTATATAAATCCAATTCCATTGCAAGCGGAATGGTGATGGATTGTCCCGAGGCGGGAATGGCTATTGGCGAATTAATACTGCCACTGATAGTTGGTACGTCGTCGATAACCAGTCGCCAATCCATTGCAGTGATAGTTGCATCCGATTTAATTGGGGTAGATTTGCCATCGTTTGGGTTGTAGGCATCCAAATCCAAAATAAATTGCACAGGGAACGATTTCAAAGTTAATAAATCCTTTAACTTCAGTGCATCAGACCAACTTAGGTCGGTTAGTTTAGTTTTGCCAGTGAGCGATACTCCCATTAGCCGAAAATCGTTAATTCCCGAAATCTTAAATTTTAATCTCTGAATGTTTTGTGCGGCTTGGTATAATGAACAAGAATGAATACCTAACGACAGAAACGTTACAACAAGCAAAAATACCAAATACTTTCTCAATTTGTAATTCCAATTTTATGATTTATAACGAATAATAGCAAGAAATAATTTTAATTGTGTGGATTATATTTGGTTTAGGACGAATAAATTTGTGTTAATTTGAATTGCTTCTTTTTCGTATAAAAAAAGGTGGCTTAGCAGCCACCTAATACTCTTTTCGGCTTATCGGATTTAGAATTATCGGCCGGTTTATATTTCATTAAAATATCGGGTATAACATTCTTGGCATATAAGCGAAAATGATTTCTATCTTTTTCTGCAATTGTTTGGGGATTTTCCAATGGCTTATATTCAAGGATGTCCTTACGGAAACCGTCGATACCACCTTTGAGGATTTTTATGCGTTTGTAACCAAGTTTCATTGCCAAAATTGCCATTTTTTTCTCTGTTAATTCATCATTTGCTACAAAGATGTTTTCTCTATGCAATATTTTTAACAATTTATTAGGTTCTTTTGAAAATAAATCATCTATAGTCATTGGTGTAGATTTAGGGAGTGGCAATTTTTTTCGGTCCTCATCCGAACGGAAATCGAAAATTTGTATTCTATTGCACTCTTCGATTTTGATTAAACACAAAGCAAATTCGTCGGGGCAAATTATTCGATTAGAGATAGACCCATCCGAGCAACTGTGTTCACCGAAGGTGTTAACAACGTATTTTTCATCACCTATCAATTTCAATAAATCAGATTTGCGATCCGAAAAACCAAATGACATAATTCCCATAATTAATCCAATAACCAAAACAGATGCAAAGTAAGGTGTTGTTTTTATCGCAGGTTGGTTGATTTTATTAACTTTATTTTCGATTATATTTGTAGCGTAGAATGCAAATAATGCAACCACAACCATAACAAATGCAAAAACTCCTTGCGAAATACCCAAAGTTTCGAATATTTGCGGACTACCTAAATTGGCTGATTTGAATAAACCTTCGAATAGCGGATAACCTTCGGCAAAAATTAAAACCCCAACGAAAGCACCAACAATAAAAATCATTGCATCGATTTTGCCAATTGCCGCCGCACACACGCTCGTCCCCGGACAAAATCCTCCCAAAACAAATCCCAAACCCATTATCAAACCTCCGATAATCGCCGACCAAAGGAATGTGGGATTTACATATACTAAACTCATATCAATTATACCGAAATGATTGAAAGCAATCACTCCAACCATTGCCACTAAACCTGCTGTGAAAAATACACGAAGAACTGTAAAATCATATCCATAGAACAAACCAACCAATTTCTTTGATGTAGAAAATCCTGCTTGTTCCAAAATAGCACCAAAAAAGATACCTATTATCAAGGCAACTATATAATTTAAATTGGGGCTTACTATATCGGGTACTAATGGTCCCATTTCTTTTTCTCCTTGTTAAATCCACATTTTTCTGAAGAAATACGCAAACATATACGCTCCTGCAAAGATTGCAAACATAGTGATTATTCCACCTGTGGACATTACCGCCATACCCGAAAGAGCCGCACCACTTGTGCAACCTCGCCCAAGTTGGGAACCTATGCCCCAAAGTATCCCTCCGATAATAGCTCCAGTAACCCTTACTTTTGTTGTTGCTCGTGGTCCCTTTTCGAATATAAGGTTTAGCCTATTAGAAGCCAACCCAGATAGGAAAGCACCAATCAAAACGCCAACAACTTCGAAAACCAACCAGTTCATTAGTGGGTTGCCTGAATGTTCCTCGGCATACTCCTGATAGAACTTAGTGTTTTGGGTGTGGCTTGGTGCGATTGTTTGAACTGCGGCTATTGTGCCACTTTTGATTGCACCGCTGGCTCCGAGACCACGTCCAGTTATAAAAATTGTTGCTAATAGCAAAATACCCAATAAAACTCCTGCCAAATAGGGGTTCATATATTTAGTTTCTTCCATTTCATATCTCCTTTAATCGTATTGATTTGATAATTGTTGAGAATTATTTTCTTTCAAATTTTCGTTATCTTCTTCATCAGTTTCGATTTCTTCGTAACCCGTTAGCATTGCATTTAAATTTGTCAATACTTTCTCGCCTGTTGTCGTTAGGTAAATATGTCCTATCACAAAAGCAACCAACAATAATGCTCCCGCAGTATGAACGATAGCAATGTATTTTAAAGTTGCTATGTTAATAGATTCCACACCGTATTGGGTTGGGTATCTATAAAACATATACAATAATCCCGAAGTAACCATTACTGGAATTACTAATAGTTTTAAACCCAAGTATGCCAACTTTTGCAGTGGATTCAGTTTACTTAGGGCAGTTTTTTTAGTAGGATGAGGTTCGTTTCGGAATATACCCACGATATAATATCTAATTTGAGCCGATATAAATTCTTTAGTCGGTATATATTGCTTCCATTCGCCAGTTGCAAAATGCCAGAATATAGCCAAAACTACCAAGCTCACCAACATATAGGCAGCAATGTTATGATATATCACTGCTTCCTCGAATCCGAAAAACGAATAGGTGCCATGAATTTCGAATCCCGTAAATCCGAGGAAAAATATCAAAATCATTTGCATCCAGTGCCAGAATCGCTCGAAACTTCTATAAATATATACTTTTTTATGTCCCATTTTTAACTCCGTTAAAGATGTTTTTTAAAATAAATTCTAATTATGCTATGGATAAAAACTCCAAGAATTGTCAATATAATTAGTCCAAATCCAGCATAATCAACTATTTGTGAGCGGTCTCGTCCGGGGATATAGAAGTCTGTTAGCTTTTCTAATCTCGAGTTAGTCCGTGTGTGACATTCTTTGCATTGCACAGATTCCTCTTTGGTCGAAACCATATGATTTACGGGCCAATACATCATAGTTTCGATAAAAGAAACTTGACCACTAAAGGGCAATCCAACATTTTTCATTCCTATTTCTGATGCTTTTACCCAATCGAAATCTTGCCAAAATCCACCTTCGCCTGGTTTGTCGGCATACAATTTTGGTTGAATTATAATTTTGTTAATTGGGTCGTAAGGCTGTTTAGCGGTGTGAATTTTAACGGGAACTATTTTCGATTCGGGATCGTTGTAACTGCCGTGTAACTGATTCAATAATATTGGTTTGCTATCATCTCGAATTTTATCGCCCGAAATATAGTGACTTGAAGTGCCATTGAACCAAATATAATCTGGTTTGACGTTTCTTGCCCAAACAAATTGACCTTTAATTGACATATAACTATGATTCCCCAGAGAATCTTCTTCAGTATAGGGCTTACCATCTTTCAATTTTCCAGCTTTGCTCCAATCCCAATACATTTTTGTTGAATTAGCTTTGGCATAAACAGGAATATGGCAAGTTTGGCATGCCACTTTTAATGTGTGTTCGTTTAGTATTTCTTTTTCGTGAGGGGTTGATGTATGGCAATCTTCGCAAAAAGCGCGGTTGATATTCATCGACGATAACGAGTAAACTTTGCCTGCAATGTTGTGGTTCTTTGTTTTATGGCAATCAACACAAGTCATATTCATTCCATCGGTACCCATATGTATATCTATGGATTTCGATGGTTCGAACATAGACATTTCCAGATCTCCGTGCTTTACGTTATTGCCACCGCCGCCATAAAAGTGGCAAACCCCACAATTTGATCTGTTTGGTTTGCCCACATTTTGAGCTACAAAATTAAAATTAATGTCTTCTTTTGGCTTTCCTGCCATATTATCTGCTTTCGTATAGGTTTCGGTTTGGTCGTGGCAAACCATACAGTCAATATTTGTGGTATCGGTAAAACCTTTTCCGTCGCTATCTATGCCATACCCAATATGACACTTGGCACATGCTTTTTCGTTGCTCGATGCACTTAAACAAAAATTATTAACAGCATTGCGTTTACCAATGTAAGTGATACCCCGACCTTTGATATAATCAACTCGTTCCCAATTCCAGTGATTAGAGTTCATAACTTGATGAGATGTTAGATTGTGGCAAGTTTCGCAAGCTTTTGTTACTTGTTGTGGAGTGGTAAATGGTTGTTTGAGTATATCGAATTTTGAGTGATCCACTCGGGGTTGCTCTTTTTGCGAATAGCTTTCTTTCAAAATCAATTTATTGTTTGCAGGTTTTTCGGTTTGCCTAAGCGAACCAATGATTATGATAGAAATCAAAGCTATTATTGCTATTGCTAACGATATCTTTCGCATTGTCTGTCTTTATATTTAATTCAACAATCATTATTTTTAAAATAATTTATATACTAAATTATTGTTGTTGTTCGGTCCAATTTCCCAAAACTTTAATTAATGTTTTGAGTGAGCTTTGGATTACTTTAAGTTCTTCGTCGCCAACATTTTCGAGTAATTCTTGGTGTATGTCGATGTAATTTTTGTGTAAATTATCGATAAATAGCACTGCTTTTGCTTGAAGTCGCACAATAACGTTTCTTTTATCTTTTTCGTCGGGCAATCGCAATACTAACTTTTTATCCTCTAATGATGTGAGAATATGGGTTATCCGTCCAGGCGTCAACTTAAGTTCTGCAACTAAATCGCTCACTCGGCGGACATTTGTGCCATCGAAAAGTTTTAGCATTTTAAGTTCAGTTGGTGATAAATTAAAACTTGCGGCAAATTTTTCTTCTTTCAAAACGCATAATCGCGTTAATTCGCAAATCAATTCAGCAGTACTTTGAATATCGTTATTCATTATCTATCCCTTTGTTTATTTATAAAAAATAAATTGATTTTTTACAAAATTACAAAAATATTTTATTCTATAAAAAAAATAGTTAAAATATGAACAATATTTAATTTTTATGATTATTTTTTTTAATACAATTCAAGATGTAATAATAAGATTGCATAATATTGATTAATTTATTGCTAATTTTACATTTTTCAAAATTGAAGTATCAAAATATGAATAAAGACATACAGCTTTTTGGAATGGGCAATGGTTTAGTCGACCTGCAATACAATATTTCGGAAGATACAATGTCGGATTTTGGAATGCTAAAAGGCGAAATGCATTTAATCGACGATGAGGAAAGGTCGCGAATTATACATTATTTTAAAAATTATAAATATAACATTTGTAGTGGTGGCAGTGCTGCCAACTCCATAATCGCCTTTTCCCAACTTGGCGGAAAGGCGGCATATTCCACAGTTTTAGGCGATGATTTATTTGGCAATTTCTATGCTTCTGAATTTTCTCAATTGGGTATCATATTAGATGCAGAGTTGCTTCCAGAAAAATCGACGGGAACTTGTTATGTGTTTATTGCTCCAGATTCGGAAAGAACAATGCTTACTTATCTTGGAGCAACTGCGCTGTTTTCACCAAAAAATGTGAGCGAAGAACTAATTAAACGCTCACAATGGATTTACATCGAGGGCTATAAATTTAGTCAGCAAAGCAGCACCGAAGCCGTTAATTATGCAATGAGTCTTGCAAAGAAACATAATACTAAAATCGCATTTACTTTTTCGGATGTTTTTATTACCGAAAACTTTCGAAGCAAAGTGGAAGCGGCTTTCGACCAAGCAGATTTGATATTTTGTAACGAGAACGAGGCAAAATCTTTTACCAAAGAAACCGAAATGGACAAAGCTATAAAGTCAATTTTCGATAGAATTAATGCAGCAGTTATCACCAAAGGGTCTGAAGGCTCAATTATTAAATACGGCGACGAAATAATAAATATTCCGCCTTATGCAGCCAATCCTATAGATTCTACTGGTGCCGGCGATATGTTTGCAGGTGCTTTCCTTTATGGTTTGATTCAGGAAAACGACCTTACTTTTGCTGGACACTTAGCATCGCTCTGCGGAGCCAAGATTGTATCAAAATTGGGTGCGAGGATGGACGAAGATTTTCATAGTATCGTCAACGAGATTAAACAAATAACTTCAAAACTATGAGAAAAAACGCATTTATAACCTTGTTTGTTTTCTTGAGTTTATTCTACACATCTTTTTCACAATCGGGAATATCCTATTCGGAATTTCTAAAAAGAGCCGAAGATTACTTTAATTCCGATATGATAAACGATTTGAGAAAAGCTTTTAGTAATCCACAAAGAATTGTGATTTGGAGTTGGGATGTGGGAGATTTTTCGGGCGATAAAAACAATGATTTGGCATTTACATATAGGATTACGGGTGATAGAGAGCAAAATGTTTACCTAAGAATGTATGCCGACATTGATGGATTTTTGGTAAATGTGGGCGACTTCCCATTCAAATTTATTGACTTACCTCTCGAAGTTGGTGCAAACATCAAAGATGGCACTTGCTTCGTATCCCAAAAAATCAAAACTGGTGCTTGGAAAATATTCGGTTATCGACTTTTTAATGGTGCTGTGATTTTTAAAGAAGAGTTCTCGTCCGAAAAAATCGACAACCTTTCTGTTGATAAAACAACTGATTACTATCATTTAACTGAACATACCAAAATAACTAATGATAAAAATAAAGTTCTCTACGAAAATAAATATTTTAATATCCCAAGTTACCACCGAGGTAGGTTAATTTATCACGGATATTCAAATAAAGTTATTCTGGATGAAGTTGATTTTGTTCCTCGCGGAGCATACTGGTGGAATGGCGATAAAGATTGCAAAGCCGAAATAACTTCGGCTTACGATGAAGATTTTATTTACTTTCAATTTATAATAACCGACGACATTATTGTCAAAAAAACTTGTGATTCTTGCTACTCAGATTACATTAGCGTCTGGTTCGATTTGATGAATATTGGAGATGTGGTTCACTACACTATAAAAAATAATAAAGTTATAGTGAACGACACTATGAGCCGAGCTTTATACAATTTTGTGATATATCCCGGCGATTTTAAGGATATTCCCGCTTACGTGCAAGCATACACGAGCGACAACCTGACAACTATCCAACAAATTTCCACCTCACAAATTAAAGCAGTATCCAATTTAACAGAAAATGGATACGTAGTGAAAGCGAGAATACCCTTAAGCATATTAGGGGTGGATATTTCGTCGATAAGTGGGGATTTTTATAAAATTGCTTGTAGTGTCGAAATCCACGACATTGATAATGAATTTCGTCCCGACGAGGAAACTGTTTTGGCAACGAGCAAATTTAATTACGCCAATTCATCTACCTATGGAGCGATAATTTTTGTTCCTTCCAATCAATGGTATGGAGAAACAAATAATATTTATCGTCAAGAAATTTACCAAGTGCTTCTCGAATTTGGGTATTAATTTATTTGAACAACAAAGTCGCATCGCCATAGCTCAAAAATCGATAATTATTTTCGAGAGCCTCTTTGTAAATTTCTTGCATAGGTTCGCCACCAACAAATGCACCAACAAGCAGCAACAAAGTGCTTTTAGGTAAATGGAAATTTGTAATCATCCCGTTTATCATCTTAAATTCGTAACCTGGCACAATCATCAATTGCGTCTCGCCAATCAAGGAGGTGGAATTATTTTTTCTCATCATATCAATTAGTTTTTCGATAGAATCAAGATCTGTTAAAGTTGGATTGGAGTTTCGCCATACCCATTGGTTCAATTGTATGTTATCTAAAGAGCTAAAATCTGAGGAACCAATCCAATATAAGGATTCTAAAGTTCTTACACTTGTTGTGCCAACAGCAATAATTTTTTTTTTATTTCTTAAGGATTCGCGTAACCTATCTAAAAATTGGATATCTATTTGGAATTGTTCATAGTGCATTTTGTGATTATCAACATTATCAGTTTTTAATGGGACAAAAGTTCCCGAACCTACGTGAAGAGTTAGTTCTAATATTTCCACACCATTTTGGACTAAATCGTCGTTAACCATCTCGGTGAAATGAAGTCCTGCAGTTGGTGCGGCGATAGAACCTTCTTTCGTTGCAAAGAGGGTTTGATATTTAATCTTGTCATCTGCTTTTTGCTGCCGCTTTATATACTCGGGAAGTGGAATTTTGCCAATTTCTTCGAGTAATTCAGAAAGTGTAAGTTGTGATGGTTCCCAATTTAATTCCACAATTCTTTTGCTTTCGTAAATTTCGATAATTTTGGCTCTTATCTTAATATTATCAGAAAACTTACCTTCGAGTGTCAAACCAAGTTTTAAGTTTTTTCCCCGCATGATGCAGAGCCATTTTTGAGGTGGTCGCGAATTTAGAGCTTTTTCGGGAACTTTATGGTCTAACGGGGTTTCCAAAAGCAATTCCACATTACCACCCGTTGGCTTTCTTAGAAATAAACGTGCGGGGAAAACTTTTGTATTATTACGAATTAAAACATAATTAGAATCGATTATTTCGGGTAAATGATAAAAAAACTTATGCTCTATTTTATTATTTTGTGCATCATAAACCAACAACTTAGCATTATCGCGTTTTTCCAATGGATATTGAGCGATTCGCTCGGGGGGCAAATAATAGTTGTAATCATCAATCGAAAACGAAAACTTATCTGATACCATAAATTAACTTATTTCCGCTCCCGATGGGAAATTCGGCTCCATTGTTGTTATTAAAGATAGTCTTCCGTCCGAAGTTTTGGCAGCGAGCAACATTCCTTGAGATTCAATTCCAAACAACTTCGCAGGCTGTAAATTAGCAACAACAACAATTGTTTTTCCTATGATTTCAGAAGGATCATAATATTTGGCTATGCCAGCAACCAATTGTCTATTTTCTTCGCCAATTTGAATTTGCAGTTTCAATAATTTTTCGGCTTTTGCCACTCGTTCAGCTTCGATTACTTTTGCTGTTCTTAATTCGATTTTGCGGAAATCATCTATCGACATTAAATTTGAGACATCTACCACATTGGAATTGTTATCGGGCTGCATACCTAATTTTGAAATCTGCAATTCGATTGTTTTATCTTCGATTATTGGGAAAAGAACTTGCTTTAATTCAAATTTTGTTCCGCTTGCAATAGTGGGAAATTTAGATTTATCCCATAAATTTTCCACTGGCACGGCATTGTTAGAACTACCTGTTTCTGGTTTCCTGCCAAAAGATTCTTGTAATTTTTCGCAAGCGAATGGAATCACAGGTGCAAGTGTTATCGACAAGGTATTGGCGACTTGAATACAAAAATTAAGAGTTTTAGCTGCCAATAATGGGTTTTCTTTGATAGATTTCCATGGGGCTTCGTCGTTAAAATATTTATTGGCAGCCCTTGCGATGTTCATAATTTCGAAAAAGGCTTCTTTCAATCTAAATTTATTTAAGTAAAATTTAGATTTTTCGATACCATACCAAATAGAATATATTAAGAGTAAATCATTATTATTCAATAATTTTGCACTAAATCCATCGCAAGAAGAATTGTCGATATTAGCGGAATAAGTATCGTCTAAATAATTTACTACCTGTTTCCATTCCAACAACAATTCTAAATCTATCTCGGGGATCGATGAATTAAAGTTTTTGGACAAAAATTGGGATGTGCGGTTTATAAAATTGCCAAATATGGCGGCTAATTCACTATTATTTTTGGTTTGGAAATCTTTCCAAGTAAAATCGGCATCGCGTTGTTCGGGTAAATTCATCAACAAAGAATAACGTAATACATCTACAAAGTGAGGTTCGGGAAAATCATTCAAAAAGTCCTGCAAATCTATGCTCCAATTACGAGACTTTGAGAATTTTTGCCCCTCTAAATTCAAAAATTCATTGGCGGGGACATTTTTGGGTAGAATATAACCATCTTCGCGAGCATATAGCATTGCGGGGAATATCAAAGTGTGGAATACAATATTATCTTTACCAATAAAAGCATAATAATCGGTTTCGGGGTTTTTCCACCAATTGGCGTATTCTTCTTCGTTTTTTAACGTGTTGCGTGCCCACACTTTGGTAGCAGAAATATAGCCAAGAACGGCATCGAACCAAACATAAAGGGCTTTGCCTGCAGTTTTTTCCCTGGGAATGTCAGTAATTTTTTCCAACTTGACGCCCCACAAAAGGTCCCGTGTTATTGCCCGCTCGGTTAAGCCAAGTTTGAGCCAACTCCTACTTTGTTGCAAAACATTATCCTTCCAATCTTGGGAATGGCTTTCTATGTAATTTTCGAGAAATTTCTGAAAATTCTGAAATTTAAAATACCAATGCGTAGTTTTACGAACTTCGGGTGTTTCTCCCGTGATAATACTTCGTGGATTTTTTAATTCAATTTGATTATAATATGCGCCGCAGCTGTCGCACTGGTCTCCGCGAGCTTTGTCGGAACCACAATTAGGACAAATTCCCTCCACATAACGGTCGGGCAAAAACATATTTGCTTTGGGATCGAAAAATTGTTCTTCCTCTTTTTCTACCAAATGACCTTTTCGGAGGAAATCAGCAAAAAATTCCAAAGCAATTTGGTGGTGTTCCTCGATAGAAGTGCGGCTATAGATATCAAAAGACATTCCAAATTTTTGGAATGCCTCGTAATTGGCAAAGTGGTATTTGTCGATAATTTTTTCGGGAGTTGTATTTTCTTTCTCGGCAGAAATTGTTATGGCAACACCGTGTTCGTCCGAACCACAAACGTATAAAACTTTCTTGCCCGATAATCGCAAATAACGGGCGTAAATATCTGCAGGTAGGTATGCTCCCGCCAGATGTCCTAAGTGAATATACCCATTTGCATAAGGTAATGCCGAGGTGATTAATATCTGATTCATCAATTCTTCGATTTACTAAAATTCAAAATTAACTAATTTATTAAAAAATAGTAGTTTATGTTTTCTAAATTTCGTAATTTTACAATGCAGCAAAAGAAGGAAATCGAAAATTATGTTTCCAAGTTTATATTATTTTATTTTTCGGAATAATAGAATAACTAAATTGCTAATACTAATAATACTTGCATTAGCAGTTAAACCACCAATTTCGGCTCAAGTTCAGCAATACGACAACGAATATGGATCTTCTCTTTACTTCGAAAGTCAGATGTTGTTCGATAATAAGTTGATTAGGGAGTCGGAACTGAGAATTATCGATTTAATAGATAAATTCCCCAACAATCCCAGCTATGGAAAAGCAGAGTTACTTAGGGCAAAAATCGATATTATTAGCGGGAATTACGAAGTTTCTAAAAGCACTCTCGAGCAATTTGTTGAGAAATATCCAAATTCGCCCTTGCAATCTAATGCCCTTTTGCAGATAGCATTGGTTCTGGTTGAACAACAAAAATGGGAACAAGCTCAAAAATATTTCGAAAAAGCACTAAAACGTATCGATTTCGAAAAAAGAATGCGTAGTGACCGCAACTTTTTTGCAACATTGGAAAGCGAGGCACTTTTTTGGCAGGGTATTTCGATTTATCAGCAAGGGAGATATTACGAATCAATACCATCGTTCAATCAATTGATTTCAAAATTGCCCAAATCCCATTTGGTTGATGATTCCTACTTTGCTATGGCACTTGTTTACGAAAAAAATATGGAATATGACAGTGCAATAACAAATTATAATATAATAATTAATCAATATCCATATTCAAATTCTGTGCTTTCGTCGGCAATTCGTTCGGCAAACAACTATATTTTAAGCCGTCGAGCATCGCGGGCTTTGTTCGATTTGGAAAATGCAACTTCTATTTATGGTCATATTCAGGCAAACGATTCAATCGGAAAATTGTATGAGAAGCAAACCTACTTGAATTACACAATCGACGAGATAAGCTATTTGAAAGGCGAAGCCTATAATATAGTTGGCAACTACGACCAAGCAATAGCCGAAATGACTGCTTTTTTGGAAACCTATAGCGATACGAAATTGCGAAGCTACTTTCTTTATGGTATTGCTTGGAACTATCTTAATAAAAGTCGTTGGGCTGAAGCAATTTCATACTACGAGCAATTAATAGTGGAAGGTAATGCCGATAAAAAAATCATTAGTTTAGCCGAATTTTATCGCGCCATCGCCATTGCAAAATCAGGCAAAATAGAAGATGCTCAAAAAGAATTGCTCTCGCTTGCATCTCGTAGCGATTATCCTTATATCGGAATGGCACTGCTCGAAGTAGCACAAATTAATTATAATTCAGAGAACTACAACGAAGCTCGTAAGAACCTGATCCGTGCCGAAAAAGAAACCAATTCGGGGAGGATATCGGCAAGAATACATTTACTTTTGGGTGCCACCTATGTGCAGCTCAAAAACTATGATGCCGCATTGTTCGAATTCGACAAGGTATCTACCATAGTTCAGAACAGTAATATTTTGTTTTTCCCCGAAAAAAAAATCTTTAGCTCCGAAATACTTTACCGTAGAGCAATATGCTATATTCAAATGAATAGATACAAACAAGCAATAATAAATTTAAACCAATTTATTGCAGAAAAACCAAAAGGCGAAAAGCTCTCGGAAGCCCTTTTCTGGTTAGCCGAAAGTTACTATCGTTCCGATTTATTGAAAAATGCACAAGAAACATATACAAATTTGACAGAACAATTCCCAAATTATCGTCGAGAGGAGGTATTGTATGGTTTAGGATGGTCTTATTTCAGGGACAAGAATTTTAAAAAATCAATAGATTATTTTGGAATATTAACAACTGAATTTCCTAAATCGAAGTTTTCGGTGGAAGCATTAGCTCGTTTAGGAGATGGATTTTATTTAGAAAAAAATTACACCAAGGCATCGGAATACTACGATAAAGCGGCAAAACTCAATCCCAAAAGCGACGAAGGACAATATGCTGCATATCAATTATGTCACGCATTGTATCGCAACAATCAGTATTCGCGAGCGTTGTCGGCGTTGTTGGATTTTGTTGGAAAATATCCCAGTTCTTCTTTTGCACCGCACGCCGTTTATTTAATGGGGTGGATTAAGTTTAGTCAAAAAGAATATACCGATGCAATAAATAATTATTCTTATCTTATCGAAGCCTATCCTCAAAGCAATTTAGTCCCACGGGCTTATTATTCAATAGGGGATACCTATTTTAATCAAGGGAACTACGAAAAAGCAATATCATTTTATCGCAAAGTAGTGGAATTATTCCCAAGCGACCCACTCGCCCCCGAGGCATTAAAAAGCACCCAATATTGTTATGTAGCTTTGGGACGTTCAGAAGAAGCTATTGCATTAGCCGACCAATATATCCAATCCAATCCCAACTCTCCCGTAATCGAAGAATTTTCGTTCAAAAAAGCAGAAATGTTCTACACAGGTCAAAAATTTAATGATGCTATCACCGAATATCAAAAATTTTTGGAAAAGCACCCCAATAGCGAATTCAATCCGGAGGCTATGTTCTGGATGGCTCGTAGTTACCAAAATTTAAACGAAATTGATAATGCTATCGCCACTTTAAAGCAATTGGCAAAAAAATATCCCAAAAGTGATTATGCACCACGAGCAATGATAGAAGCCGCACAATTACTTCGGGACAGAACATTTTTGATGGAGGCTGATTCAATTTATCAATCTGTTATAAACAATTATCCAAACACCGATTTCGCCGCACAATCAATTTACCGACGCGGCGACATATCGCTTGCCTTTGGCGATACGCTCAGAACATTGGATTTTTATAGGGAGGTAGCTGATAAATATCCAACCAATCCCTATGGATTGAGTGCTCGATATAGGCTTGGAATGTATTACCGCAACACAGGCAAAACCGATTTGGCGCTCAAAGAATTCGAGGTGCTTGCTTCACTATCCGAAGATTCCGAACTTGCCGCCGAGTCGCAGTATCGCGTTGGCGAATTATATTTAAAATTGATGAAATACGACGATGCTATTAATGCATTCAATGTTGTGAAAGATAAATACTCCACAATTGAAGTTTGGTTTCCGCTTTCTTTGTTATCTTTGGGCGAAACTTACGAGAAAAAAGAAGATTTTGCAAAAGCCATAGATACCTATAAAGGGTTAATTGCTATCAATCCCGACGACGATTATTCCAAAACAGCAAGGACAAGATTAAAGAATTTAACTAAAAAACTTGAGAGATAATTGGAGAAATTAAAGATGAAAAGTAAGTATTTAACAATAGTTATAGCAGTTATTTTAAGTTGGAATTCAGTTTATTCTCAAAATCAAAAAACAGAGAATGCTCCCCAGCAACAACCTCCGATAGAATTAATGAGATTGATGATAGAAGGAGTGGAGCGGGTGAACGTAAAAGCTGGCTCCAAACAAATGCCGTCGCCACAAACGAAGTTGTCGGCAGGGGAATTAGACTCTTTAAATCCATTGGAAAAACAACCATCGTTATTAATACCACCTCCACAACTTCCCAAAGCATTGTCTTTTCCGGTTATTCCAAATGCATTTGTCCAAGCCGATTTTGGTTTGTTCAGCACATTCGATATTTTTGCTGGTTATCGATACAATATGGAAGGTTATGAACTCTATGGGAAAGTTGGATTGGAAGGTAGCCAAGGGGATTTGAAAAATTCTGAATATACAAAGTTTAATTTAAATATAAATTCTGATTACATTGCACCTGACTATTTTTGGATTTTTGGCGGTAGTAGAACAAGAACTAAATTGACGGGTAATTTGCAGAACTATAAGTTGTATGGCACAGATTCAGCCAACAAGAGAGAGGCTGTCGATTTGGATTTATCATTGGAAAGTAAGGGAAATTTCGAAGGTATCGTTTTTAGTACGGGAGGTTCGATTTCCACTCTTCAATTATCCGATAAAGATTCTAAATTCTTCGAAAATCGTATTAGTGGATTTCTGAAAGCAAACAAAATGTTCGACCACTATTCATTGGGTGCTCTCATCGATTTGAATTTTGGAAATTGGAGTGGAAAACCCTTGAGCATACACCAAATAACAGGACGAGGGGAACTATATTACGAAAGAATGACATTAGAAGGCGAAATTGGTCATCAGTTTGCATCCAATTCCAAAGAAGAAATTCAATCAATGCCAACTCTTCGTTTGGGGTTGAGTTACCTGCCAAATCTCGATTTTAGTATTCGAGCAGAATTCTATACAGGATTGGACAAAACATTTGCAAAAGATTTTTATCATCGAAATCCTTATTTCGATTTTAATTCTCCGATAATATTCCCTCGTGCAAGTGCGATAATCAAAGGGATTGTAACTTATGCTCCCGATGTAAGGAAATCCGCAACAATTTCGGCATCATTGAACTTTTACGAAAATTACCCCGTTTTCAATTCGATTATTGAAGGTATTCGCCGAAACGAAATTGAGTTATTATTCGAAACAGCCAATATTATCAAACTTTCGGTGGAAGGATTTTGGGAATTTGCCGACAACAACTCGATTAATTTATTATTAGGTACCAACATTGCAATGATGGATTACCAAAGTAATTCGGTGCCCTATATGCCAAAGTTGCACTCAACAATTAGTTACAGAATTAAATTTCTTGAAAAATTATCAACAGAAATAGGAATTATTTATAATTCTTCGAGATATGCCGATAAGAATAACAAAAATGAGTTAAATTCGTATTTTAATTTATTTGCAAAATTAGAATATCAATTGATTGACAATTTAGCAATTAGAGTTGAAATGAATAATTTAACCGGTAACGATAATTTCTTGTGGAAAGCTTATCGGGAATACGGATTATACGGGAAAATTGGTGTTTTGTGGCAATTCTAAACTGAGAATTGATGAAGATTTTTAATGAAATACGACCTGAAGAAATTGAAAGTGGCTTCCAACAGCCAGAACCTGGATATGAAGGTTTTATTTTAAAACCGACGGATCCTTATCCAGGGGATTATCCAAGATATCAAGAGCCATTACCTACCGAAACGATAACAGAGGAAATCCCTGAAGTTTCCGAAGGTATAATCGATGCTGCCAATTTAGAAGGTGATATTTGGGGTGCGTTCGACGAAGAGCCTTCTTTGCCAAACCAAGAGGCACATCCCGAGGAACCCACACAAACCCCCGACGAAAAATCAGTTGATATTGAATCAGAACCAGATATTGAACTTGAACCAAATATTGAACAAGTAGAAACTGATATCGAGCAATTAGTTGCCGAGAATCAATTTGATGAAGCTGCAGATATTGCTACAATTGACACTGCTGTTCCAAAAACTGAAACCCAAAAAGAACCGAGTTCGCTATCGGTTGACGAAGAACTAAAAAAACTTTTGGAAGAAGAATTAGCCCGAAGTGCCGAAAAGAAAGCAAAGAAAGAAGCCCAATCTAATTCCGAAATTACGGAAATACCTATCGAACAACAAGAAAAACCCCAATTTGTCGCAGTCGAAGAATCTGGAGCAAAAGTCGATTTTATCGATATGATGTCAATAGACCTAAATATGCCTAAAGCAGATCTAACATCCGAATCCGA
>CALKJQ010000031.1 GCA_937995785.1 Candidatus Kapaibacterium sp.
CAATATAGCTTGCAAGTAGGCGGAAGAATTTTACAAAATTCATTGTTCGATTTTTTAAAATAATTCCTTAATTTGCTATTATGAAAGCAGCAACTTTGATAGGAATTATTTTAGGCACATTAGCAATATTTGGAGCATTCCTTTGGGAAGGTGGTCAAATTAGTGCATTATTTATGTTGCCCGCAATGATCATTGTATTCGGTGGCACCTTGGCTGCTGGAATAGCTGGCACATCATGGGAACAATTTATAAAACTTCCTGTTTTGACAAAAATTGCCTTTTTCCCAAAAAAGTATGACCTATCGGAAATAATCAACCAAATTTATACTTTTGCAATTAAGTCTCGAAAAGAAGGAATTTTGTCCTTAGAAGATGAATTACACAAAGTTTCCCATCCACACCTTAAAAAGTTTTTAGAAATTTGCATCGATGGTGCAGACCCCGAAATACTTGATAGTATTGCACAATTAGAAATTAGCAATTTGAACGACCGCCACAACGAAAATATCGGATTATTTACAAAAATGGGAGGATACTCCCCTACTATGGGAATCATTGGGACCGTCATGGGATTAATCTCAACATTGGCTGCTGCCGGTAGCGACCCCAATGTATTAATCCATCATATTGCCTCGGCATTTATTGCTACGATGTGGGGTATTTTTATGGCAAATATCGTATGGCTGCCTATTGCCGACAAATTGCGTTTTCTTCATAACCAAGAATTAGCATTAATCAATTTAATTTTAGATGGGGTTAGGGCATTGCAACTTGGCGAAATTCCCTCGGTTATTCAAGCTCGTTTGGTTAGTGCTTTACCTATCGTTGATCAAATTAAAATTTTGGAAGGTAAGCAAATTAACTATGCTACTGCTAACCCTGATGAACAATCAAAATCATATTCATCGTATTCTTATGAACAACAAACTTACACTGATTAATGTGCCTCCAACCAATTATCTCCAATTCCAACTTCTACAATAATTGGTATATCACCAAGTTTGAATGAATTCTCCATTCTATCTATTATCACTTGCTTTACTAATTCTGTTTCGCTGGGATATAAATCTACTACTATTTCGTCGTGAACTTGCAATACTAATTTACTTTTAAAATTGTGCTGTTTGAAATCATTACAAATTTCAATCATAGCAATTTTTATCATATCGGCAGCACTTCCTTGGATAGGAAAGTTAATAGCTGCTCTCTCGGCAGCAGATTTTATATTTCTGTTGTTACTTCGAATTTCGGGAAAATATCTCCTTCTGTGCATTAACGTTTCTATATATCCTTGTTCTTCTGTTTTTTTGATTGTCGTATCAATATAATTCTTTATCCCAGGATATTTATCAAAATAATTTTGTATGATTTTTTGGGCTTGATTGCGTGGAATTTTAAGTCTTTGCGACAATCCAAATGCTCCCAAACCATACATAATTCCAAAATTCACCGTTTTAGCAATTCTTCGATAATTTGAATCCACTTTATCGATACTTATAGAAAATAACTTAGAAGCAGTTGCCGAATGAATATCCAAATTATTCTGAAATGCCTCGGTCAAGGTTGTATCACCAGAATAAAAAGCCATTATTCTTAATTCTATTTGTGAATAATCCGCACTCATTATCTTGCCCTGTTCAAAACTTGAGATAAAAGCTTTGCGAATTTCTTTACCTTGGTCGGTACGAATTGGAATATTCTGTAAATTAGGTTCAACCGAGGACAACCTACCCGTCGCCGCAATTGTCTGTTGGTATGTAGTATGTATTTTTCCTGTAGTAGCATCAATTAATTTTGGCAAAGCATCAACATAAGTATTCTTTAGCTTTACTATTTGGCGAAATTCAATCAATTTTTCTACAATAGGGTGCAATTCAATCAGTTCCATTAGAACCGAAATATCGGTGCTTGGTCCTGTTTTAGTTTTTTTTATTGTTGGCAATTTCAATTTATCAAACAAGATAGCTGCTAATTGTTTTGGGGATTCAATATTGAATTCCTCACCGGCATATTGATGGATAGCAGTTTTCAGCATACTTATTGATTTATCTAAATCTATTGATATTTGGAATAAGGATTTTATGTCTATTTTCACTCCATTAAGTTCCATTGAGGATAGAACTTTGATAAGAGGAAATTCAATTTTTGTAGATAAATCAATTTGATTTTGTTTTTCAAGTTCATTTTTTTGTTTATGATATATACTTTTCAGTGAGATTAAAGCCAATTTGAACCAATCATCACTTTGTTCATTTTTACTTTTATCGAGGATTTCGAAATTATCCGGACTGAATTTTTGAACAATACCCATAAATGAATGATTGTAATCAGGATTAATAACATAAGATGCCAACATAATATCAAATAGAGGTAACTCTATGTTAAAATTGAAGTTAGTAAAATATTTTAATTGAATTTTAAAATCATAACTGATTTTTTCTATTCTCTGATTAATCAATACTTTTTCAAATAAAATTTGAGAATAGGAACTAACAGATTTATGATTTTCTGAAGCATTTGTAAATAAATCTAATGCAATCGTATTGTTTGAATTATTTTCATAAATATCGATTATATATATGCTCAAATCATTTAAAATATATATTTTGTTGCTACTTATACTCAATAAATAAAATAATTGCTGTTTTTCGATGACATTATTAATTAACTCGTCATATTTATCATTTTTTATATGACTTACGTATATTATTTTATACTTATCATAAGTTTCATTTTTATCTAACTCAATACTATTTAATGAATTACTAATTTCATCTGTAATTTCTTGTTTATTTGCCCATCTTTGACGAATTTTTGTAAATCCAAGTTGTTTTAGTAAATTGTCCAATTCTGCAAAATCAACTTGCTTTCTATATAAATCAGTCAAAGTAATATTTAAATCCATATTTGTGTCGATAGTAGCAAGTTCTCTCGAAACAAAAGCACTTTCCTTTCCCTCGATTAGCTTGTTTTTTAATGATATCTTGTCTATCTTGTCGATGTTTTCGTATAAATTTTCGAGATTCCCCCACTGTTGAATTAAAGGAATTGCTGTTTTTTCTCCAATACCTTTGATACCTGGTATGTTATCAACTGCATCGCCCGTTAATGCAAGAACCTCTATTACTTGGTTTGGCAAAACGCCAAATTTATCCAACACCCCCGAAAATGAGACAATTTCGAAATCATCAGTTTTAAATCCCGATGGTTTCATTACAGAAATATTTTCGTCAACTAATTGATAGAAATCCTTGTCGCTGGTAATAAGATAGAAGTGATTTTCTGCATTGGCATTTTTTTTTGCAATAGTCCCTATTATATCATCAGCCTCGAATCCCGGAAATTCTATTCTTGGTATGCCGACTAAATCGAGTATTTTTTTAATTAAAGGCAATTGAGGTTCAAGTTCAACTGGAAACTCCGCTCTATTGGCTTTATAAAAGTCATATTTTTCGCGACGAAAGGTAGGTGCGGATGTATCAAACCCAACAGCAAAATAATCTGGTTTTTCTTTTTCCAAAAAGTTAGTAATTATGTTCAAAAATCCATAAATCGCACCTGTGGGCATTCCTTCGGGTGAGCGAAAATTTGATTGAGATAATGCGTGATAGGCACGAAATACTATCGACATACCATCAAGAAGAAAAATTTTATTCATAACTTAGAATAATTTGAACAATCTTAAAAAAAATTCTTTAATTTGCAAAATACTTAAAATTAAATTTATTAAAAACTAAATTAAGGATTTACTATGGTTTTCGATATCGAAATGATTGAAAAGTTTTACACAGAATTACCCGAAAAAGTGAAGAAAATCAAAGAAAAAATCAATCGACCACTCACATTTGCCGAAAAAATTTTATACACGCATCTTTTTAACGATGAAATAGTCGATTATAAACGTGGAGTGGATTATGTGGACTTCCGACCCGATCGAGTAGCTATGCAAGATGCAACTGCACAGATGGCATTATTGCAATTTATGCAAGCTGGAAAATCCAAAGTTGCAGTGCCATCCACAGTTCACTGCGACCATCTTATACTTGCAAAAGTTGGTGCCAAGGAGGATTTAACTCAAGCCGAGCAAATGAACCGCGAAGTATACGACTTTTTATCCTCTGTTTCGAATAAATATGGAATTGGTTTTTGGAAGCCCGGTGCTGGAATAATCCATCAAGTTGTATTGGAAAATTATGCATCTCCTGGTGGAATGATGATTGGCACAGACTCCCACACTCCAAACGCTGGAGGTTTGGGTATGGTTGCAATTGGTGTTGGTGGTGCAGATGCAGTAGATGTGATGGCCGGAATGGCATGGGAACTAAAATTTCCAAAATTATTGGGCGTTAAATTAACCGGAAAATTAAGCGGCTGGACTTCACCCAAAGATGTAATTTTGAAAGTTGCGGGCATTCTTACCGTAAAAGGTGGAACAGGTTTTATAGTTGAATACTTTGGCGAAGGTGCAAATTCGATTTCGGCAACGGGTAAAGCAACAATTTGCAATATGGGGGCAGAAATTGGGGCAACAACCTCGATGTTTAATTATGATGAAAAGATGAGCAATTATTTACGGAATACGGGAAGAGCCAAAGTTGCTGATATGGCAGACAATCTTAAATCTTACTTATCCGACGATCCCGAAGTATGGGATAATCCCGAACAATATTTCGACCAAGTAATCGAAATTAACTTATCTGAATTGAAGCCACATATCAATGGTCCTTTCACTCCCGACAGAGCCTTTCCAATTGATGAATTTGGAAAAGCAGCTAAAGAAAATGGTTGGCCTCTGCAATTATCCAGTGCTTTGATTGGCTCTTGTACTAATTCATCTTACGAAGACATATCCCGTTCAGCTTCGATAGTCAAAACCGCTTTGAAAAATAACTTAAAAGTAAAAAGCCCATTCAACATTACGCCGGGCTCCGAACAAATAAGATTTACAATCGAGCGAGATGGATTTATTGGATTGTTCGAAGAAGCAGGCGGTACAGTTCTTGCCAATGCTTGCGGTCCTTGTATTGGTCAATGGATGAGAACCGATATCGATAAAGACAAACCAAACTCAATTGTAACCTCCTTCAACAGAAATTTTGCTAAGAGAAACGATGGTAATCCAAATACCCACGCATTTGTTGCTTCGCCCGAAATTGTTACTGCATTGGCATTTGCTGGCAGATTGGATTTCAATCCTATTACTGATACCATTAAAAACGAATATGGAGTGGAAATGAAATTCCCCGAACCCTCGGGCGAAGAATTACCACCCAAAGGCTTTGCAGTCGAAGATTTAGGCTATATAGCCCCTGCCGAAGATGGTTCCTCCGTTCAAGTAGTTGTGGATCCTTCGTCGGAAAGGTTACAACTTCTAACGCCTTTTCCAGCGTGGGATGGGAACGATTTGTTAGGCTTGAAATTACTGATAAAAGCAAAAGGAAAGTGCACAACCGACCACATCTCGATGGCAGGTCCTTGGCTTAGATATCGTGGACATCTTCAAAACATCGCTCAAAACACCCTAACTGGTGCAATCAATTATTTTAATGACTCCGCGAATAAAGTAAAAAACCAATTAACCGGAGAATACGGCGGAATACCCGATGTTCAATTGGAATACAAAAAAGCAGGATTAGGCTCGGTTGTTGTTGGCGACGAGAACTATGGCGAAGGAAGTTCCCGAGAACATGCAGCTATGCAACCACGATATTTAGGTATTAGAGTTATTTTAGTTAAATCTTTTGCCCGTATCCATGAAACAAATTTGAAAAAGCAAGGTATGTTGGCTCTAACTTTCGCAAACAAAGATGATTATGACAAAATCCAAGAAGATGACACATTCGATATTATTGGCTTAACTGAATTTGCTCCCGGTAAACCCTTAAAAGTTATTGTGCATCATAAAGATGGCAGTAACGAAGAAATAATTGCAAATCATACCTACAATGACTTTCAAATTGAATGGTTCAAAGCTGGTTCTGCTTTAAATTTAATAAAAATGAAAGAAGGTAAATAACCAAAAATTTCGCGAAAAAGCCTCATTATTCACTGATTTGCTTGAAAAATGAATATGAGGCTTTTTTTGAACAAATTATGATATATATTTTTAATTAAATTTAGTATATTTTGCTTTTCAAAAAAAAATTTGGTAATTTAGAATTTTTAGAATTTTAAATAATAATAAAAAATGGATGAAATATATAATTCAACAGTTATGGGGAAGATTTTACTCACTCCAGACCTTATGATATTGAGATTAAGAACTGACAAACCACGAAATGAATTCAAGGCTGGTCAATATACAACAATTGGATTATTAGCAAAGGAACCTCGTTCTCCCCATTCATCAGTACCTATCGATGAATACGAACCCGATTTCCTAATAAAAAGACCCTATTCAATTGCCTCGGCTAAACACGATACCAGTGATTTTGAATTTTATATTTCACACGTTAAATCAGGTCAATTAACTCCAAGATTATTCAACCTACAGCAAGGTAGTCGGATGTGGATTGATGATAAAATTCTGGGTGTTTTTTCATTGAACGATACCCCACCAAACACTAATATTGTAATGATTGCCACAGGAACTGGTTTAGCCCCCTACATCAGTTTTCTTCGTTCACATATTCACCACCATCCAGAAATTAAGTTAGCTATAATTCACGGAGCTGCTAACCCTTGGGACTTAGGTTACTATAGTGAACTAACATTGCTTCAAACTTTGTTTCCAAATTTTCACTATTTCCCAACACTATTAAAGGCTGATTCTTCGTGGACGGGGCTTCGCGGCTATATCGAAGAACATTTAAATAATGGTGTGTTACAAAGCGCTGGAATTGAAGTTGACCCAAATAAGACCCACTTCTTTTTATGTGGTAACCCAAAAATGGTTGAAAGTGTAACCAATTACCTTTCTCAATTCAATTATACTTGTCATCACTCAGATTGCCCCGGTTCATTACATATTGAAGAATATTAAAAATGTTATTTGCAACAAAATACATAAAAAAAATCCTAAAATTGTCATCAATTTTTCTTTTGTCTTTAATACTAACTAATTGTATATTCGTTAAAAAACATACCGAAGAAGTTGATGAATATATATCTGTTGATTTAATTCTAAAACCAAAAATTATCATGGGAGATGAAGTGCTACGATCCGAAAAAGGCGATATGATTTCTCTTCTTCCCAAAGATTGGTTTTTTATCGATTTAGGCCCAGATACGCCCAGCGATGTTTATGCAGTTGCCGTCAATCCCGATTACAGTTTATCTCTTGTTTTTTCGTGCCTCAAATCCAACCCCATAATCGATGATGTATATAAAGAACAAAAATTAATAGGCATTGCAAATTTTCTTTATGATAAAAAACAAAAGAAATCATTGGGTGGATTAATTAAAAGCCACACAATATCAACATTTACTTCCTCACATATGGAATTTGTTGTGTATAAGTATAGAACTAAATCACAACCCATATTTTCTTATAATGCCGTTTTTCGGTCAACAATTGACAATGTTTACGAAATTAGTATGATTCCACTGAATTTATCGGGCATTACGATGCCGAGCGATTTTGAAATGGAAACAATTTTTACTTCGGTATTAGCAACCGTTAGATACTAAATTATGACTTGTACAGAATTTCGTGAAAAATATCCTAAAACTGAAGTGCTGGCATTGGTTATTGCCGATTATACCTATTTTTATAGATTTCCCTCCAAACTAATAAACTTTTTTATGCTTAAATACATAGATAGCGAAAAACCGCTTTGGCGAAAAATTTTTTTCTATGTATTGAAACAAAAAGCTGAACTTTATAACGAAGAAGGACTATTAACAAAATTAACCGAAAAAGCAACTCCTACTTATCTTTATGCAAATAGTGAACATCAAAAAGCTATGGCTTGCGTATTAAAAGAGGTTCTAAGAGTGCCTCGCTTAGATACATTCGAAGGACAAAAGATAACAGTAACAAAAATCAGCGAGTAAAGTATCTTTATTATTCCTTAAATTTTTTAAACTAATCTTAAAAAATATTGAAATACACTTTATTTAGATTATTCATATTTTTGCATAATTATATTTATTTTTATTGAGAGGGAATTATGAAAACGATCGTTAAGTTATTGATAATTTCTATTTTTAGTTTCCATTCTCTATTTTCTTCACCAATTAGCGAAGAAGATGCTTTTCAATTAGCATGCAATTTTTTTAGCATTTATAATAACGCAAAATCGCAAATTACGATATCCTACAAACACACACTTGATAATTCAGTGCAATCACAAATTCTACATCAAAACACTATTTCCTATTTTGTTTTTAATTACTCTAACAATGGTTTTGTTATTATTTCTGGTGATGACAATTCGTTTCCAATTCTGGCTTATTCAAACGAAAGTCAATTCGATATTAACAATTTATCGCCCGCAACCAAAGAGTGGCTCAATCAATATGCTGAACAGATAAAATATGCCATAGAAAATAATATCGAACCAATTAATGAGATTCAGTCTGAATGGAAGAAATTACGAAGTAAAAAAATCCAATTGGATAAAATCCAAAATGGTGTTTCTCCATTAATCAAAACAAAGTGGAATCAAAGTCCATTTTATAATGATTTATGTCCGTGGGACGAGGAATTGAAAGCAAGAACAGTAACTGGTTGTGTAGCGACTGCAATGGCACAAATCATGCGATTTTGGAGTTACCCATCGATTGGTTCGGGAAGTTATGGTTACACTCATCCTAAATATGGCTATTTATTTGCCAATTTTGGAGTAACATACTATGATTGGACTGCTATGCCAGAATCAATCAAAGAAGCAAATTTAGCTGTTGCAACCATCAATTACCATTGTGGTGTTAGTGTGAGTATGGGATACGGAGTTAATGGTAGTGGTGCTGCTGGCTCTTCAGTAGTCGCACCAGCATTGATTAAGTATTTTAAGTATAATAAGTCGTTAAAAATTGAAAACCGAAGTAGTTATTCTTACAACCAATGGATTGCAATGCTTAAAGAGGAGTT
>CALKJQ010000032.1 GCA_937995785.1 Candidatus Kapaibacterium sp.
TGGGTTAACCTGCATAAAATGATTGCTGCATTGCATTCTCTAATAAAATTTTTAGTAGCTAATCTGGATTAATCACATAAAATATTAAAAAAAATTAATTTATTGTTTAGTATAAGAACCTTAAAAATTTAGTAATTTTGAGTTTATAAATAAATAAAAATTTAAATAATATATAACAAATTCAAAGGTTGAAAATGGCTGAAAAAAAATTTTTGACAATCGATGGTAACGAAGCTGCAGCTTATGTAGCCTACCGTTGTAGTGAAGTAATTGCAATTTATCCAATTACACCATCATCGAATATGGGTGAATATTCCGATGAATGGGCATCAAAAGGTATAAAAAATTTATGGGGAAACATCCCCACGGTTTACGAAATGCAAAGTGAAGGAGGTGC
Source organism: Candidatus Kapaibacterium sp. (assembly GCA_937995785.1). Taxonomy (GTDB): domain Bacteria; phylum Bacteroidota; class Ignavibacteria; order Kapaibacteriales; family UBA2268; genus GWF2-33-9. The sequence continues at coordinate 398 of CALKJQ010000032.1, forward strand.
GGCCGGAGCAGTTCACGGGTCTCTTCAGGCAGGAGCACTAACCACAACTTTCACAGCATCCCAAGGTTTATTGCTGAAAATTCCAAATATGTATAAAATTGCAGGTGAGTTAACACCAACAGTTTTTAATATTTCGGCAAGAACAGTAGCAAATCATGCTTTATCAATATTTGGCGACCATAGCGATATTAACGCTGCTCGTCAAACAGGATTTGCGATGTTGGCATCCGCCAATCCTCAAGAAGTAATGGATTTAGAAACAATTGCGTGGTCGTCCACGCTTCGATCTCGCATTCCTTTCTTGCACTTTTTTGATGGTTTCCGAACTTCCCACGAGATTCAAAAAATAGAAGTTGTTCCCGACGACGTGATTCGCTCATTAGTTACCGATGATTTGGTTGCCGAACACAAGAAAAGAGCAATGAATCCCGAGAATCCTTTTATTCGCGGAACTGCACAAAATCCCGATGTTTTCTTCCAAAATAGAGAAGCAATGAACAAATTCTACACCGCTTGCCCCGATATAGTTCAAGAAGAAATGGATAAATTTGCTAAATTAACGGGTCGTCAATATCATTTGTATGACTATATTGGAGCTCCCGACGCTGAATATGTGGCTGTTATTATGGCTTCGGGTGCAGATGTAATGCATTCGACAGTTGATTTTTTAATTGAAAAATATGGCGAAAAAGTTGGTGTGCTCAACGTTCGATTATATCGCCCATTCAGCATCGAACACTTTGTGAAAGCATTACCCAAAACAACCAAGAAAATTTCTGTTTTGGATAGAACCAAAGAACCCGGTGCTACGGGTGAACCACTTTATTTGGATGTTGTGGATGCTATCTTCCGTTCCAATCAAAACGGTACTTCACACTTCGACCAAATGCCAAAGATTTATGGCGGTCGCTTTGGTCTATCATCCAAAGAGTTCACTCCCACAATGGCTAAAGCCGTGTTTGATAATTTAAAACAAGATAATCCCAAAGATAATTTCATCGTAGGCATCAACGATGACGTTACATTCACAAGTTTGGATTATGATCCACACTTCAACATCGAGTCCGATAAAGTATTCCGCGGATTGTTCTGGGGCTTGGGCTCGGACGGAACAGTTGGCGCCAACAAGAACTCAATCAAAATTATTGGCGAAAACACCGATTACTATTGCCAAGGTTATTTTGAATACGATTCCAAAAAATCGGGATCAATCACTATTTCACACCTACGATTTGGACCAGAAATAATTCGTTCGCCATTTAAGGTGAGCAGTGCTAATTTTGTTGCTTGCCACCAAACAGTTTTCTTAGAAAAATATGACGTATTGAAAGCAATAAACCAAGGTGGAGTATTCTTGCTCAACACACCTCTGCCCATCGACCAAGTTTGGGATAGTTTACCAAAATCACAACAAGAAAAAATTATCGATAAAAAGGTTAAATTCTATGCAATCGATGCCCAAACCGTTGCTGAACAAAGCGGAATGGGACGACGTATCAACACAATTATGCAAACTTGTTTCTTCGCAATTTCCGGTGTTCTCCCCAAAGAACAAGCCATCGAAGAAATTAAAAAAATGATTCATAAAACTTATGGAAAGAAAGGCGACCAAATTGTTAAAATGAATTTGGAAGCCGTCGATAACACATTAGCAAACTTGCATGAAATTCAGATACCTGCTGCCGCAAGTGCTAATTGGGATACATTGCCACCAATGACCGCCGATGCTCCCGAATGGGTTGCAAAGGTCGAAGGTGCCATATTAGGTGGTCGTGGCGACGAATTACCCGTTTCGGTATTTCCCGTTGATGGCACATGGCCCAGTGGAACGGCAAAATACGAAAAACGAAACATTGCTTTGCAAATACCAGTTTGGGATCCAAATATCTGTATTCAATGCAACAAATGTGCATTGGTATGCCCCCATGCAACTATCAGGATTAAATCCTACGATCCAAAATATTTAGAAAATGCTCCTGCGACATTCAAACATACTCCTACAAAGGAAAAAGAATATGCAGGCGAAGAATACACAATTCAAATAGCAGCCGAAGATTGCACCGGTTGCGGAGTTTGCGTTGAGGTTTGTCCCGCAATCGACAAAAAGAATCCATCTCATAAAGCATTGGATATGCACGACCAAATGCCACTGCGAGCACAGGAGCGTGAAAATTGGGACTTCTTCCTTTCAATCCCCGATAAAGACAGAAATACTATAAACGTTAATAACCTCCGTCAACAACAACTACAATTGCCATTGTTCGAATTTTCGGGTGCTTGTGCAGGATGCGGCGAAACACCTTACGTAAAATTAGTATCACAATTATTTGGCGATAGAGCTTTGGTTGCCAATGCAACGGGTTGTTCCTCGATTTATGGAGGCAATTTGCCAACAACGCCTTGGACAAAAAATGCAGATGGACGCGGACCGGCTTGGAACAATTCCTTGTTCGAGGATAATGCAGAATTTGGATTGGGTATGCGATTGGCAGTGGACAAGCAATTCGAAATTGCAGCAAACCTATTGCCTCTGTTCCGCAATGAATTAGGCGATGAATTAATAAACGCAATTATCAATGCAAAACAAAAGACCGAAAATGAAATTAATGACCAACG
>CALKJQ010000033.1 GCA_937995785.1 Candidatus Kapaibacterium sp.
AATTTCTGCTGTGAATATAGGTTATAAGAAGATAAAACTGCTGAAATTATAAGTAAAAACGCAAAATAAAAGAGAGATTTCATAAAAAATATTATAAGAAACTTATTATACAAAAATACAGCAAAAAAATAAACTATCAAAAAATATAAATTATTTTGTTTACAAAATTACCCTACTCACTAAATAAAATACCCTACTCACTAAATATCGCTTGCAAAGAATTGAAGGATAATGTAATTTTGATTTGTAAGAAAAGAACTAATAATTTTTTTTCACAAAAAATAAGCAAAGTAAGAGGATAAGAAATGAATATTTCAAGTATTATCTATATTACCAAAAAAAATTCAGTAGATAACTAAACTGAATTTTCGGATATCGATTTCTCTCTTGTAATTTTCTTTATATTAATCAGAAATGGTTAAATTGCATTTTTATTTTTTGTGATTATGGAAGAAGTTTATTCAGAAATTCAAATAACTCGTCAAAATGCTTCAGAAGTTGGACTGACTGAACAGGAATATGATTTAATTATCGAAAAAATTGGAAGGGTTCCATCCTACACTGAATTGGGTGTTTTTGGAGTGCTTTGGAGCGAACATTGTTCTTATAAAAATTCAATTAAACAACTCAAAACGCTTCCTCGCTCGGGAGGCAGGTTGTTGGTAGAAGCCGGTGCGGAGAATGCAGGTTTAGTAGCAATTGATGATAATTGGGCAATTTCGTTTAAAATCGAAAGCCACAATCACCCTTCTGCGGTGGAGCCTTACCAAGGTGCCGCAACGGGAGTTGGTGGGATATTAAGGGATATTTTCACTATGGGAGCCCGTCCTATTGCAGCTCTTAATTCGTTGCGATTTGGTGAGCTCGACATTCCTCGAAACAAATACTTAGTTAAAGGAGTAGTTAAAGGGATTGGAGATTATGGTAACTCATTTGGGGTTCCAACTGTTGCGGGCGAAGTTTACTTTGATGAATGTTACAACGATAATCCACTGGTCAATGCAATGGCAGCAGGAATTGTCCACAAAGACAAAGTGATATCGGCAACAGCCAAGGGTCCTGGTAATCCTGTTTTCATTTTGGGAAGTCGAACAGGGCGAGATGGAATTCACGGAGCTTCTTTGCTTGCTTCGCGCGAATTCGATGAGAGTACCGACGAGATGAGACCTACTGTTCAAGTGGGCGACCCATTTGCCGAGAAAGTGCTGCTGGAAGCACTTTTAGAAATGCATCAAACAGGAGTATTGGTTGGAGTGCAAGATATGGGTGCTGCGGGGATATCGTCCTCAACCTCAGAAATGAGTGCCCGTGGTGGCGTTGGTATGATTATCGACCTCGATAAAGTGCCACTGAGAGAGGAAAATATGACTGCATACGAGATTATGCTATCCGAATCGCAGGAAAGGATGCTTATGGTTATCGAAAAAGGTAAAGAAGAAATTATTCATAAAATTGCGAAAAAATGGGATGTTCCGCTCACTCAAATTGGCGAAGTCCGCGATGATGGCTATCTTAAAATTTACCGCCACGGAAAATTAGTGGTTGATTTACCCGCCGAAGTCTTAGTTCTTGGCGGAGGTGCACCCCAAAACGACCGAGAATTTAGAGAACCCGAATATTTAAAAATTACCAAAAATGAGGAAATCAATCTAAATGAAATCACCGATTCCCCATTAGACATTTTCAAAAAATTACTCTCGTCTCCAACAATCGCATCAAAAAAATGGATATTCGAACAATACGATAGCCAAGTTCAAACCAATACTGTATCCATAAAAGGCGATGCCGCCGTACTAAGATTACGGCAAGTCCCCGGTAAAGGCATTGCACTAACAACTGACTGCAACAGCCGGTATGTTTATCTCGATCCTTACGAGGGTGGCAAAGCCGCCGTATGCGAAGCCGCACGCAACACCGTTTGCGTCGGCGCCAAGCCCGTTGCAATCACCAACTGCTTAAACTTCGGTAATCCCTACGATCCCGAAGTTTACTTCCAATTTCGCGAAGCAGTTCGCGGAATGAAGGATGCGTGCCTTGCTCTCGATACACCCGTAACTGGTGGAAATGTAAGTTTCCACAATGAATCGCAAAATTTTGCAGTCTATCCTACTCCCGTCATCGGCATGTTGGGTATCATTGATGATTTGAGCTTAACTATGACTCCCGAATTCAAAAATGACGGCGATTTAATCTATTTGATTGGTAATAACAGAATTGAAATCGGTGGTTCCGAAATTCTTAAATTGTATTTTGGCAAAATCACAGGTAATCCACCTTTAGTCAATTTAGATGAAGAAGTAAACTTGCAAAATGCAGTCTTGGAATTAATACAAAATAAATTAATCAACGCCGCTCACGATTGTTCCGAAGGTGGATTGGCTATTGCAATCGCCGAAATGGCTCTGTCGTCCGTTAATCTGGGTGCTTCCATTAATAAAATAGAAGTGCCAATCCTTAATTGGCTCTTTGGTGAATCCCAATCACGTATTGTTGTTACTATTCCACAAGATAACAAGCTTCGTTTTGAAGAAACATTACAAAAAAACAATGTGGAATACTTCAATATTGGAATGGTTCAGGCTGATAAACTTGAATTTAAAAGTATTCTGTCGATTGATGTCGCCCAAATTAAAAATATCTACTTCACTGCATTAGAAAACAAGTTAGTTTAACTTATTTTTTAAAGTGACTAAAAGGAATATAATTAAATGAAACAAATAAAAGTTATTATTGTTGACGATGAAATCGCTGCTTCAGATTTATTATCCAATATATTAATTGAAAACTACCCCGAACTGAAAATTATGTCTGTATGCCAAGATATTAATAACGCCGTTAAGAATATAAACAATATGAAACCAGATTTATTATTTTTAGATG
>CALKJQ010000034.1 GCA_937995785.1 Candidatus Kapaibacterium sp.
ACTATAACTCATATTTTGTGGAGTTTTAACGTTTATTGAGTATGTATCAAATGGTTCCAATGGCACATCGTTGCTGTCTGTAATTATTATCGGGAAGTTTATTTGAGGTATAATTTTTTCTTGAAAAAAAGAAATATCCTCAAAATTCGATATTGGATCAGAATAATGCTCGTATATATTGATATAAAAGTCTATCAACGCTTTCTCGCGTGTTATAATTTCTTTAACAAGCGAATCAGTATAAAATATTGATACTATTATAAATGCAAACGAAAACAATAGCAACGCAAGCTTTATATACCATTTGGAAAATGGGGAAATACTAAAGCGATAAGTTCTTGTAATATTCTTAAAGATATTATTCAGCACTCAATTTGCTATTCCGTTTGTTTTTTATTATCGACAATACGATTGAAATTGTTAGCGTTGCAATTATTATGCCTAATGATAACTCTGTTGGAATTTTGTACCAATCACTTATTATCATTTTTACTCCAACATAAGCCAAAATTAATCCAACACCATATTTCAAGTAAGTGAAAAGATCGATTATACCAGCAAGCACAAAGTAGAGTGCCCGTAGCCCAAGAATTGCAAAAATATTGGAGGTAATCGCAATAAACGGGTCTGTGGATATTGCCAATACCGCTGGGATAGAGTCCACAGCAAAAACCAAATCGCTCGATTCTATTAAAAGCAAAGTGAGAAACAAGGGAGTGATAAATAACTTACCATCAATCTTTTCGAAAAAGTGTCCACCCTTATAGTCCGTTATTAAATTAAATCTTTTTTTCATAAATTGAATTAATCTACTTTTTTCGGGGTCAATTTTCTCATCCTTACCGAACATCATTTTGTAGGCAGCATAAATAAGAATTAATCCAAAAATGTAGATAATTGGATGGAAATAATGCATCAAGGCAACCCCCGCAAGAATAAATACCACCCGCATAACAATTGCCGATAAAATACCCCATTTTAGGATGTGTGGCTGGTTCTTTTCGGATACCCCCATCACATTAAAAATCATTATGAACACAAAAAGGTTATCTACCGATAATGATTTTTCGACTATATATGCCGTAAAGAATTGCATTGCCGCTATATGACCATTTTCGAAAAAGAAGTAAATCAAAACATTGAATATCAGAGCAACCGTTATCCAAACTACAGACCAAATAATGCTTGCTTTTAAGTTTATTTGACCTTTGCGATGATCGGTTGCATATAGGTCTATCCATAACATTATGGATATCAAAATCGAAAAAATACCCCAGAAAAGTAAATGATTTACATCAAACATAACGACCAAAAAATTAGTAATCGTTATAAGACGATTGATTGGTTCAAAATTTTTTATTTATTCAAATTATATTACAGATAATTTAATAAAAAAAGTATTAATTATATAAGTTCTCTTTAATCAACTTGAGTAAGTAAGCAATTTCGCTTCCTATCGACTGCAATGTCTTATCCTACTCAATTTTTTCTTCAATGTATTATCAAAACGCTTGGGGTCGTCGTAATTCAAGGAAAATCTATTTTCTGCTGTTGGAATATATGGACAATTATGGTCGGCATCCGAGCAAACAAATAATTGCGATAAAATCATTTTGTGGATTGGTGGGATCATCGTATTTTACGGAAAATGAAACAAGTTCGAGTTAATCATTTCCAATTTTGCACAAATATTTAGAATTAAAACTTTCCTCAATTTGTTCAATTTCGAAGATACACTTCTTTAATGCACTTACTGACCTATAATTGAATGCATTTGCTTCGGTACCGCCCGAATAGCAATTAATTCTCGCAATCCCAAAGTAATTGGAAATAGCCAAAGTCCATAAATACGCAATATGGCTGCAACGAGAATTACGAGTGCATATAAAAATTAGACTGACATCATTTCTATTTTGAAGCTTCTTTGCAACATATTTAGCAATTTCTTTTATCGATAGTTTTCTTTCTTTTGGAATTTTGTTTCTATTCCTCAGTAAATGGGTTGTTTCATTCGTTAAACTTGGATATAATTTGGAATTATCATTGGTATTCATTAAAAAAGTTGAAATAAAGATTATAAGTACAAGGATTAGTGATTTAAAAATAAATAAAAAGTTGTTTATTTACAAAAAACAAAAGAAAAAAAATTAATTATCGACTAAGAAAGAGGTGTGAATATATTCTTTCGCTTAAAGTGTTTTAGTAGGAGCTAAAATCCTTTTGTGGTGCGTTGAAGGGTTCGACAAGCTCACCAACCGAGCATATCGAAACGACCGATTTAGAACCCCAATACCTACTCAATAAAAGGTTGAAGGGGGAGTTCCAGTACACTAAATTCTACGATAGATTCTTGCTTTTTATACGAGATTTTGGACATAACATAATACTACAATAAAAAAGACTGCTTGGTGAGCAGTCTTTTTGTTGAAAAATTAGAGAAAAATACTACATTACTGCAGTTGGTGGTGCGGGTTCGTCGGGATTGCCAGCATTTTTTAATGGAATCCGAACTAATACCCAGCCAATTGCTACAAAAACCAATATACTAACTAAGAACCACCAGTCATTACCAAACAAAGCCGCGGGGATTAGCGAGGGTGGAAATATATCGGCAACACGCAATCCCGCGAATATCAATCCCATCAATGCTTCTCCAGCAATTAATCCAGATGCCAATAAAACGCCCGTATTTTCCACTCGAGCTAATTGAGCTGGGTTATATTGATATTTTTGATTGTAAATATCGACTAAACCTTTGAGCACGCCACCAAGAAATATTGCAAATGTTGTTTCCAAAGGTAAATACATTCCAACGCTAACCAACATAGGGCTTCGAACTTGCATCAAAATAAATGCAAATCCCATTATCATACCGACTATTATCAGCGACCATGCCATCTGACCTTCCACTATACCACGAGACAACATTGCCATTAATCCTGCTTGTGGTGCGGATAAATTTTTGCTACCAAATCCACCTTCGTAACCTTGTTGCAAACCTTGTGCGATATCGCCTTGGTTCAAAAATGCCAGTACCAAAAACATAACAGCACCAGCCAAAGCAACACCAATGATGTCGCCAACTTGCATCTTCCAAGGAGTTCCGCCTAAAATGTGTCCAGCTTTAAGGTCTTGCAACATTTCGCCTGCAACAGCTGCAGAAACGCACACAATTGCGGCAACACCCAAAACGGCTTTCACTCCGCCACTATTGGAATCAACTCCTAAAATGACTAACACCAATGCTGTTACAACGAGTGCAGTTAATGTTAATCCCGAGATAGGATTGTTACTCGAACCAATAATCCCAACTAAATAACCCGAAACTGCGGCAAACAGGAAAGCAAGGAATATCATAACTGTTGCCGATACAAAAGCTACTAAAAATGATGTTTCGAATATAAATAATGTTATCAAAAATGTGGCAATTGCAACAGAGATTATCCCTATAATTATCCATAGAAATGGTAAATCTTTTTCAGTTCTTATTGTTGCTTGCGACGCACCCGAAGCGGCTTTTTTTACATCGCTCACAGAACGAACAATACCTTCGCCTAAGCTTTTTCTCATTCGGAAAAGAGTGAAACCCGCACCAACCAACATACCTCCGATTGCAATAGGACGGACGATAAACCGCCAGACTTGTTCAATTTGATACATTGGATTCATCACTTTTGCAGTGGCTTCCTCCAACGGGATATTACTTGCACCTGCTAAATATGTTGCCCATTCGGCTATATTCAAGTGAGGTGCTAAAAAATAATAAATAATTGGTGCTAATAAACCCCATGCTACCAAGCCACCACTAAAATTGAGTGAAGCGAGTTTTGGACCTATAATATATCCAACACCCATATACGCCGGACTAACTGCAGGAGAAGATAGCTTTATTCCACCTTCGCCTTGGAAAACGGTACCAGTAACTACTTGATGACCAAATTGAACAAATTTTTGCCATAAATCGGCAATAACACGGAATTCAATCAATAATTTAATTAAACCACCAAATATCATACCCCCAAAAAGAAATTTCGACCCACTACCACCAGCACGTCCAGCTTTGTGGATTTCGGCAGCGGCAGTCGATTCGGGAAAAGGTAATTCGGCATCCTCGACCATCACTCTGCGGAGTAATGCAACGAACATAATACCCAAAACACCACCCGCAATCAAAATTAAAGTTGCAGTTATGTAGGTAGAAGATGTTAAAAATGGGTTCCAGATACCTGAAATATAAAAAGCGGGAAGAGTGAAAATCGCACCTGCTGCTACTGATTCGCCAATCGAGCCAACAGTTCTTGCCATATTTTCTTCTAATATCGAACCTCGGGTTATTCTGAGCAATGCCATTCCTATAACTGCCGCTGGATAGGTTGCTGCAATCGTCATTCCAGCTTTCAAACCCAAGTAGGCATTGGCGGCACCAAGCACAACAGCAAGGATTAGACCTATAAGAAGTGCTTTAAGAGTGAATTCCGCCATAGTGCTATCCGAGGAAACAAATGGTTGAAACTTTTTATCCGACATAATTCTCCATAATTTATTGATTAACTTTGTTAATAATTTCATTGGTCATTTGTTCAATTATTTCGTTTGCGGCTATGTTGGTTGATTGGGATATCCAAGAAGTTGATTGTGTGTTTCTTTTTGTACGATTTGTGTAAGTATTCGTAAAATATAGAACAAAATTCGAGGAATCTTGGTTGTAGCCCATTAACGAGAATTTAACTGATAATTCCACGAATGATGAATCGAGAATACGATGATTAAGTATTTTCAAATTTAAGATTTCGCCTTCTAATATGTAATTTGGGATTAGATTGGAGTTTTGAGAAACCACCCCCCCCGAAAATATTTTTTGATTACTAAGTCGCGAAATTGTGAGCCATGTTAAAAGTTGATCAAAATTGTCGCTCCAACGTTGGTAATACAATCTTTGGCTCGAGCCGTCCGAGTTCTCCACTAATATTCGTTGACCGGACAATATGTTTGGTGCACTAAAATTTCGTATTTGTATTGTGCCAAAAACTTTCTCACGACTTTGGCTGTTACTTGTGCTTGAAAGTGAATAATAGTTTATATTTGGGTAATCTTCCCTTAAATTGATACATCCAGGTAAGAAAAAAATTAAAAATATCAAAATTAATTGATAAATTATATTAAATTTGTATTTCAT
>CALKJQ010000035.1 GCA_937995785.1 Candidatus Kapaibacterium sp.
TAGTTAAGTTTGTCGATCTTTATTCAAAATTAATAACTTTAGATTAATTTTGTATTTAGACAAATCAATATAATTCAAAATTTGTGCCAAGTTTACAAAAAAATATTGAAATAAGTAGATCGAAATCAAAGTATAGTTTGCTTATTCTTTCGCTTCCCAAAAACCGATCAAGCAAAATCACAAATTTTAAACACTATATAACCGACGCCCCAATATAATACCCCGCAAGTTTATAATATCAACAAAATAAATCAATATCATTATAAATAATCAAGGAGTAGAAAATGAAAAGAGACTTCCTATCAGTAAGGGATTTTACGCAAGAAGAAATTTTAGAATCGTTCGAGTTAGCTCGCGATATGAAAAAAGACAGAATGAAATATAACGACTCGCTAAAAGGTCAGACATTAGCATTGATTTTCGAGAAACCATCATTAAGAACAAGAACCACATTTGACGTGGGAATACAGCAATTGGGCGGTTATTCGTTGTATCTTTCGCCAAACGAAATTAGTTTAGGTAAAAGAGAATCCGTTTATGACGTAGCCAAAAATTTGGAAAGAATGGTGCAAGGAATTATGATTCGCACATTTGCCCATCAAATAGTGGAAGATATGGCAAAACACGCTCGCATTCCAATAATTAATGGATTGACAGATTTATTGCATCCTTGCCAAGCAATGGCAGATTATTTAACAATATTAGAACACAAGGGAAAGTTGGATAATTCAATTAAAGTAGTATATGTTGGCGATGGAAATAACGTAGCTCATTCATTAATGTATGCGGGAGCAAGATTGGGAGTGAATGTTACTGTGTCCACCCCACGCGGGTTCGAACCAAATGCGATTGTATGGAAAAATGCAGTCGAGGACGCGCAAACCAAAGGAGCAAAGATAGAAATCGTCCACGATCCAATAGAAGCCGTTAAGGATGCCGATGTGATATACACCGACGTTTGGGCATCAATGGGGCAGGAAAGCGAAACAGAAAAACGCAAGCAAATATTCCATCCCTATCAAGTTAATTCCAAACTAATGAGCTATGCAAAGCCGGATGCTATATTTATGCATTGTTTGCCCGCACACCGTGGCGACGAAGTAACCGACGAAGTAATAGATTCACCACAATCAGTAGTATTCGACGAAGCCGAAAACCGATTGCATGCTCAAAAAGCAATTATGTATAAATTGATGAAATAGGTTCTTTTATGTCCAAAACAGCGTTAATTGCAGTTGGCGGTAATTCATTAATTCGTGCTGGTCAGCGAGGTACAATCGAAGAACAGTACGAAAATGCATTAGCCACAGCTCGTGCAATAGCCAAAATGATTAAAGATGGTTGGGAAGTAGTGGTAACCCACGGAAATGGTCCCCAAGCTGGTGCCGCCCTAATTCGCTCCGAACGTGGTTCTAACGAAGTTTACACCCATACATTAGATATGTGTGTGGCAACCACACAAAGCGAGATTGGTTATATCCTACAAAGGGCATTTATCCAAGCTTTTCGCGAATTAGAAATTAATAGAGACGTTCTTACGATACCAACAATGGTGGTTGTCGATCCAAAAGATGCTGCATTCCAAAACCCATCTAAACCAATAGGTCCGTTCTACACACGAGAAATTGCTTTGCATAAAAAAGAAACGTTAGGTTGGAATGTGGTTGAAGATGCCGCACGCGGATGGCGACGCGTCGTTGCCTCGCCCGAACCTATCGAAATAGTGGAATTAGATATTATAAAAAAAATAATCGAGTTGAATATTATTGCAATTGCACTCGGTGGAGGTGGTATTCCCGTAATTCGTCAAACCGACCAAACACTTGTCGGTAGCGAAGCCGTTATCGACAAAGACCGCTCTTCTGCTTTGCTAGCCAATGGATTGAATGTTGATTTGTTTATAATTAGTACGGATGCCGACAAAGTGTATTTGAATTTCAAAAAAAACAACCAACAAGGATTAGACCTCGTAACTTTGCAAGAAATCGAAAAATACTATAACGAAGGGCATTTTCCACCAGGGAATATGGGACCAAAAGTCGAGGCAGTTATGCGATACCTAAGAAACGGAGGCAAGAAGGCAATTATTACAACATTCGATTTCATTCCCGATGCATTGGAAGGTCGTGCCGGAACAACAATTATTCCAAATAATGAAAAGTGAGGATAAAATGAATATAAAACACATTATCGAATCCCAACAATTCAAGGTTCCAAGAATAATGGAATTATTCGAACGAACCAATGCTATGAAGAAAATTGTTGCACGTGGTGGAACGTTGGATTACCAAAGCAAGATACTTGCAACACTTTTTTATTCCCCTTCCACAAGAACACGATTTTCGTTCGAATCGGCAATGTATAGGTTAGGTGGAAAAGTATTAAGCACCGAAAACGCACGCGAATTTTCGTCCGAAATCAAAGACGAAAGGTTGGAGGATACTATTCGCATAATCAACAATTATTGCGATGTAATAGTTTTGCGACATCACGAAACGGGTGGAGCTCGGCGTGCTGCATCAGTTTCCAATGTTCCAATTATTAACGCCGGCGACGGCAGTGGTGGTCAGCATCCAACTCAAGCTTTATTGGATTTATACACAATTCATCAAGAATGCCACACAATCGATGGGCTTTCGGTTGCTTTTATTGGTGCTTTGGATAATGGGCGAACCGCTCGCTCACTGGCATATTTGCTGAGTAAATTCGATAGAGTAAAACTTTACTTTATTGCACCAAAAGAATTGCAGATGAAACAAGACATTTTGGACCACTTGGACGAACACGAAATAAGCTACGAATTAACCAATACGACCAAGAACATAATAGAAAAAGTCGATATTTTATACGTCACACGAATAGATCGCGAAAGATTACAAAAGAAAAATGTTAACTTAGAAGAATACAATATCACGCCATCGATACTCAAAAGATTAAAGAAAAATGCTCGTATTCTCCATCCATTGCCACGCTCGGTGGAAATTTCTTCCGAAGTAGATAGCGATCCACGAGCTGCCTATTTCCGTCAAGCCGAGAATGGATTGTATTTGCGTATGGCATTGTTAAGTATGCTATTCGATGGCGAATAATTGTTATTATTCAATAGTAATAACATAATATAAAAGATTTGAATAATTAATCAAAAATAGAATATGAAAACACAAGAATTTATCGAAATTGAAAACAAATTAGGTGCTCATAACTACCATCCGCTGGATGTGGTTGTTGAAAGTGCCGTAGGCGTGTGGGTTACCGATGTGGAAGGCAAAAAATATATGGATTGCCTTTCGGCATATTCTGCAGTTAACCAAGGACATCGCCATCCAAAGATTTTTAAAGCAATGGTCGAGCAAGCCGAAAAAGTTACTTTAACAAGTCGCGCCTTCCGCAACGACAAATTGCCAATGCTTTATAAAAAATTACACGAAATGACCGGATACGAAAAGTTCCTGCCAATGAATACTGGCGCCGAAGCCGTAGAAACTGCAATTAAAACTGCTCGTAAATGGGCTTACAAAGTGAAAGGATTACCCGAAAATTCAGCCGAGATTATTGTTGCAACCGAAAATTTCCATGGTCGCACCACTACAATCGTTAGCTTTTCGACTGACCCCGATGCCTACGAATTTTACGGACCATTCACTCCCGGCTTCAAAATTGCAGAATATGGTAATATCGAGGATTTTAAACAAAAAATCAATAATAATACAGCCGCAATACTCATAGAACCAATTCAGGGCGAAGCCGGAATAATCGTGCCACCAAAAGGTTTCCTAAAAGAAATCGAAGCAATTTGCAAAGAAAAAAATATTTTGTTTATTTGCGATGAAATTCAATCGGGACTGGGACGAAGTGGCAAATTGTTTGCACACTACTACGAAGGTGTTCGCCCCGATATAGTTGTTGTTGGCAAAGCACTCGGTGGTGGTTTCTATCCCGTTTCGGGAATTTTGGCAGATAGCCGCATACTCGACGTATTCCAACCAGGAACTCACGGCTCAACTTTTGGTGGAAACCCATTGGCTGCAGCAATTGCAATTGCATCGTTGGAGGTAATCGAAGAAGAAAATTTAGCAGAACGCTCATTCGAATTAGGTAATTACTTTGTGGAACAATTAAAAGCAATTAATTCGCCTTATTTCCACGAAGTTCGAGGTGCGGGACTATGGATTGGTTTGCAATTGAACACCAAAGCTCGTCCATTTACGGAAGCCTTGAAAAACGAAGGAGTTTTGGCAAAAGAAACACACATTCATACCATTCGATTTGCACCACCATTGGTTATAACAAAGGAGGAAATTGATTGGGCAATCGACAAAATTCGCAAAGTATTTAATGAAGTAAAACCCGAATAGGTTATATTTAGTATAAATTTATTAATTAAAAATAAACAACAAAAGGAGTTTTTTTATGAATAGAATTAAAGTAATTATCATTGGAGCGGCAGGTCGCGATTTCCATAATTTCAACACAGTGTATCGTAATAATCCAAATTACGAAGTCGTTGCTTTCACAGCTGCACAGATTCCCGACATTGCTGGTCGAAAATATCCAGCAGAATTAGCAGGCGAATACTATCCAAATGGTATTCCAATTTATGATGAAGCAGATTTAGAAAAATTGATTGTTGACTTACAAGCAGAAGAATGCGTTTTATCGTATAGTGATTTACCTTATGATACAGTTATGCATATCGGAAGTCGAGTTATGGCGGCCGGAGCAAAATTTTCGATGATGGGTTCCTATCCAACTATGGTTAAATCGACTAAACCTATTATTTCGATTACTGCAATTCGTACGGGTTGCGGTAAGAGCCAAACAACTCGTGCAATCGTCAAAGCTTTGATTGCCGAAGGAAAAAAAGTTGTTAGCGTTCGCCACCCAATGCCTTATGGGGATTTGGTTGCCCAAAAAGTTCAACGTTTTGCTGCTATCGAGGATTTAGTTAAACATAAATGCACCATCGAGGAAATGGAAGAATACGAACCACACATCGCAATGGGCAGTGTGATTTATGCAGGAGTTGATTACGAAGCAATTTTACGCGAAGCCGAAAAAGAAGCCGATGTTATTGTTTGGGATGGTGGTAATAACGATATGCCATTTTATACCCCCGACCTATCAATAGTTGTAGTCGACCCACTTCGCCCAGGTCACGAAATTGGCTACTATCCAGGCGAAGTTAATTTAAGAATGGCTGACGTTGTGGTTGTTAATAAAGTTGATAGTGCCTATCCCGAAGATGTGGATGAAGTATTGAATAATGTCCGTACATATAATCCAAAAGCACGTATAGTATTGGCTGCATCCGCTTTGATGGTTGATAATCCCGAATTGATTTTAGGCAAAAAAGTATTGGCTATCGAAGATGGTCCAACATTAACCCACGGCGAAATGACTATTGGTGCTGGCGTGGTTGCCGCCCAACGTTTTGGTGCTGCCGAATTAGTCGATCCGCGTCCATGGGTTGTTGGCAAAATTGACGAAACTTATCAAAAGTATCCATACATCGGAACTTTGTTACCCGCAATGGGTTATGGTGAGCAACAAATGAAAGATTTGGAAGAAACAATCAATCGTGTTGAATGCGACTCTGTTGTTATTGGAACACCAATCGATTTGGCTCGTTTTATTAAAATTGATAAACCAAATACTCGTGTTTACTACGAATTATCCGAAATTGGCAAACCAGATATGAGGGATTTAGTCAAGGAATTTCTAAATAAAATATAAATGTGTGGTTTATTTTACTATCTAATTCACGATTGAATTAGTTTAAAAAGCCCCGTTTAGAGCGGGGCTTTTTTTTGTATTCGAGCCATTGAGGGGACTTGAACCCCTGGCCTGTTCATTACGAGTGAACTGCTCTGCCAGCTGAGCTACAATGGCATATTGCAAAATTAAATAAAAAAAAATAATTACGATATTTTCTGCAACTTAGCATAGGCAACCATTATTTGCTTGCGACCAACTGAAGTAAAGTCTATTGTGAGTTTCAAATTTTGATTTTGTCCCGACATAGCCACCACTTTTCCCTCTCCAAAAAATGGGTGAATAACTCGTTCGCCTAACCTATATCCTTGGTCTTCGGGCAATTGCGAATAACTGCTTTGGCGAGGTTCGTCGTCGAAATATTTTTGCTTAATTGGATTTTTTTTATTGAAACCAAAATCTTTAGTATAAAAGTTGCCCGTTTGTGTCTTTATATTCTTAGATGAAATATCGTTCCAATCCAATAAATTTTTGTCGATTTCATATAAAAAAGTAGATGGAGATTGGTATTGATACTCACCAAACCTTGCTCTTTGGCGTGCATAGGTTAGATATAGGCGTTTCTTTGCTCTTGTCATACCCACATAAAATAGCCTGCGTTCTTCTTCTTCCTCTTCTTTGTTGTTTGGTCCACGCATTATTGGGAATAAACCTTTTTCCAATCCAGTAATAAAAACAACAGGGAATTCCAATCCTTTTGCAGTGTGTATGGTCATCATCGAAACCATCGAGCCATCAAATTGCTTAACATCAAAATCGGTAAGTAACGATATTTGTTGGAGATAATCGCTTAGATTTTGGTTTGGATTACTGCGTGCAAAAAGAATTATATCATTGATTAACTGGGATATATTATTCCATCTTTCGGTCATTTCGGTGCTATCTATTTGGCGATACATTTCGAATAATCCCGTTTGCTCTAAATATTCTGTAACTAATTCATCCAATGGCTTTTCTTCCAATTGATTTTTATATGTTTGAATTAGTTTTACGAAATTTTTAAGCGTAACAACTGCGCGGGTCTGTAATCCTTCAATTTCATCGGCTTTAGTTAAGCTATCAAATAATGATACATTGGAATTCTTTGCATAATTAATAGAATGTTCCAAAGTAGTTTTACCAATTCCTCGAGGTGGTTCATTTATAATTCTTAATAATGAAATGTTGTCGTTCGAATTGAGGAGTAACCTTAAATAAGCCAGAACATCTTTGATTTCTTTTCTTTGGTAAAAAGATAATCCTCCAAAAATTCGATAAGGAATGTTATATGTTCTAAACGATCTTTCAATAATCAATGATTGTGCATTAGTTCTATATAGAATAGCGATATCACCATAGTTCAATTGCTCATTTACGATTTTTTTGATTTGATGGGCAATCAAACTACCTTCTTCATTATCGTTTTCTGCATCGATAACTTTTGTTTTTTCGCCAAATTCATTTTCTGTCCATAGTTTTTTAGGAATTTGATTTCGATTATTCTGAATAACCGAATGAGCGGCATCCAATATAGCAGTCGTTGAGCGATAATTTTGCTCCAATCTAATTTGTTTTGCAGCCGGGAAATCTTTAGTAAAATTTAGGATATTTTTAATTTCTGCACCACGCCACCTGTAAATACTTTGGGCATCGTCGCCGACCACAAATATATTGGAATGGGCTTTAGCAAGATTCCACACTATTCTGTATTGCGGTTTGTTGGTATCTTGAAACTCATCAACTAAGATATACCTGAATTTTTGTTGATATTTTTCGAGAATAGTTTTGTTAGATACAAACAAATCCAAAGTATTTAAAAGTAAATCGTCGAAATCCATTGCTTTGCTTCGGTATAATTCGTCCTGATAATTTAGGTAAAGTTGCGCTATCTTTTTTTCATAAGTGGTTTGGGCAACTCTCGCATAATCCAATGCATTAATCATCTCGTTTTTTGCTCTGGAAATTGTATGTTGAACAGATTGGGGCGACATTTCGTTGGACGTGACATTATTATCCTTCATAATTTGTCTAATCAACGACAATGAGTCCTCTTGGTCATAAATTGTGAAGTCTCGATTGTATCCAATTTCCTCGGCTTCAATCCTTAAAATTCGAGCAAATATAGAATGGAAAGTACCTGCCCATACCCGGTTGGCTAACGAGTGGTTTAGGATATTGGCAATTCGTTCCTTCATTTCGTTTGCGGCTTTGTTGGTAAATGTCAATGCTAATATCTCGGATGGTTCCACTCCCGAATATATCAAATAGGCAACCCTTGTCGTTAGAACTCGAGTTTTGCCCGACCCCGCTCCAGCAATAACTTGAATTGGTCCATTAATAGCCATTGTGGCTTCCTTTTGGGGAGCATTCATTTGGTTGATTATTTCGAAAAGTCTGTCCTGAATTTCCATAAAGTTAAGTTAGTAACAAATATAACAATTATAACGCATAGCTAAATCCAATACCTAAGTTATGTTTTATTTGCAGTCTCGGTCCGGTGCCAATCTGAGTTTTTTTGCCATCGATATCTTTGAATATTGGAATTGGAATATCTTGATCATAAATAAAATGCATAAACAAATTGGCTGAAATGTAGTCATTAACTTTAAAAAAAATAGAGGTTTCGGAGTTAATATCGATGTTTTTTCTATTTCCTAAATCGGGGTCGGTGTAATTATTGAACAAATCGAGTTTGGTTTGCACCTTAACATTTTCCAAAGGGACAAACGTGTAGTTGATTGAAGTAGCAATACCAAAGTCAAATCTCACTCGGGTACCTTTTTCGATTAATACGCCTGCACTATCATACTTGGCAGGCTTAACGCCAAAAGCACCTTTGTTAGCAAGCTCTTCGTCCTCAACGAAAGTTGTTCGACCCGACAACGGCGATAATGATATGGATAAATTGTCGTATGGTTTAAAATCCAAACCTAAGTTGGCAATTAGATAGGCAGGAGCAAAAAATTTGGAGACAATGTCCTTGTCGTTGGGGTATTGGTAACCATTATCGAACTGGGTTCGGAAAATCAAATTAAATGAATAATAATACTGAGTGAAAGCTCTATAACCTAACTTTGTGGATAATTCAATTTTATCTTCATTTTTACGAAATGAATAGTTTTCGCTTGTTTGGAAACCATAACCCATTGCAGCTACATTTTCCCAAATAAAATTTGTATCGGGGCTGTTATAGCGTGCCTGGTAATTAAATAGAGCTATAATCGATAGTTGATTTTCACCACCCTTTGCCCAATTAGAAAACATCATTTCGTTCAGCAAAGTGCTAAAGTTGCCATTGCTTTTCCAATCCATTGCAAAAGAACTGCTGTAAAGCAAAAAGAACAAAATAAGTATTTTTTTCATCTTGACTCTTTCAAAAAATTTAAAATTAATCAATCTTAATTAATTCAAATTATTCTTTGGATAACTCGTTAATAATATTTTAGAAAAATACAAAATAAATAAATGATAAAGACAAAATCGGCTTTTCTTTTTTTTATTCTTTCAGTATTATTTATTTATGGCATATCTAATGCGACAGAAAGAAAACCCTTAACAGCCTATTTAATAGATTCATTGTGGCATATCGTCGATTATGATGGGAAATTAATGTTCAAACCAATAAAATTAGCTAAAATTCAAGGATTTTCCGAAGGATATTTAACTGTTGCAAAAGTTATTAATAAGGATACAGTTTGGGGCTTTCTTTCATTAGATGGTCGATTTGGGGTGCCACCAAATTCCCGTTGGGTTGGTTTATTCAAAAATGGCTATGCACTTTATGCCAATTGGTATCCCGGGACAGGTGATTTAAAATATTATGGATATGTTCGTAACGACGGAACTATAGTTTGTCCGCCAAAGTATTTGGAAGCTACTGAATTTAGCGATGGAGTTGCATTTGTGATGAACTTCGACGAAAGAGGATATATCGATTCCACTTGCCAGATTGTCCGCAAATTTTCGCAAGGGTTTGGCGAGGCATTCTCCGAAAACTTTGCTGTTGTTCAAGATACTGCAGGAAATTTTGGATATATTAATCGTGATTTTCAAATAAAAATTAAATTAGATTTCGAAGAAGCATATAGTTTTTCGGATGGATTGGCAAGGGTCAACAAAAATGGATTGTTTGGATTTATCGACTCTACTGGGGAATTCGTTGCCCCTCCTTTGTTCTATACAGCAACCGATTTTAAAGAGACTCGGGCATTTGTTGGACAAGGTGAACAGATGCAATCACTTCGTTGGGCATTGATTTCACCAAGAGGGATAAAACTAACCGACCACATATATTCGGAAATAAACGATTTCTCCGAAGGATTAGCCGCAGTCCGCTCCGACGACAAATGGTTTTATATCACATTGATGGGCGAAAGATTTAATAGTAACGAATACGAATATTGTGGTTCTTATGTTGATGGATTAGCCTTTGCCAGGACAAAAGAGAAAAAGAAAAAAACATCTATTCTTACCAACGGCTTTATTGATATTACGGGAAAATTTGCTCTTAAATTACCATCCAAAACTCGTAAAATTATCGATCTCAGAACAAATAAAACATTTGAATTTGCGGAATAAACATTTTAATCTAATATCAGAGGAGGTGGTGCCCAATGGGAGAAAAACCCAAATACTCCCCAACAGAAATTTTGACAATTGGAAGGGTGGGGGGGTAGCATTGCATAATTTTGTATTTTGATTTTTTACAAATATTTGAGATTAAAGATTGGATAAAATAATTAGTGTCTTGCCAAATGGAATAAAGTTAATCTATAACTTTTTTCCTGGTATTAAATCGTATGTTTTGAGCATAACATCAATGGCGGGTTCGCGTCAGGATTTTGAACAAAAAGATGGATTAGCCCATTTTGTGGAACATATTTTATTTCGCCGAAATGCAGAATTTAACAATTCACAATTGGCTCGCGAATTCGAAAAAACAGGTACAATTTATAACGCTTTCACCGAACAAGAACTTACTTGTTTTTATCTAAAAGGATTAAATGAAAAGTTTGTTGACGTCTTTAATTTAATTTCCAAATTTTTTATTTGTCCTATATTCGATAAAAAAGATTTTGAAAAAGAAAAGCGGATTATCCTCGAAGAAATAAGATCCTACGAGGACGACCCCGAGGAATATATCCTCGATATTGGCAACGAATTGATTTTTCCGAATCATCCACTCGGAAGGCTTATCACGGGAACAACACAATCTTTAATGAATATCACACTCGACGACATTAAAAATTATTTTGCAAATTACTATACCCCAAATAACTTAGTAGTTGCTTTCGTTGGCAATATTCCATTCGAACAAGTTGCCGAAGTCGTTAATAGTAAACTTGGAGAATTGATTCCCCGCCCAATAAATTCGAATAATATTGATATTCCCAACAACATTGTCCCCAATAGGGATATTGCAAGGGATCTGGAGCAATCTCATTTTTTATATCAAATGAGAATGGATAATTTAACAGAAAATCAATTACCAATGCTAAAATTATTTTCCTATTATCTTTCCGAAAGTCCTTCTTCGATTATCTACAATAGCCTTAGGGAAAAAAGTGGCTTGGTTTATAATGTATTCACAAATGTCGAGCAGTTTTCGGACACAAATGTGCTCCAATTGTATTACGCAACACAAAAATCTAATTACGACAAAGCCCAAAAATTAATAAATGATATTTTCGAAAAAATAAAATCTGGTAAAATCAACAAATCTCTTTTTCAACTAAGCAAAGGAGCATTGAAAGCCCAGCATATTTATCGTTTGGAGATACCCTACGAAATAATGATGAACGATATTAGAATTGAGTATCTCAACGGAAAATACTTATATAATAATTTTCTCGAGCAAATCGACAAAATTAAATACGATGCGTTTACTTTATTTGCTTCAGAATTACTATCCCGCAACGATTGGTCTTTGGTTCGATTATTGCAAACTGATTAATTATCGTGATTGTTCCGCAATAAGCAATTTCCTTGTGTATGCAATCAATCCACCTGCCTCGACAATAGCTCTGCGAGCTGCAGGAACGGGCACAATTTTATATTTTTTTCCTGTAGAAATATTTAATAAATAATCGTCGCCAATTTCTAATTCATCGCCCACCTCAGCTTCTATTTCGGGACATTCCACAGTTTTCAGACCGAGATTAATTGAATTTTGGAAGAAAATTCTTGCAAAATTACGGGCAACTATTACTAAATTATGACCAACTAAGGTCGAAACCGCTTGCTCGCGCGAGGAACCCGTGCCAAAATTATTATCTGCAACAATCACACGAGGCTGAGTTTTATCGCCTGAGTTCAATAAATTATTCAAATCGGGCATATCGGCAAAAGCATATTGTGGCGTTTCAGTTGGCAACACTGTTGCCATATATCTACCTGGATAAATATGGTCGGTCGAAATATCACTACCTAATTTATATATCACTTTCATTATTTTTACTCCATTATTTTTCGGGGATCTGTAATTTTACCAAAAATGGCGGTTGCAGCAGCTGCTGCGGGTGAACCTAAGTAAACTTCGGCATCGGGATTGCCCATTCTGCCTTTGAAATTGCGATTGGTTGTCGAAAAAGCTCTTTCACCATCCCCCAAAGCACCTTGATGAATACCTAAGCAAGGACCACATCCAGGATTCATCACCACAGCACCAGCTTTAACAAACTCGGCGATATAGCCTTTTTCTAATGCTTCGTTATAAACTCGATAGGAGGCGGGAAACACAAGCATGCGAGTGTTCTTGGCGACTTTTTTACCTTTAATTATCTCGTATGCCTCCTTCAAATCGTCGATTCTCCCGTTCGTACAAGACCCGATAACCACTTGCTGAATATCCAAACCCTCAACTTCGCTAATTTTTACCACATTATCGACGTGGTGGGGAGCTGCCACTTGTGGTTCTAAATCTGTAACATTAATTTCAACAATTTGATGATATGAAGCGTCATCGTCGGGCTTTACCATATCTATTTCGCCTTGATAATTTGCCACCTCGCGTAAATAACGAGAGGTTTCGGCGTCGGGTGCGATTATGCCAGCAGTTGCACCAGCTTCGACAGCCATATTAGAAATTACCAACCTTCCCGATGTATCCATTTTTTCGATAACCTCGCCCGCAAATTCTAAAACTTTGAAGTTTGCTCCTTGATTTGTTAATTTTCCAATCAAATTCAGAATTAAATCTTTGGCATAAACGCCTTTGGGCAATTTACCTTTGAATATTACTTTGATTGTTTGGGGAACTTCCACATTCAAAACCCTACCAAGAGCCCAAACCGAAGCCATTTCGGTTGCTCCAATCCCGAAAGCAAAAGTTCCCAATGCACCGTGAGTTGTGGTGTGGCTATCTGTTCCCACAACTACTCCACCTGGCAGAACATAGCCGTTTTCGGGTAGGATTTGATGGCAAATTCCACCTTCATCTCCACGGATGTCGTGAAACTTTTCGATACCTTGTTCTTCTACAAATTGCCTCACTAACTTTTGATTTGTAGCAGTTTTGCGGCTTTCTGCAGGAATGCGGTGGTCGAATATAATTGCAATTTTTGATGGATCCCACACTTTTAGTGGATTATCTAAACCATCGAAAATTTGCTTGAATTGGTTAATAACGAGTGCGGCATTTTCGTGCGACATAGCTAAACTTACTTTTGGTTCCACCACATCGCCAATTTCAACATAATTTTGTCCCGTAGCTTTTGCTAAAATTTTTTGGACTAATGTTTGTCCCATTTTATTTCACATTTTATTGAAATACAAAATTAACAAGAAATTAGATTGTAACCCATTGGTGATTTTATTATTTTAAAAATTGCTTGGGAATATGCAGAACTTCCCGTCGGTTAGGATAGTTGGAGCGGAATTCAATAAAATAAGATTTTATTTCTTCCTCGTTATTGGCATTAAAGTTTGTGAAGTCGATGTTATCGTTGCTAAAACCTCTGAAATAATCAAGAGTATTCATAATTTCGTTTGTATTATTAAAATGTGAAATTGATTTTTTGGTTTCGTCCAATAATTCGTTCTGCAACAATGAAAAATTAACTTCGATTCCAAAGTGATTTCTGAAATGTTCCAACACCTGTATTGATGCTTTAATTTTTCCATCGTATGAATACCCGGCTATATGTGGGGTAGCAAGCATTGCTTTTCTGGCTATTTCCACATCAAATAGTGGTTCGTTATCCCAAACATCGATAGCTAAAAAGATTGTTTTATTATTTAATAACTCCTTCAGATCACTTTGATTAACGATACCACCACGCGAAGAATGAATAAAAAGTGAATTTGGTTGCATTAATTCAAGCAAATTTCTATCAATAAGATTTTGTGTAGGATAATTTCCGAATTTGTTGAGTGGAACGTGGTTTGTGATAATATCGCAACTCCCAAAAATTTCCACCAAATCGGCATATTGCACGTATTTAGGAAAATCGAATTTCTGGTCTTTTAGGGGTGGGTCGTTCACTAAAACCTCAATTCCTAACAGATGTGAATAATGAGCAACTAATTTACCAATATTTCCGAATCCAATAATTCCAATTTTTGAATTAATAGTTTTCTTGTTTGTAATATCTAAATATTTACAAATAGAAAAAATAACATATTCGGCGACCGAATTGGCATTACTGCCCGGTGCGGAATAATGCGGGATGCCGCTCTCTATATGATCTGTTCCAGATGTGGCAGTAGCAATGAATTCCACGGAAGTGCCTTTAAGTAGTTCATTTGTGATTTTTTCGTTCGATCTAATAAAAATGGCATTAATTTTGTTGTTGATTAAAAATAATTTAGAAAAATAATCATTAAACATTATTTCACAAAAATCAGGTAATGATTCTTTTAAAAAATATATTTTTTTATTTGAATATATTTTCATCTTTTTTTCTTTAATTTTGTGAATAATTGATTAATTACATTAATGCAAAAATACTAAATTGGAGTAACTAACCAATATGAGGATTCTCGTCGTAGAAGATTTACTTGTAATGAGAAGGCTGATAGTCAACACTCTAAAGTCGGTTGGTTACACAGATTTGCTACAAGCAACAAATGGCGAAGAAGCTTTGGAACTAATTGTCAATCCAGATAGTAAAATTGAATTTGTGATAACTGATTGGCTTATGCCCGTTATGGATGGGATTACTTTAGTTAAATTCCTTAGGGCAAACCCCGAAACCAAGGACATACCCGTTATAATGCTCACATCAATGAACGACAAAGATAGTATTGTCGAAGCAGTTAAATATAATGTTAATGATTATGTTGTGAAACCCTTCACTCCCAAATTGCTTCAATCAAAAATCGAAAGTGTTCTTAACCGCATCAAATTTAATTTAAGCCCCAATAAACCATTAGTTTAAGATATACTGACCAAATAAATTACGGATATGTTTATCCAACTCAGTTTGAAAATTAATTGTTAAATTTGTCCCTACATCTGTATCTTTTCTATCTATTACTTTGCAAATACTGTAGATTTTGTTCAATTCAGAATTTTTCTCATAAGGAACGAATAATTCGAGATTATTGCTTAATCTATCATATTCATTTTCCATTTGATTTAATAATTCCGAAATATTCATATTCTTTTTTGCAGATACAAAAACAGCATTTGGATATTCACCTTTTATCTGTTTTATATGTTCTAAATGTTCTAATCTGTCGATTTTATTAAAAACGTAAATTATCGGTTTATCTTTAATATTCAAGTCGTTTAATGTATCGACAACTGTACTAATATGTTTGCTAAAGTTATTATCGGAAGAATCGATAACTATCAGAATAACATCACTTTCGGAAGCCTCGGCAAGAGTTGAGCGGAACGAAGCCACCAGATGGTGAGGTAGATTCCGAATAAAACCCACGGTATCACTCAGCAAACCAATCTTCCCACTTGGCAGTGTTATTTGTCTTACGACAGTCGATAGAGTTGCAAACAATTTATCTTCAACATAAACTCCCGCATTGGTCAATGAATTCATAAGGGTTGATTTGCCCGCATTGGTATATCCAACGAGGGCAAATCGTGGAGTTCCATGGCGGCTTTTTCGTTGTTCAAAGTTTTGTGTATCTATCGTTTTTAATTTTTCTTTCAATATTTGAATGCGTTTGCGAATTATCCGTCGGTCAGTCTCTATTTGGGTTTCGCCGGGTCCTTTGGTGCCAACTCCGCCATATTGTTTGGATAGGTGAGTCCACATCCTGGATAATCGTGGAAGTAAATATAAATTTTGAGCCAATTCTACTTGCAATTGCGCTTCTAATGTTTTGGCATTTTTTGCAAAAATATCCAAGATAATACTACTTCTGTCGAGAATTTTGACTTTTAACGCATTCGATAAGTTCCTCACTTGGACGGGGGTTAGTTCATTATCAAAAACAACCATCGAGGCTTGATGTTCTTCTATCAATAGTGCCAATTCTTCAACTTTTCCTTTTCCAAACAAAGTAGCAACACTTGGGGTTTGCAATTCTTGATAGACTTTCTCGACAACTTCTGCTCCAGCGGTATCGACCAATAACCCAAGTTCTTCCAAATTATCCATAGCCTCGTCTCTATTACTACCTTTTTGGATAAAAATTGCAATAATTGCCTTTTCCTTTTTATTCTCTATTTCGTGAATCTGCTTCATTAATCTTTTTAAAAACTAATAGACTTATCAAACTGCAAAATTATTGCATAATTTGATTGTTTTACATTAAATAATTGCAACTTATAGGATTTAATTTCGTAGTAACTAAAAAAAATCTGCAATTTTCGAGGAAAATATGAAAAAAGAAGTACAAACTAAAGTCGAGTGCCACGGAGCATCGGGAGCAATTTATTTTTTTGGTATTGTTGGCTCTGCAATTTATTATATTTCGTCGGCAAGTGGTTTTTGGATGGGCGCTATTGGAATTCTAAAATCCTTTTTCTGGCCCGGTTTTATGGTATATGAATTAATGAAATATCTTAAAATTTGATATGTAAAATTTTCTCATCAATATAGATTTCTAAATGCCGGAAAATAGCCTTCCTTCACCGTGAGGTGAGGACTTGGGGGTAGATCCCTATAATATGCTGCGATTTGTCTTTGAAATGTAAAAAAACTTTCGAGATGTTTTATGTCTCGAAAGTTTTTGATTAAAGGCTTTATTATAAATT
Source organism: Candidatus Kapaibacterium sp. (assembly GCA_937995785.1). Lineage (GTDB taxonomy): Bacteria > Bacteroidota > Ignavibacteria > Kapaibacteriales > UBA2268 > GWF2-33-9. The sequence continues at coordinate 16,913 of CALKJQ010000035.1, forward strand.
TAACTTTTCGGATTATACTTCGGCGGTTACGTCTTGGGCTTTTTTACCACCAAACTTAGCAACAATTTCATCATCGTAATAATCCGCAATTATCGCTACTGAGTTTAGAGCAGTGCGGAATTCATTCTCGTCCAAATTCTTGCCTGCAATCGAGTAACTAAATATTACCGTATCGTCGAAAAGTAAGCCAAAACCACCAAAATGTAATTCAGTATTCTTTCGTAGTAGAAAATACATCAAATCGGGATTTACATTTGTTTCGTAAACCACATTGGAAATAAATTCCACTATGGTATCGTCCTCGGTGAAAGGACGAACTACAACCATAACTTGTGAGGAACCTCTTTTAATAGTAAAAGTAAAATCATCAAAAGCAACATAATCGGGATAAAGTTGTTTTAAAAAATTGGTAACTTTTTCGGCTGTAGAATTCAAAATTTCGATATCTGTATTCATTTTATTTTCCTTTGTTAAATTATTAATATTGTCCATAAGTCCACCTTAGTTTTCATCACTTTTTGGTAATAAACCCATTTTGGCTTTCAAAGCAAGTAAATCCGAATCGACCGAGGAGGATTCCAATTGCTTGAATTGTTCGTCTAAACTTGTGTTTTCGCCCGCAAGCTGCTCGAAAGCAACGGCTTCGGCTTCTAATTTCTCGATTTTTTGTTCAAACTTATCGAATTTTGAGAATGCGTCGCTACCCACACCGCTCATTGCTTGTGCAATTTGTTTTTGGGCTTTGGCGGCTTGGCTTCGGGCAATTAATGTGCTCTGACGCATACGGGCTTCGTCGAGCTTTGCCTTCAATTTATCGAGTTGTATGCGTAAGTTGGCTGTTGTGGCTTTGGCTTGCTCATAGAGCGGCACTAAATCGGTTTGGTTTCTGTCCGCAAGAGCTTTTCTTTCGAGTGCGGCTTTTGCCAAGTCGTCTCTGGATGCTGTTAGTGCTTGCATTGCTTTGCTTTCCCATTCAGTTGAGTCTTTGCGAGCTTTTTCGAGTTTTTTCTGTAAACTAACTTCGTTTGCTATTGCTTGGGCTACTGCAAGTGTGGTTTTATTGACGGATTCTTCCATCTCTATAACCATTTGTTTAATCATTTTCTCGGGGTCTTCGGCTTTGTCGAGGATGTCGTTAATGTTTGCTTTAAAAATATCAGTAATTCGTGCAAAAATTCCCATTATTATTCTCCTAAATAAAAATTACTTAATTTTGTAAATACATATACGAAATTTACTAAAAAATAGTTAAAGAAATGTTCAATAAAAATCTTTTTGACGATTTTATCAATAAAATCCCTAACATTAAGGAAAAAACTGACGAAATAAGAGCAAAGTCAGAGGACTTTATTCACCAGGAATCTGGTGCTGCGGGAATGGTTATTGTTAGAATGCACGGTTCGCGCAAAATTGTTTCCATCGAAATATCCGACGAGCTCATTGCGATGAACGACAAAACAATGATGACCGATATTCTAAAAGCAACAATTAATTCTGCTATCGACAAAGTGCAAATTGAGTTCGACCAACGATTTAATAAAGCTATGGCTGAATTTTTCTTACAAAATGTCAATCCATCTCAACTATTCTCTGATAACAAGTAATTATGATATATTCCTCCCAAAATATCGAGAAATTGGTAAACATTCTCTCCTCATTACCAACTATTGGCAAAAAAACTGCTCAAAGGCTTTCCTATTACTTAGTGAAGGCAGATACAGACTTCTTGGAAACTTTTGCACATACATTATTAGAGCTGAAGAATAAAGTTAAGTTATGTAAAATATGCTTTAACTACTCCGACGAAGAAGTATGCCCAATTTGTCAGTCCGAAAAACGCAAGAAAAATACTATTTGTGTGGTGGAAGAACCGAATGATGTGATTGCAATCGAAAAAACTAATGAATTTAATGGTGTTTATCACGTTCTGCACGGCGTTATAAGTCCGTTAGATGGAATTGGTGCAAACGATATTAAAGTAAAGGAATTGGTGCAAAGAATTCAGAATGTGGACGAGGTGATATTAGCCTTAAATCCAAGTATCGAAGGCGAGACTACTTCGCAATATATTGCTAAACTTCTGCGACCTTTCGATATTAAAATCACCAGAATTGCAAGCGGTGTTCCAATGGGTTCGTCCTTAGAGTTCACCGATGAATTAACTCTATCGAGGGCTTTGCACAGCAGAGTGCCTATTTAACTTTTCATTTTGTTGATTATTGCAGTCGAGGATTTTCCTTTAATATATTCAATTGTAACAACATTGCCACCATTTTGTTGGACGAAGTCGGCACCTACTATTTCTTCTATTTTATAGTCGGCTCCTTTAACCAATACATCGGGATTAATAATCTTTATTAATTCTAACGGCGTTTCCTCGTCAAAAAGTACTACTACATCCACGGGTTTTAGTGCATCCAAAACAATTGCTCGGTCGTGTTGATTATTGATTGGACGATTATTTCCTTTTAATCTCCGAACTGAATCGTCTGTGTTTAAGCCTATAATCAATACATCGCCGAGTTTTTTTGCTTCGGTTAGGTAGTGAATATGCCCCGAATGAATAACGTCAAAACATCCATTTGTAAAAACTATTTTCTTTGAATGTAGCTTTAATTCCAATGCTACTCTACTTATTGTATCGCGAGATAACAACATAATTAACCTATTGGATTACGATTCGTTTTCTGATGTACTTACTGTTACCAATGCGAACTTCGGCAATATAGTCGCCCGAAATCATTCGTCGTCCAAATTCGTCGCGAAAATTCCAAGTAATTTCGTAACTTCCCGGCACTTGCCTACCCTTAAACAAGGTTGCAATTACCATGGCTTGCATCGAATAGATGACAATTTCAATATCGTTTGGCGCATCCAATGTGTATCTTATTTCCGGTCCAACGTCTTCGACTATTCCCAGAAACTTTCCAATTAAATCCAATGGAACTCTAAGTCCGCTTTGAGGATAGCTCAAGCCCGTTGGTAACCTTAAACCAGCGGCTATTGCTTCTTGGCGTTGAACTATTTCCTCGCCCGAGGGCTTGAATGCTTGGGAAGGTACTGCCGAAAGACTTCGCATAGCAAGTTGGTAGGGCAGTTCGTCGGAACGCTTTGTTAACTTTTCCCATAAGTCGTCAGTTAGAGATAAATTGTACTGAAACAGCGACCTTGCCGTTACGCCAAGCTTCGAATATACCTTAAAAACTGAATCTTGTATTTGACGATACAAAGTAGTGTCCCCAATAGGTAACTTGGTATTGGAGGGATAATAAACATCACTTTTCAGGTAGTTCAACCCCAAAAGTATAACAATTAAAATTATGATTATGTTTGTTTTTTTCACAAGTAAATATATTTTACTTAATAACGATTTTTTATTTAATTAATTACTAAATTTAGTAAAATTTCGTTTTATACAATCTATTTCATTCATAAATTTTAATAAGGTTACTTATGGAAAATTTCCAATTTCAAAATCCAACAAAAATAATATTTGGTAAAGGCTCAATAAAATATATCGGGAACGAAGTAAAAAGTAACAATGTTCAAAAAGTTTTGCTTTTGGCGGGCTCGGGCTCGATTAAGCAAAACGGAGTTTACACTCAGATTGTTGATTCGCTAAATCGAACTAAAATCCAGTTTGTGGAAGTCTGGGGAGTTCGTCCCAACCCAACATTGGAACATGCAAAACAAGTTGTTGAATTACTCAAATCCGAAAATATCCAAGGAATAGTAGCCGTTGGTGGTGGCTCGGTTATCGACGAAGCCAAATCGGTTGCAGCCGGAGTTTTCGTTGAAAACTTATGGGATATTTTCGAGAAAAAAGCCGTAGTTCGCCAAGCATTACCCGTGTTTGTGGTTCTAACTCTCTCGGCAACAGGTACGGAGATGAATCCATTTGCCGTTCTAAGTAACGATGAAGAATTGAAAAAATGGTCGTTCGGCAGTCCATTTGTCTATCCAAAAGTGAGCATCATCGACCCTTCAGTTCAGTCCACTTTGCCCCGACGACAAACCGCTAATGGTGGAGTTGATAGCCTTTCTCATCTTATGGAAAATTACTTTATGGGCGAACCAAGTGCCGAAATATCATTGGCATTGAACGAGGCAACCCAACGCACAGTAATATCGCAAATCGATAAATTGATGGAAAACCCCGATAATTACGAGGCACGAGCAAATTTAGCATGGTCTTCGTCGATAGCTTTGAACGGAATGACCTCGGTTGCTCTTGGCGGGGGAGAATGGACAACTCACGCAATCGAACACGCCCTTAGTGCCATCAATCCACAAATTGCCCACGCCGAAGGTTTAGCGGTTATGTTTCCAGCATGGATTAAATACGTTTCTGATGCAAAACCTTATATATTCGATCGCTGGGCTCGCAATGTTTGGGCGGCAAATTCGATTAACGAAGGGGTAGAAGCAATGCAATCTAAATTCCGCTTATGGGGTAGCCCAACCACTTTGACAGAACTTGGTTTTACCAAAGCAGATTTCCCTAAAATTGTAAAGTGTATTGTCGAGTATGGCCGTGTTGGAAGGATAAAACAATTAGACACAACTGATTTCGAAAAAATTTTAGAATTAGCTTTATAAAAAATGACATTAAATAACATTTACAAACATTGAAAAAAAATAACGGGGATAGAAATAGTAATTGTCCCCGTTATTAATTTTTTTAATTGTTAATTTAAGTTTATTTTGCAAATTGCTTTAAAATATCTACGAAAGTATCTAATTCTTTCTTGGTTCTTTTTTCGGTTACAGCAATTAACAATCCATCAAAATTGGTATATTTTGTAAGATTTATACCAGCAAAAAATCCTTTTTCTTCGGCTGCAGTTCTGATTGTGCAAACATCAACGGGGCATTTAATTGCAAATTCATTGAAGAATGGCTTATCATTCAAAAGCGAATAGCCTGGAATATTAGCAATTTGCTTTGCAAGATAGTGTGCTTTTTGGAAAGATTGCTCGGCAACTTCGATTAGCCCTTGTTTGCCCATAGTTTCCAAATAAACAGTTGCTGCCAACATTATTAGACCTTGGTTAGTGCAGATATTCGAAGTTGCTTTTTCGCGTTTGATTTGCTGCTCGCGAGTTTGAAGGGTAAGAGTAAATGCCCGATTTCCGTCTGTATCGATAGACATACCCGCAATTCTTCCCGGAATGGAGCGTACTAATGATTCTTTACAAGTGAATAAACCAAGAACTGGTCCTCCAAAACTCGTTGGAATTCCCAAAGGTTGTCCTTCACCCAATGCAATATCGGCATTATAGTTGCCTGGTGGGACTAAAAGTGCGAGCGAAATTGGATTGAAAATTGAAATATAGAGAGCCTTTTGGCTATGAGCAATTTTTTCTATCTCGAAAACATCCTCCAAATTACCTAAGAAATTTGGATTCTGGACGACAACGCCGGCTATATCATCGTTCATTGCATTTCTTAATCCGTCGATATCGGCGGTTCCGTCGGGATTAGCAAATACCTCGAATGTCAGTTGCCTGCCCGCAACCAAAGATTTGGTCGTTTGAAGGTAAAGCGGATTAACCGTTCCTGCAACCAGAAATTTTGTCTTCTTTGTGTGGGCGTGTGCCATAAAGAATGCCTCGGCAAGCCCCGTTCCAGCATCGTATAGCGATGCATTGGAGATTTCCATTCCAGTTAATCGGCAAATCATTGTTTGGAATTCATACATAACTTGCAATGTTCCTTGGCTAACTTCAGCTTGGTATGGTGTGTAGGCAGTTTTGAATTCGGGACGTTCCAACACCGACCCAACTATCGACGGAATATAGTGGTCGTAGATACCGCCACCAAGGAACGATACGAAATTGGAATGAGATGTATTTTTCTTGGCAATTGATTCAACTAACTTTAATGCTTCTAATTCGCTCAATTCGGAATTCAAGTCTAATTCTTTAACACGAGAGTGTTCGGGTATATCTTTGATTAATTCGTCAAAACTAGTAACTCCAATTTTTTGGAGCATTTGAGACATTTCTTCATTTGTTGATGGTACGAAAGCCATAAAATTTATCCGTAAATTTAATTTTCGAAAATATTTAAAATTCAAAATTACGAAACTTTAATTATTTTTGTCTGAATTTATTATGTTTGTGAATGTTAATTTTACAAATTTTAACAAAGCAATAATTTTGTTAACAAACAATAAAAATCAAATGGAAGTAAACAATACAGAACGATTAACTACAATCGACCATCATATCTCTCGTGAAGAAAGTATGCACCCCACTGCAACGGGTGAGTTTACTTCGCTACTTCACGACTTGGCATTGGCGATAAGAATAATTTCGCGCGAAGTTCGACGTGCCGGAATCAACGACATCTTGGGTTTGACATCCACATCAAATATCCACGGCGAAAAACAACAAAAGTTAGACCAATATGCAAACGATATAATAAAAAAAGCAATGTCGCAAGGGGGGCACGTATGTGCGTTCGCCTCCGAAGAGGACGACGAGGTTACAGTGGTTGGCAAGGACCGAAAAAGCAAATACATAATTTTGTTCGACCCGCTCGATGGTTCGTCCAACATAAGTATAAATGTTACGATAGGAACAATTTTTGGCGTATATCGCCGAATAGATCTCTCGCCAGGCCAGAGCTGCAGTATAAGCGATGTATTGCAACCAGGTTATAAGTTAATTACTGCTGGCTATGCTTTGTATGGCAGTAGCACTTTGCTTGTTTATTCCACCGGAAATGGTGTACATTCGTTCACCTACGACCCAACAATTGGAGAATTTTTATTGAATAAGCAATATATCAGAGTACCCAAACAAGGCAGTTGGTATAGCTTTAACGAAGGCAATTATTATTTGGTGGACGAAAAAGTTCGTAAGTATCTCGATTACATAAAAACACCATCGGAGGATAAAAAACGTCCTTTCACGCTTAGGTATATTGGGACTTTGATAGCTGATTTACACAGATTATTGCATTACGGAGGCGTTTATCTTTACCCCGGAACAACCAAAAATCCAAACGGAAAATTAAGGTTAATTTACGAAGTAAACCCATTGGCATTTATCTTAGAACAAGCAGGTGGTCGCGCAACTGATGGTCGGAGAAGAATTTTAGAAATAGCTCCCGAAGATATCCATCAACGTACCCCACTTTTTATGGGCAGTCCCGATGATATGGATTTATTGGAAAGCTTTTTAAAATAATAAAAAAATCGAGAAAATTTACTTTAATGTGTTTATAATTAAAGTAAAATTATTAATTTTGTAATCTTAATTAAATTCGAAAAGGGAAAAATGGCTCATCATAAATCAGCCTTAAAAAGAATTAGACAATCGAGAAAAGCTCGAATTTATAATCGTCAAAACAAAAAGTTGATGAAATTTGCTATTCGAGATGTTCGCGAGTCCAAGACATACGAAGAAGCAGTTGCTAATTTGAACAAAGCAATGAGTATTTTGGACAAAGTGGCTGCTCGTGGAGTTATCCACAAGAACAACGCCGCTAATGCAAAATCCTCATTAGCAAAATTCGTAAAAAAATTAGAACCACAACAACTCAATTAATTGCAACGCACCCGTAGCTCAATTGGATAGAGTACCTGACTACGGATCAGATGGTTGGGAGTTCGAGTCTCTCCGGGTGCGCCAATTTCCAGCGGAAGTGGTGAAATTGGTAGACACGCCATCTTGAGGGGGTGGTGCTCCACGAGCGTAGGGGTTCGAGTCCCCTCTTCCGCACAAAATGTTTCTTTATCTCTTCTATCCAAAATCTTTTCTATAAGCTTACTAATTAAAATAAAATCTTTTCATAATCGTTCCTAAAATATTATATTAAAATCTAATCCATAATAATCTTGATTTGGTACTTTAAATATAAAATCTTACCTATATTCCTATCTATTAATATCCTTTTTCTTCTATCAGTTCCAAATTATCATTATCACACACATATCACCAAAAAGAATTGCTGCCAATTACCAATACATAATTACTTAAAGACAGCTTTTTCGGAACATTCACCAAACGATGCCGAGTTTCATTCCGAACATAATTGTCCAATCAAGATTTTTTCTCAAAATTTCTCATCTCTTTTTATTTTAAAACAACAGATTGATTACGAAAACCAATTATCGTTTAAGTCTACCATCGATTATCAAATCTCCGTTGCTAACCATCGAGCGCTCGATAAAAGAAATCCCCGTGCACCACCTGCTCTTTTGATATAATTATACCAAAAAACCACTTGGAAAAATTAATAATATTGTTATTTGCTTATAGCAGCAATGCTATTACTATTTATATAACTCAACTTTATAACTAATTAATTTAAAAGTATTGTAAAAAAATCTTTAAGGAAAAAAATGAAAACTATAAATATTATTTTATCTGTTTTGTTGGCTATTTTATTGCTTTCTTGCTCCAAAGAGACTAACCCGACCGAACCCGATATGGACCATTTTAAAGCATACGGGTTGATTTTAGAGTCCTCGGGGCAACGCATACTCACATATTTCAATTTAAAATCTAAGGATACTTTGTATGTTCCCATTGGTCTAACCCCACATTACGAAGTTAAATTTTTGGACAAGGATAGCGTTATAATAGAGCCACCCAAGGATAAGGACAAAAAGTTCGGCTGGGTGATAGCGGATACCTCGATGTTGGAGGTGTATCGTCACGGCGACGACGAATGGGAGTTTCACTTAAAAGGAAAAAAAGTTGGCGCCACTCTCATTGAATTTCAAGTTCTCCACAACGACCACCCCGATTTCAAAACAATTAAAATACCCGTAATAATCCGCGACGAAACTGGTCAACACGGCGCCCCAGTTGGATTACGTGCATATTTCGAAGAGGAAGGCAAATTGATTTGCGAAACACCAATAAAAGGACTTAATGGTTTAACAAAAGGCGAATTTACTTTAAGCGTAGGCGAAACCACCGAACATATAGTGATTAAATTATTCGATGAGCAGGGACGCGAATTCCAGCCCGGCGAAGGTCATAAATTAGTGATTGATTTTATGGACAAGGACATATGCGAAGCAATTCCCGCAGGCGACGATGAACCTTGGGCATTCCAACTTAAAGGACTTAAGAAAGGCATAACCCAAATCATCTTTAAAGTTGCGGGTAGCGACGGGAAAATTCATCGCGAGTTTAGCCCTGTTTATGTTAAAGTAAACTAAAGAATTTCCAAAAATGAAAAGATATATTTCGTTAGCCTTGCTTTCAATTCTATTACTTTTTTTGCTGAAAATTTCAGTTTTTGCCGATCTTGTTGGTAAGGTTATGGATAGCGAAACGGGTAAACCATTAGATAAAGTCGTTTTGATTGATAAAAACAACAATGTTATCTTCAATACAACTCCAAATGGCATTTTTAGGGTCAAACCCGATACTTCTTACCATTACTTGATTAAATTCTTCAAGCAAGGCTACGAAATAAAGTCTCTTCTAATAAGTTCAAATGATATTACAGACACATTAGTAGTTGGTTTAGAACCAAAATTGGTGAATATGCCCGTAATAACAATCGGGGCAAATCTGCGAAACAAATTCGATGAAATTCAATCCGAAGCCTACACAATTCAAAGAAGTGAATACCAGAAGTCTTTGGGCAATACATTGGCAATGACATTGAAAAATCAAATTGGAATGGCGATGTCGTCGATGGGTCCCGCACCAGCCCGACCCGTGTTTCGTGGATTTGGTGGCAATAGAATCACAATTTTAAACAACGGAATTAACGTAAGCGACTTGTCGGCCACATCGCCCGACCATTCATTAACCATCGACCCATTGACCATTGAAAAAGTGGAATTAGTCCGTGGTCCTAAAATATTGCTTTATTCCCTAAGCACTCCCGGTGCGGCAATTAACTCTCAAAATAGTTATTTCACAATTCCCGAAAAATTTTGCAACCGTGCTATCTTCTTTGGCGAATCAGTAAATAAAGGTTATTCGGGGATGCTCCAAACCAAGTTGCCAATCGATAAATTTGCCTTTTTGGGTAATGTTGCATACCACAATTCACAAGACATTGTTGTTGCTAATAAGCCACTGCCCAACACTTACAACAAAATATTGGATGTAAATTTTATTGGGTTAGCAAAGCAAGAAGACTTTATGACAACTTTTCACTACGAAAATTACCAAAATTTTTATGGAATACCCGGTGGTTTTGTGGGGGCTCATCCAAAAGGTGTTGATATCGAAATTTATAAAAATGTTGCTACTTTGAACCCTATTTTTCATTTCCACAAACCTTGGTTAGATAATATATCTTTTTTCATAAATCGAAATTATTATCATCACATCGAAAAAGAAAAGAACAACTCGATTGGTGCTGAATTTGTTTATAGGGAATACAACTTGAAATCCATCTTTAATCACAATCAAAATGAATTGTTCGACAATGGTTCTTATGGTTTTGGATATATCTACAAAGATTTTAAAATTGGTGGATATGTTTTCACTCCCGAGACAATCTTGAACAATACCTATTTGTTTGCTTACGAAGAATATCAATTGTTGGGATTCGATTTTCAGACTTCCTTGCGAACCGAATATGCTAATTTCCGCCCCCAAGAACGACAAACGATGAATAATAAACCACAAAAAAGAGATTTTTGGGCATTTTCGGGTTCAATTTCGATTCTAAAAGAATTAAATAATTCAATTTCTTTAGGCGTTAACTTTTCGAAAACATCTCGCATTCCATCAATCGAAGAATTGTATTCCGATGGTCCTCACCTTGCAGCATATTCCTACGATATCGGCAATTCAACACTCAAAACAGAAAGTGGAATTGGGACAGAACTTTTTGGCTTTTTCAAACAAAATTCGTTTACCTTCAGTTTGTCCTCGTATTTTTATAATTATGATTACTACATCATACCTCGCAACACGGGTAAATTAAACGTTCAACAAATATTACCAATTTATCGAACTGAAGGGGTTCGTGCTACAATTTATGGATTAGAGTCCCAAATTGAGATGAATATATTTAATTATTTTGTCTTTAAGGGAAATATTACCTATACGCTTGGCACAATTTTAGAAACAAATACGAATTTACCATCAATTCCGCCTTTACGTTCCAATCTTGAGTTAAAATTTCGACAAAACAATTTTTCGACGGGATTACAACTCGAAATTTCATCAAAACAAGATAAATTGGACGATTTTGAGGAGGGCACAGATGGCTATTTTATCTCGAATATTTTTGTTCAAAAAATGATACCAATCGATAATTTATTGTTATCATTAAATTTGTCGGTTGATAATATTTTCGATACAATATATCGAAATCATCTTTCCCGCATTAAATCGGTATTCCCCGAGCCTGGGCGAAATTTTAAAATTCTAATAAAATTCGACTATTAATTATATTTTTAAAAGTTTTGTAAAAATCATTAGTTTGCAATTTCCGTAATTTTGTTATTTTACCGAAAACAAATTATGAAAGTATTAGTTATTGGGGCATCCCTAAGTGGTAAATCAGCAGCAATGCTTGCTCGCAAGCAAAATATGGATGTGTTTGTTACAGAATATCAACCAAAAGAAAATTTTCGAGATACAGTAATCCAATTTGAAGAAAATAATATCCAATTCGAGTTTGGTGGTCATAATCTTGCGGGATTGCATCAATACGATTTGGCAATTGCATCTCCGGGAATTCCCCGAAGTGCCGAAATTTTAGATGAATTGTACAAAAACAAGGTGAAAATAATAAGTGAAATAGAATTTGCCTACCAATTTTGTAAAAATCCAATTATAGCAATAACGGGAACAAATGGCAAAACAACTACGACTTCGCTCGTTACCCACATACTCAATCACTCGGGCAAAAAATCAGTTTCGGCAGGCAACATAGGGCGTGCTTTTTCCGATGTAGTTTCGGATTTGCCCGTTGATGCAATTGTATCGCTTGAGGTTTCGAGTTATCAATTGGATAGAATAGATAAATTTCGCCCAAATGTTGCTATAATCACCAACATAACACCCGACCACTTAAAATATCACGGCACAATGCAAGATTATGTGGAAACAAAGTGGAAAATTTGTAGTAATCAAATCGAAAAAGATTTATTAATTTTGAATTACGATGATGATTATTTAAAGGAAAGTAAATCATCACGCAGCAATATCCAATATTTTTCGCTGAATGAACTCCGGGGGGGAGCATTCATTCGTAACGGGGTGATAATATTGGACACACAGCATAAAGAGGAGGAAATAATGCCAATTTCTAAGATTGGTATCAAAGGTCAGCATAACCTTTATAATTCGCTTGCGGCGATATTGGCTACTCGCTCATTCGAAATTTCAAACGAAAATTATCGTTCTGCTCTATCATCTTTTTTGGGAGTTGAGCACCGTTTGGAATTTGTCTGCTCCATCAACGGGGTGGAATACTACAACGACTCCAAAGCAACCAATGTTAATTCCACCTGGTTTGCCCTTAATAGTTTCAACAACCCGATAGTTTGGATTGCTGGTGGTCGTGGAGACAATAATGATTACTCTTTGTTGGATTCATCCGTTCGTAAATTTGTAAAATCAATTTTATGCATTGGCGAAGAAGCCCAAAGTATTTATCAGCACTTCTCGTCGATAGTTTCTTGCAATACTTTCGATACTTTAGAAGAAGCCGTCTTTGCCGCACATAGCGAATCAAAAGAAGGCGAAATAGTTTTATTTTCGCCCGCTTGCAAATCGTTCGATATGTTTGCCAATTTCGAACATCGAGGTGAAATATTTAAACAAATTGTAATGAAATTGCCAAATCAATGACCAATACAAAACCACATATAGACTGGTTGATATTCTTTAGTGCCTTAACTTTGATGCTATTTTCGATTGCCTTCGTTTATAGTGCGGGAATATTCTTTGCTACCTACAAAGGGATGAAACCCGAGAGCTTGTTGATGAGTCACTTTTTCAAGGTTATAGTTGCAATTTTTATTATGATTTTAGTTTCTCGATTTGATTATCACCACTGGTCTAAGATTTCAATATGGATGATGTTATTATCATTGATTACTTTGGTGGTCGTACTTGTTGCTGGTAAAGAAGTTGGTGGGGCTGAACGCTGGATTAATTTAGGGTTTATGACATTTCAGCCATCTGAATTGGCAAAATTTTCTTTGATAATCCATTTTGCAACATTGATAAACCGCAAAGGCGAAAGCATCAAAGATTTGAAATACGGTTATCTCCCGTTTATGCTATGGATTGCTTTGTTTTCTGCTTTGATTGCTCTTCAGCCAAATTTCTCGATGATTATCATAATTTTTCTAATTGGTATGTTTATGCTTTACATAGGCAACGCCAACATAAAACACATTCTAACGACACTTGGATTAACAGCCTTGGTTGGGGGAGTTTATGCTGTGTCGGCGCCATACCGCTTGAATAGATTACTTTTTTATTTAGGAATGTTAGAAGGTAAAGAATTCGACAAATTAGCCTATCAAGTGGATAATTCACTCGTGGCAATTGGCAGTGGGGGCTTATTTGGTATGGGACCTGGTGGCAGTCATCAAAATTTACTTCTAAGCGAACCCTACACCGATTTTATTCTGTCGATAATTGGCGAGGAATATGGATTTATTGGCTTGGTTGTTATTGTTGCGCTGTTTATCTTTATTTTATGGCGAGGATTCTATCTTGCCAAACGAGTAGAGGACAAGTTTGGATTCTTGCTCGTAAGTGGTATTATTTTCTCAATTTTCATATCCTTCTTGATTAATGCTTTTGTGAACACAGCATTAATTCCCACAACAGGCGTCCCACTCCCATTTTTGAGCTATGGTGGAACTTCGATATTTTTTGGAGCAACATTAATCGGAATACTCCTGAATATTTCCGTTAAAGTTTCGATGAATAAATACAAAAATCCTAAATCAGACGATTAAAAATATTAGTCGCAAACCTCTTAAACCTCATCTTATCAATAAACATAATTGTTTTAAGTAATCTATCCTTTTAAACAAATAAGGAAATTGATTTCAAATTCATTTTTTAATTCTTCGTCATTGATTAATTATAATTAAATAACAGAAAACTATGTTAAGCTTTTTAAAAAACATATTTCCCGATAAACATAAAAGGGATATCGACAAAATAATGCCGATTGTAAAACAAATCAATCAAATTTATGCTGAATTCGACAATTTAACCGACGAAGAAATGCGTAAGAAAAGTGAAGGCTTCAAACAACTTGTTAAAGAACGAATTGCTGAATTAGAAACCGAAAAAGAGCAAATAATACGCGACCTACGCGAAAAAGAATTAACAAGTGGCGAAGTTATTTCCAAAAATGAATATTTAAAGAAATTAGAAAAAGAGATATTCCAAACAGTAAACGATACATTAGACGAAATACTACCCGAAGCCTTCGCATTGGTAAAACAAGCTTGCAAACGACTAACAGAACGAGGACACAACTATGTATATGCTGGTCATCCGTCAATTTGGGAAATGATACCCTATGATGTTCAATTAATCGGAGGTATAGTTCTCCATCAAGGTAAGATTGCCGAAATGGCAACGGGCGAAGGAAAAACTTTAGTAGCTGTATTGCCTATTTATCTAAATGCTTTGGCTGGCAAGGGGGTTCATGTTGTTACGGTTAATGATTACCTTGCTCGGCGCGATAGTGAATGGATGAAGCCGGTATATGATTTTCTTGGCGTTACCGTTGGTGCTTTGCAACAAAGTATGCAAAGTGATGAACGCAAAAAGATTTATAATTTGGATATTGTTTATGGTACTAATTCAGAGTTTGGTTTTGATTACCTTCGCGATAATATGGTGGTGGAAGAAGAGCATATAGTCCAACGCGGTCATTGGTATGCTATTGTGGACGAGGTGGACTCGGTTTTGATAGACGAAGCCCGAACCCCTCTAATTATTTCAGGACCCGTTGGCGATTTAGACCAAAAATATGACTTAATGAAACCGCGGGTTCGCCGATTGGTGGATGCACAAATTCAATTTGTTAATCAAATAACTGCCGAAGCCGAAAGATTGCTCCAATCCGACAAAAAAGAAGACCGCGAACAAGCTGGTATTTTATTGTTCCGAGCCCATAGGGGTTTACCAAAGCACAAAAGATTGCGAAAACTGTTGCAAGAAGGTGCAAACCTAAAATTAATGCAAGAAACAGAACTGTTCTTTCTTCGCGAAAAAGGCAAAAGAATGCCCGAAATCGATGAAGAATTATTTTATGTTATCGAAGAAAAGCACCATCAAATCGATATTACCGAAAAAGGAAGAAATTTATTAACTAATAGTGGCGAAGATCCCGAGTTATTCGTATTGCCCGATATTGCGGCGGAAATGAGTAAACTCGCAGTAGATAATTCGATAACCGAACAGGAAAAACAACTTAAAATTGACGAAATAAACAGAATATTTGCACAGAGAAGTGATATAATCCACACAGTAACATCTCTATTGAGAGCATATTCTCTTTACGAAAAAGATGTGGAATACGTTGTTCAAGATGGAAAAGTGCAAATAGTGGACGAATTTACGGGTAGGATTCTCGATGGGCGTCGCTATTCCGAAGGATTACACCAAGCTATCGAAGCCAAAGAAAATGTGAAAGTCCAACGCGATACCCAAACATTGGCAACAATTACATTGCAAAATTATTTCCGCTTATACAAAAAATTAGCAGGTATGACCGGAACTGCCGAAACTGAAGCCGGCGAGTTCGAAAAAATATACAACTTAGATGTTGTTGTTATTCCAACCAACAGACCAATAACCCGAAAAGATTATGACGACTTGATTTACCGCACTACACGAGAAAAATATAATGCAATTGTCGAAGAAGTTCAAAAAATTCTGCAAGAAGGTCGAGCAGTTTTGGTGGGAACAGCATCGGTAGAAGTATCGGAAATTATCTCTAAAATGTTAACCAGAGCAAAAATTCAACACAACGTGCTGAATGCGAAACAACACGAAAAAGAAGCGGATATCATTGCCCAAGCCGGACACAAAGGAGCAGTTACAATTGCTACAAATATGGCGGGTCGGGGTACGGATATTAAATTAGATCCCGAAGTTAAACGAAATGGCGGACTAGCAATCATAGGTTCGGAACGCCACGAAGCACGCCGTATCGACAGACAGCTTCGTGGGCGTGCTGGTCGCCAGGGCGATCCGGGTAGTTCAATATTCTTTATCTCATTAGAAGATAAACTGATGAGACTATTTGCAGCCGAGAGAATTGCCAATTTGATGAACAAATTCAAATTCCCCGAAAACGAACCTATCACTCATTCAATGATTACCAAAACAGTTGAGAATGCACAGAAAAAAGTGGAAGAAAATAACTTTTCTATCCGCAAGCATCTATTGGAATACGACGATGTGATGAATATGCAAAGAGAGTTAGTATATAATAAGCGAAAGATGGCTCTGCGAGGCGACAGATTAAAAGGTGAAATTTTCGATTATATCGAAGATTTAGCATATCAGTGGTATGAAATTTATCATAAAGAAGAGGATTTAAAGGGACTTAAAAATGCCGTCAGAGCACTGCTACTATGCGAAATCAATATAAATGATGATGATTTTAAAACGATGAAAGAAATCGAAGTTGTGAATGAAATAATGAGAGCGGCAGACGAGTTTTATCGACGAAAAGAAGAAATGCTTGGCAAAGAATTTATGGCACAATTAGAAAAATATGCAGTTCTCCAAACAATCGACGATAAGTGGAAAGAACATTTACGCATTATGGATGAGATTAAAGAAGGTATTAATTTAAGAGCGTATGGACAAAAAGACCCATTATTAGAATACAAACAAGAAGCAGCACATCAATTCGAAGAATTGCTTAAAGAAATTTCAATAGGCTCGGTTGGTATTGCTTTCAAATATTTCCCACAAATGCAAGTTCAGGTGCAACAAGCACCCGAGAAAACTCCACCGAGGGTAAAATCGAATAACTTACAAGGTCGAGGAATTCGTTATGGACGCGACGAAGAAGCCGCACAATTTGTTGCCAGAGCAACCGCACCACGAGCACAAGAAAGCGAATCTGCACGGGCTACAGCAGTGGAAACATACCGACGCACCGAAACTAAGGTTGGACGAAACGACCCTTGCCCTTGTGGGAGTGGTAAAAAATACAAACATTGCCACGGCAAAGAAATGAATTTAAATTAAAACTCTTAACCCGAGATTTATACGAAAAGGCTGCTTCGGTTCATACGAAACAGCCTTTTTAATTTTTTTGTCGGCAAGATAATTGGACAATTATCTTTTGTCGGGAGGTGGTTGGTTTGGAATAGGTTGTGCATCAGGAGGCAATTGTTGTATTTGCATATTTGGAGGCATTTCAATCTTTTTTGCATCTAAAAGATCAACTTCGAAAATAATAATTGCATTAGGTGGAATAGGACCGCTTCCGCGAGGACCAAATGCTAAATCTGGTGGAAATACAAAGCGGTATTTGCCGCCAACTTTCATCTGACGAGTTGCTTCCTCCCAGCCGGGAAATAGACCGCGAACCGGAAACTCCACGGGATTATTTTTTGCCATAGAATCAAAAACTTCGCCATTGGAAAAAGATGCAACAAATTTTATTTTCAAAATATCTTCTGGTTTTGGTGTTTGTCCCTTACCTTCTTTCAATACTTCCCACATCAAACCCGTTTTTGAAATTTTTACGCCCGATTTCGATTTAAATTCAGCGATAAATTGTTCGTTTGTTTTGGCAAGTTCTTTGGATTTTTCTTGTCTTTGTTGTTCAAATTGTTGTTCCTGTTGCATTTGTTTGCTCTGTAGTCTTTGCTGTAATTTGCTGATAACCATCCCCATAACACTATCGGGGAAAGCAATATTAGCACTATCTTTGCCAGCTTTGAACCCTTTGGCATAGTTTTCGAAGTTTAAATTCAACGAATCTCTACGGGCATTTGCTCCTAATTGCACACCAAGTGCATAGCTAAGAGAATCATCAAATGTTTTAAATTCTGGTTTACCAGTCATCGAAGTTCCATCGTTATCGCAACCAATTATTAATGGGATGATTGCCAAGATTATTATTAATCTTATTTTCATATTTACCTTGATATTAAAAAAAATAAAACACAAAATTAAGTAGAATAAATCAAATTTGTGAAAATAAAAAAAATTTGTATAATATTGTGCAAAATTGATTTTTTTTTGCTAATTTAATATAATTATTTATGTAATTATTAAAAATTATTAAAACTGAGGAAAGGTGGCAAAAAACTACACAATCGTAATAATTGAAGATGACCCTTTGGTTAATGAATCGGTTCAAAATGTATTGCTAAGTAAGTATAACAGAGTTGAAGCATTCACCGATCCAAACGAAGGAATTAATCAATTACACAAGATTTCTCCCGATTTATTAATTCTCGACATATTTTTGGGTTATGCCAATGGGTTGGATATATTAGAGCAATTACGAAAACAGGGCTATACGATGCCTGTTATCATAATGACTGCTTTTTCGGATATTAAGATGGCTGTTCGTGCTATGAAATTGGGAGCAGAAGATTTTATCGTTAAACCTTTGGACTTAGATCAGTTGGAAGTAACAGTAGAGCGGGCTCTTAAGAATTTTGAATTACGTCGAAAAGTTGATTTGCTAAGCGAACAAATCAAGAAAGAACAGCCAAGTGAGATTATTGGTAATAGCGATGGTGTGATAAAAGCTTTAGAACTGGGCAAACTCGTTGCCAAAACCGAGGATACTACTGTTCTAATCTATGGAGAAACCGGTACAGGCAAAGAATTGATGGCTCGATATATCCACGATCACTCCCCCCGAGCCAATGGTCCTTTCGTTAGTGTAAACTGTGGTGCAATTCCTCGAGAATTAGCCGAAAACGAATTTTTTGGTTACGAAAAAGGAGCATTCACGGGTGCAACCGAAAAGATGCGTCCCGGCAAGTTCGAGCAAGCCCAACACGGCACAATTCTATTGGATGAAATTAGTGAACTTAGCATGGATTTGCAAGTAAAATTGCTTAGGGTGCTTCAGGAGAGAAAGTTTTATCGATTAGGCGGTACCAAAGAAATTTCTGTAGATGTGCGTGTGATTGCCAGTACAAACAAAGAATTAGAACAATTGGTGGAAGAGGGAAAATTCAGAGAAGACTTGTACTACAGATTGAATGTAGCCAAGATAACTTTGCCGCCATTGCGAGAGCGAGGCGAGGATGTGCTTCAAATTGCAAATGCAGGTATTGCCGAATTCAACCGAAAATTTGGCAAGTCGATAAAGGGATTTACCGACGATGCAATTGCAGTAATTTTAAATTACCCTTGGAAAGGAAATATTAGAGAATTGCGTAATGCAATCGAAAGAATTGTATTGATGGAAAACAAAGATTTAATAGATGTGGAGGCATTATCTTTCCTTAAAGGTATTAGTTTTGTTAGTTCCAACAAAGGACCATTGCCACCCGAGACATACCTTTCGCCAGGTAAACATTACTTAAAAGTTTCGTCGACGGGAGCAAGCTACAACGAGGTAACAAAAGATTTGATTGAACAAGTTTTGAAGATATCTAAAGGCAATCAAATTAAAGCCGCTAAAATATTGGGTATATCTCGTGCAAAACTGAGGTACAGAATAGAACAATTGGCAATAAATTCAAATCCGAAAATATTAGAATAAAAGCGAAATAATAGATAAAAAATTATTAATTTACAAAAAATAAAATAGCAAAAGATAATGAGTTTGGAAGATAAAATTGCGACATTAAAAACAGATTTATTGCCTGCAAATCGACGTAGAGCTGCAGAGGATTTATTAAGAAATATTGATGAAATAAACCACGATGTTATTAAAGTGCTTTGCGAATCATTAGCGGACAACGACAAAGGCGTTCGAGATGTAATTGCTACAAATATAACTCAATTGGGACCTGTTTGGAATGATGTGGTTTGTCAGTATGTAACACCATTTATAAAAAGTGATAGAATCGAAATCCGAAATTTGGTTACCGATATTTTACTTACAATTAGACCCACAAATATTTTTACGATAGCACACTATTTCGACGACCCCAACCCCGATAATGTTAAATTTGCAATCGATATTGCGGGATTGATTGCACCACCAGATTATTTAGAACTTATATTCGAAAAAATCGATCATTCAGATTCCAATGTTCGTTGTTCGGTTGTCGAAGCAATTGGCAACATATATCAAAATTACCCCGACAATAATTTCGACAAAGCATTGCTTATCGAGCGACTCGAAGTATTATATTGGAACGATGAAGATTTAAAACCTTTTATAATCGAGGCATTAGGAAAAATTGGAGGCGAGGAATCCCAGAACTTTTTAATTTCTTTGATTAACAACGAAAGTAATTTCTTTTTACGCGTTGCTGCGATAGATGGATTAGCTATTTGCGGCACAGAAATAGGTGTTTGCTACAAATTGTTAGATCTTTTCGAGTCGGTAAACGATGAGTTGAAAATTCTCTTTTTAAAGTCCATTTTTGCAATTTCTTTTAGAGTAGGCGAATCAATCGAACTGCCAAATCAATATAGATATGTAGCCCAATTAGCATTAATGGAAAATGATCCAGATACGTATGGGGCTGGTTTGGTTGCACTTGGGAGTAATTATACCAAAGAAGATGTTCCCTACTTACTGAAGGTTGTTTTCAGAAACGACTCGGAAATTAACCAATATATGATCCATAATCTTGTCAATTCCCAAGATCCCGTCGTAATTGAAGAATTTATAAAACAATTGTTTGTTAAATACGATCCCTCCGACACGGAAAATTTAGACTTTTTAGCATTTATATCGCAAGAAGCAACAAACGCTTCGCCCGTAAATATTCAAGTTTTAATTAAATCTCTTGTAAAAAATACTATATATCAAAAACCAATGTATTGGGAAAACATAATCACATATTGCTTAGAAATTTCGCACGAAATCACAATCAAAGAATTAGAAAAAATGTATAACATATCGGATACTTCCGAATTGAATTACATTAACGATATTTTACAAAAATTTGAAATTACCTTTTAACAAAAGAAGACAATAATGGCAAGTGGCTTATTCAAATTCGGACAACAACTGCAACAGCAACCACCACCCAGGCCTCGTCCGCTGGACATAGGAGCAGACGGATCAAATAAATTTGAACTGAGTGACGCAACATTTATGGAATTTAGAAATTTTGTTTACGAAAAAAGTGGTATTTATTTTAATGAAAGTAAAAAGTATTTATTTGAAAGCAGAATAGAAAAAAGGATTCAATCTCTCAATTTATCGAGTTTCGAGGAGTATTTGCGATATATCAAATCCCCAAGCAATCTCGAAGAACTTCATCAAATGTATGATGCTATTACTATCAACGAAACTTACTTTTTTCGGGCTCCACAACAATTCGAAGCGGTCGAAAAAATAATAGTACCCGAACTAATCCAGGAAAAGCAAGGTAAATCCAATTATGTCCGTTTTTGGAGTGCAGCTTCGTCCACAGGCGAAGAAGCCTACACATTAGCTTTGCTTGTGAACGAATATCTAAAGCCACGCTACCCAGGGATTACTTTCCAAATTTTGGCAAGCGATATCAACACCCAGGTTGTTGAGTTTGCTCGAAGAGGAGTTTATAAGGAATATGCAATTCGAAACGTTCCGCCTCATATGCTCAGTAAATACTTCAAAAGTAATGGAATGACCTATGAATTGAACGAGGAAATACGCAAAATGGTTCGATTTGCAAACATCAATTTATACGACGAAAAAGCAGTTAAAACAATAACTGGAGTAGATATTATTTTTTGTGCAAATGTATTGATTTATTTCGATATTCCCTCGAAGCAGAAGGTAGTGTCTTTTTTATACGATGTGTTGAATCCGGGAGGATACTTGTTTATAGGTTATTCAGAATCATTGCATGGTATCAGCAAGGCATTTTCGTTGATCCATTTACCAAAAGCTCTGGCATATAAAAAGTAAGGAGTATATTAAAATGGCAAGAACAATTTTAGTAGCAGAGGACTCGTCATCAATCAGAAAATTTATCACATTGGCGCTCAAAATGGCTGGTTATAACGTGATTGACGCTGTTGATGGAATGGATGCAATCGAAAAAATGAGTGGTCAGGAGATAGATCTGGTAGTTACTGATTTAAATATGCCTAATGTTGATGGGTTTAACCTAATTCGGACTATTAGAGAAAATCCCAAGAACGCCGATTTACCTATTTTAATACTCACTTCGTTGAACAACGAACGAGATATTAGAGAAGCGATGGATGCTGGTGCAAATTCCTATTTAATTAAACCATTTAATGATAAAAAATTATTATACGAGATTTCAAAATATATAAATTGAAAAATAAAGAGGATTAAAATATGCGTTTTTTAGTTGTTGATGACTCACCCACAATGCGAAGAATTGTAATCAATGCCCTGAAAACATTTGGTTACAATGATTTCGTTGAAGCAGGCGAAGGGCAAGAAGCGCTTACTAAGTTGGCATCCGAGCCAGTCGATTTTGTTATTACCGATTGGAATATGCCGATTATGAATGGTTTGGATTTAACCAAAACAATTCGATCTACGCCAAATTTAAGTCATCTTCCTATTCTTATGGTAACAACTCGAGGTTTGAAACAAGATATAATCGAAGCCCTTAAAGCCAAAGTTAACAATTATGTGGTTAAACCATTCACACCTCAAGTTCTCAAAGAAAAGATTGACGCCGTCCTTTCCACTGTGCAAGGTTAAAGGGAGTGGGGGAACAATGAAAAAGAACTTGAAAGATATGCTCGATAAAGCCAATGAATTGCGTGCTTTGTTCATTTTTGGTCAAAGAGTTATTCCATTCCTCGAAGAAATATTTATTTTCGTAAGCGAAATTGAACCATTATTGGAAGAAATCAACGTTTCGATTGCCGAAAACTTAAAGAAGATGCCAAATGCTACTAAACAACTCTCGAAGGTTACCGAAGCCACCGAATTGGCAACAACCGAAATAATGGATATTCTGGACAATCTCACTTACAAAACTGACGTAATTTCGCGCAACATAAACCAATTGAGAGAAATAAAAGATCACCAAATATTGTCGTCATCCAAGTTGTTAGAAATATTGCACAAAGGGATACAGGCAAACGAAAATTTAAATGACTATTTGCCCGAAATATCCAAAGCTATGGAATTGATTAAAGAAAACGAGGCAGCTTTGTTCGATAAAACTATAAATGAAACCAATTCGATATTGGATAGTATCAATATGGATTCCAGCTCTATAATGATGAGTTTGCAAGTCCAAGATATAACAAGTCAGCAATTAGCAGCTGTGAATCACCTAATAGAAACTGTTCAAGAAAAATTATTAAAGATAATAGAAAAATTCGAAAAAACCAGTATCGATACACTTATCGAGAAGCCCAACAATCAAGAATTTAATTCCAATGTTTCAAAGCTACATAGGGATATTGCATTCGATCCCGATGCAGTTAAAACAACTTTGGAAAAAGAAGGAATGCAGTCCTCAGTTGATGAATTAATTAAAATGCATAAAGTGGACTTAAATAACGAAGATCCACCCGAACATACATTGCAAGATGATATCGATAAATTAGTTTCGTCTGATTTGAGCGAAATCGAAAATGAAGATATTGACTTCGACACATTAAAAAAGCAGTTCGAAACTGAAAATAATATAAATATTGCAGATAACCAAACCGAAGAACTTATTGAAGAAGAGCAAGACATCGACTTGAATAATCTTGACGAACCATTTTCGCAAGATGATATAGATGCATTATTCGGAAAAAAATAAAAGGTAAAACATATGGCAGCTTCTTTCACCGACCCCGAAATGATGGAAATCTTCGAAGGGTTCTTAATCGAGACGCAAGAATTGCTCGATACACTAACGAGCGATTTGATGGAGATTGAGCAAAATCCCGATGATGATGAGTTAATCAATAAAATATTTAGGAGCTTCCATACAATCAAAGGCACATCATCATTTATGGGTGTTGATAAGATATCTGGCATTACCCACAATGCCGAAGATATTCTTAACAAGGTTCGCCGCCACGAAATGAGCATAAACCAAGATATTATAGATGTGATGCTCGAAGTTCAGGATTGGATAATGGTTATGCTCGATCAGCTTAAAGCCGGCGAGGATATTGATGTGGACTATTCCCAAACATTAGAAAAGTTAAATTTACTTAAATCAGGTGCTTCACTCAGCGGCGAAATTTCAGATACAACAAAAACTGAACCAGCCAAATCAGATAAAACTGCTTCGATCGAATCTAATGTAAGTGCGTTGGATATGGTATTAACAAATACCGAAATCACCTCTCATCCTGGCGATTTTACACCCGATGAATACGAATTACTCGATAAAGCCTTTGCCGAAATGAATCAAAAATTTGCAATGGAGGTGAAGTCGCAAGAAAACGCTCAATTTGAAGTCGATCCAATTACCGAAGTGAAGGACCAAACTGAAATTCAGCAAGCCGACGATAAAAATGTAGAAGAACATCCCGATGAACATCATTCTGAAACAGAAGAACCCAAAAGACCAACAACAGAAATAACTGAAGATAGAGCCAAGCACCAACCCGAAAAATCTAAAGACAAAACCCCCAGTCAAGCTCTAACAACCGAAACAATCAGAATAGATGTTGGCAGAGTTGAATCATTAATGGATCTCAGTGGCGAATTAGTGCTAAGCCGCAATAGATTAATGCAAATTGGAGAAAATATCGATAGTCGAGTTGCCGACAAGGAATTAATCCGAGAGTTGGTTGATTCCACTGCTCAATTAGATTTTATCACCTCCGAAATCCAAAATGCAGTTATGAAAATGCGAATGGTACCAATTGGCAAACTGTTCCAAAAAGCACCTCGCATTGTTCGAGATTTATCCAAAGAATTTGGAAAAAAAATTAAATTGGTGCTCAGAGGTGAAGAAACCGAAATTGATAGAGGTATAATCGAAGAACTCAACGATCCATTAGTTCATATGATCCGTAATTCTTGCGACCACGGCGTGGAAACTCCACAAGATAGATTGCGAAAAGGAAAGCCCGAAGAAGGAACCCTGATTTTGGATGCTTCGCAGGAAGGTAACAACATTGTGATTAAAATTATAGATGACGGCGCCGGAATGGATCCACAAAAATTAATTAATAAAGCAATCGAAAAAGGTGTGTTAAAACCCGAAGAAGCCGCCAATTTTTCCAAAAGAGAGGCTTTCCAATTAATTTTCGCACCTGGGTTCAGCACTGCGAAAGTAGTTACCTCTGTCTCGGGGCGTGGCGTGGGTATGGATGTGGTAAGAACCAACATACAAGCACTAAAAGGCATGGTTGATATCGAATCCGAAATTGACGTAGGAACGACTTTTATTATCAAGTTGCCTCTCACTCTTGCTATCATACAAGGTTTGCTCGTAAGAATTCAAAATGAAACTTATGCTATCCCATTGAGTTCAGTACTCGAAGTTGTTTCCACAAGTAATTGCGAAATATCAACAGTGAATAAAAAGGAAGTAATTCGTATCCGAAAAGATGTTTTTCCATTGATTAGATTAGATTATGCTTTAAAGCATCCTACACCCGTTAGTTCATTAGAAGGGCGGAATGTGGTTATTGTTGGCGTTGGTGTAGAAAAATATGGCTTGGTTTGCGACGAATTATTAGGACAGCAAGAAATTGTGATAAAGTCGCTTGGAGAATATTTAGGAAATATCAAAGGAATTGCCGGCTCGACAATTATGGGCGATGGACGAGTGATAATGATTATCGATATTGGCGATTTAATCAGCGAATTATCAGATAGTCGTCATAAATTTATGATGATGTCATCTTGAATTAATTTAATCAGCGAATTCCTTGAAGGTCATATTCGGCTAAAGTTATTTTTTCTGTATTATCGATTTCTGTTATTCTGTTGTTATAGGAATTTAACCTTTTAGTTATAATTTCGGCAATACGAACAGCTTTAACAGCTTCGTATGCAGTAACCGCAATTGGCTTGTTGTGCGTTATAGATTCAACAAATGAATTTTGTTCCTCTTGAATTGCGTTCCAAGCTCTAATTTTGGGTTGTTCATAAGTTATATACCTATCTGTGGGTATGTCCATTATTGAACCTAAATTGAGAGCAACATCTTTGTGGGATGCATTGGGTTTGCCGTCGATAATTTTAAATAAATCTACTTTTTGATTACCAAAATCAATCGAAATATAGGCATCTCTCTGGAAGATTCTAAATTTGCGAATATTATTTGCCGAAATTCTCGAGGCTGTTATATTTGCAATTGTTCCATTAGCAAACTCGATTCGAGCGTTGGCGATATCAGGCGTATTGGTTAATATAGCAACTCCATTGGCACTTATTTTTTTGATTTTCGATTTTACCATCCACATAATTAAATCAATATCGTGTATCATTAAATCGAAAACAACGCTAACATCAATTGCGCGAGGTTTGAATTGACTTAGCCGGTGAACCTCAATGAATAATGGTTTTAAATTCATATCCGATACTGCATTAAGGGCAGGATTGAATCGTTCCACATGACCAACTTGGATTATTGCATTATTTTTTTCAGCAATTTTAATGAGTGTGTTTCCTTGTTTAAAAGTTTGTGTTATAGGTTTTTCGATTAAGCAATGAATACCATTGGAAAGCATTTTTTTTGCAAGTCCATAGTGATGTTTTGTGTCGGCAGCAATTGTAACTGCATCAATGTATTTCATCATTTCTATTAAGGTCCGAAAAGGTTTACATCCAAATTCGGCGGCAACAGATCGAGCAAGAGGCCGGTTTATGTCGAGCACACCTACTAAATTTACATTTTTGTTTTGCGACCACAACTTTGTATGTATTTTACCTAAATGTCCAACACCAATTACAGCTACGTTGAGTTTTTTCATCTTAAATTACTATTAAAAAATGCAAATTAATAATTTTTTAGGACTTAGGGTGTGCTCCCTTGTAAATTTCTTTTAGCTTTTCGATAGAAAAATGGGTATAAATTTGTGTAGAACTCAATGAAGAGTGCCCAAGCATTTCGCCAACCGAGCGGATGTCGGCACCATTATTAATAAGGTGGGTTGCAAAGGTGTGGCGCAATGTATGCGGCGATTTTTGTTTAGTATCAGTAATTCCCTTCATTGCTGTATTTATTATGCTGTAGGCTTGATTATAACTTAATTGTTTGCCATTTTCGTCGGAAAAGATATAATCTTTTTTTGATAAATTGAATTTAGAAATTGCAAGATTAATAAAACGACGTGCATTGTTTCCGAATGGGACAATACGCGGTTTGTTGCCCTTACCAACAACACTTATTGTGTTCTGGTTTAAATCGATATCCGAAATTTTGATATTCAAGGCTTCGCCTATTCTTAGTCCGGTACTATAAATTACTTGGATTAACAACTTTTTTAATAATTGTCCATTTATGTTTTCGTCGAATTGATTTAACAATAAATCTACTTCCTTTTCGGTGAGAAAGTTTGGCAAAGTTTTTTTTCGCTTTGGCGTCGATAAATTAATAGAGGGATTAACCGAAATATATTCGTTTACATATAGGAATTTGAAAAAAGATCTCACAGCCGAGGATTTTAGTCTAATTGAATTACGGTCGTAACCTTTGTCTTGTAACCATCCGAGGAATGGGCGGAGGTCGTCCAATTCGATTTCGGATATATTTGGATTAGTTTGGTATTCCTCGTCGAAAAATAGAATCAAATTATCTAACGCATATTGATAGGTTTGAAATGTTTTTTGAGAATAATTTCTTTGGTTTATTATATAGTTCAAAAATATTTTTTTTGCTTCACTCAAATTCATTGCTATCCCCATTTATAAAATTAACAACAAAAACCGTTCCATATATTGTTTGATTCAAAATACATAAAAATTACACATTAATCGTCTTTTCGTGAAATATATATTATTTTCAATGGAATTCACTTTTTTCTCTATAGATGGTAACATTTGGATTTTTGTAGGCGTTTCGATTCTGCTCGTGCTATTTACGATTTATAGTTACCTATATACTATACCCGAAATATCAAAAAATAAGAAAACAATATTAATAATTCTAAGATCTTTTTCGCTTTTATTAACATTATTTCTGATTTTTAATCCAAAACTAATCTATTCATCCTACAAAGAAATCCAACCTAAGTTGGCTTTGCTACTCGACAACTCAATGAGTATGAAAATGAAGGACCGAAGCTACGACCGCGAAACTGTTTATTCAAAAATTCTACGAAATTTCGACTATAAACTATTCGATGGAAATATAGATATTTACGCATTTGATGATGATATAAAACAAATTTCTAATTTTAATTTTGATAGTTTGGCTCTCAATGGTAAAACAACAAATATCTCCAAAGCCATTCAATATATTAGCAAATTGGCTGACGAAAAAAATTACCAAGCCTTAGCAATTGCTTCGGATGGTGCTTTTAATTCTGGTTCAAATCCTATTTATTTGGTTGATAATTTCCCAAAGCCAATTTTTGCTGTTGGAATAGGCGACACATTACCACCCAAGGACATTTTAATCAAATCCATAATTTCGAGCGAAGTTACTTTTGTTAACAACAAAGTGGATGTATCCGCACAGATTTCAATCACTGGCTATCCTAATCGCATTTTGCCAATTATGCTCTACGAAAACGATAGATTAATTGATACAAAGGAAATTAAAACTATAGATAAAACTACCAATTACAATTTCACCTTTACTTATCAACCTCAAACCGAAGGCATCCACAAAATAACTATTTCAATTCCTCGTGCCGAAGAAGAATATTCAATCGAAAATAACTCTAATAGCACATTCATCAAGGTGATTAAGAATAAAAAAATCATCTCGATTTTTTCGAGTGCACCCAATTCTGATGTTTCGTTTTTGAATCAATACCTCACACAAGACAAAGAAATCAAAGTAAATCAATATATTCAAAAATTTCAAAGTACTTTTTATATAACCCCAACAGACAAAGATATACAAGAAACCCAATTATTTATTTTAATTGATTTTCCGTCGGCAACCACTCCAGAAAATGTTATTAATCAAATAGTACGTCAATTGGAGCAGGGCAAACCTCTTTTATTTGTCTGGGGTAATAAATTGGACCGAAAAAAACTTCAAATACTAAAAGATTATTTACCAATTGAAATATCCTCATTTTCCAATCGAGAATTTTTAGCTGGGGTTGCCGTTAATGAAAATATTAACGACAATCCACTTATGAGAATTGATGGGGTTGCCGATGCACCAAAGCAATGGCAATCTCTTCCCCCTATATTCAAAACCGAAACATTCACAACGCCCAAAATAAACAGCAAAATCCTTGCTTTTTCCACAGTTGATAATGTAAAAATGCAAGAACCAATTATTGCTATAAGCGATTTTGGATCGCGACGATCAGTAGTTGTACTTGGTTATGGTTTGTATCGTTGGAAATTACTTGGAACAGCCAAAGAAATTTCTCGCGGTAATTTGGAACAAATTGATTTATTTTCCGTATTTATAGGAAACACGATTCGCTGGTTGTCGATTTCGAATGTGGATCAGCAAGTTATTGTAAAAACTTTGAAAAAACAGTTCTCATCCACCGAACCAGTCGAATTTGTTGGAAATGTCTGGGATAATTCGCTCAACCCAATTGATAATGCAACAGTTCAAATTGAACTAAAAGGAAACAATTACAAGAAAATTATCGATATGGTAGCAACAGGAAATGGAAATTATTATGCAAAAATGGCATCGTTGCCCAAGGGCGACTATGCGTTCGATGCTAAAGCCATACTAAGCAATTCGGTACTTGGAAATTCCGAGGGGAGATTTTCAGTAGGAGCGATTAACTTCGAACTTTTGGATCTAACGATGAATAAGAGTCTTTTGCAACATTTAGCAAAGTATTCAAATGGAATGTTCTTCGAAAACAATGCTGATGGATTAGAAAATCAAATATTAAATTTAAAAAACTTCGAGAAAATAAACAAATTAGTCCAAAACGAATTTGAATTTATCAATCGTTGGTGGGCACTAATTTTATTAGTAATTACATTCTCTTTGGAATGGTTCATTCGTAAAAAATTATCTTTGATTTAACTTTTTAACCAAAAAAATAAAAACACTATGAAAAGAATTTTTAGTTTATTAATTCTGGTTTATATATTTGTCTCAACTTTCCAGCTGAAGGCAGAATTTGCAACCGGAAATTCGATTAGCGGCTTTGTGAAAGACAAAGAAACGGGCGAAACTTTGGTTGGTGCCTCCGTTTTCCTTAAGAAGACATCCTATGGCAATCGCACCAACAAAAGCGGTTTCTTTTCGATAACCAACATACCCCAAGGAGAATTCACTCTGGTTGTTTCATATCTTGGTTACCAAATTTATGAAAAACCCGTGAAATTCAAATTAAATGAAACAATTAAATTAAATATAGATTTAAATCCTATAAAAATCAAAAGTGAACAGATTGTGGTAACAGCCGAAAGGGAAGTGGAAAAAAGAAATATTTCAATTTCTAAAGTCGACGTTCCAGTTCAGCAATTAAAAGAAATTCGCATAGGTGGCGAGGCCGATTTATTCCGTGCATTGCAATACTTGCCGGGCATATTGACGATTTCGCAGATTTCCAGCGGATTGTATGTTCGCGGAGGTTCGCCCGACCAAAATTTGATATTATTAGATGGCTCGATAGTTTATAACCCAACCCATCTTTTTGGATTTTTCTCGACATTTAATACCGATGCAATTAAAGATGTGGAACTAATAAAAGGTGGCTTTAACGCCGAATATGGAGGACGTTTGTCCTCGGTGCTCGAAATTACACAGAAAGATGGTAATGCCAATCAATTCGAAGGTAAAGGTTCAATTGGGGCTATTTCCAGTCGTCTTTCGCTCGAGGGACCTATTGGCAATGGAAGCTGGTTTATTGGAGGTCGTCGAACCTATTTGGATTTAATCAAAACATTCATCGATGACGACCCCGAAAACCCAATTCCCGACTTCGGTTTTTACGATGTAAACGCTAAAATTACACAAAATATTTCGGAAAATGATAGATTAAGTTTGTCGGGATTTTTAACTAACGATAATTTCAATTTTTCGGGTTCAGGAATTAATTTTGATATGGATGTGGGCAATCAGCTTGGTGCATTAAATTGGACACACATTTTTAGCAGTGATTTATTTTCGCGCACTAATTTTAGCTACACAAGATATTCCAGTGGCTTTACGGGCGAACAATCTGATTATTACACAATGTTCAAAAATTCAATTGAAGATTATACCCTTCGTTCCGAAATAGAATGGTTCACCAACGAAAGTATAACTCACAAGTTTGGATTCCAAACAACAAACAGAAGCTTTTCGATAATTCAGAATTTTACTGGAGAGAAAGATTCTACCTCATCCGCCACAGATGCAGCAACAACCAATATTAACATTAAAGATTGGAACCATTCATTATTTGGTCAGATTAATTATTTAATAAATGATTTAACTTCTATTCAAACTGGTATCCGAATTGATTATTGGAACTTAAAAGATCAATTAACAATTGATCCTCGATTAGCAATTCGCTATCAATTATTTGATAATATCTCTGTTAAATTTGGATGGGGGATATATCACCAAAACCTACGATTACTAACCGACCAAAATTTCTCATTTTTCGATACCTGGCTACCTTCGGATTCCACCGTGCCAATTAGTAAATCGAACCACTACATCTTAACATTCGAAACCGAACCTGTTGAGGGATACGACTTTAACTTCGACTTATATTACCGCACCTTCAATGGAATATCCGAATTAAATAGGTTCGCATTGCAAGGAACAACGGCACGTGATGTGTTTTTCGTGGGCAATGGTTATTCCTATGGCTTTGAACTATTCACTCAAAAGAAATACGGCAAACTTACGGGTTGGTTTGGATATGCCTATGGATTTGTGATTAGCCAATTTGATGAGATAAATAATGGAAAAGAGTTCAATCCAAAATACGACCGTCGCCACGATATGAAATTGGTTGTAAACTACGAAATCAACGATAGCTGGGTGATAGGTGCCAATTTTGTATTCCAATCTGGTCAACCCTACACGGGTGCAACATCACGGGTGAGAGTAAATTTAGATGGACAAAGTTATGGTCAGAATAAAATTGTAAGCTCGGATTTGTATGGACTACGCTTGCCACCAAGTCACCAATTAAATCTCAATGCAACATATAGCTTTAAAACTTTTGGATTGCCATCTGCATTAATTATGGATATCTACAATGTTTATAACCGAAGAGATATATGGTTCCGATTCTACAACACACGCGACGACTTAACCACAGTGGAAGACATACGATTATTACCAATTATTCCATCAATTTCTTACGAAATTAAATTTTAGGGAAAAGGACTATGAAGACATTTAGAAATTCAATCATAATTTTATTGCTTAGTTTGTTCATCATTAGTTGCGAAGATGTGGCGCCAACAGAATATACACCACAATACATTGTTCAGGGATTACTCATTGTTGGCAGTCCAATCAATGATATCGCTTTGTTCCAAACTCAATCTTTACGCGATTCATTTATTTATGATAATAGTATATTTAAAACTGCAGATGTGAAAATTATTGGAGACAATAGAACTTTTCAATTAGTTTTCGATAATGAGTTAAAAAGATATATCTATCCCGATACAACCTATAAAGTGAAGGAATTAACTCATTATTCCTTAGAAATTAAAACACCTGACGGAAAGATACTCAAAGGTAAGACTTTTACTCCAAAATCTATTGATTGGATTAAGCGTCCCGATCCGCAAATTCAATATCCATTGGATACCATTAATTTACCATCGAATTATCGAATATCATGGACAAAATCCGATACAATACAATTTTATTTAATCAGAATTAGACCATTGGATACACTGGAATACGGAAAATATTTAAATCCACCAACAGAAGAGAAAAATCGGCGTATTATGCGTTCGTGGATAAGACGTCCCGAGTATTATTTCCGCGAAACAACAAATTGGGCATTTTTGCCAACAACAGAAGTTCCTGTTGTGTGGAACTCTTTTAAATGGTTCGGTTTATCAGAAGTAAGAATTTATGCCCCCGACGCAAATTATTTAAAATGGACGTTGCAAAGCTTTGCAGTAAGAGACTTCAACGAACTGTTAAACAGCATTGAAGGTGGTGCTTTTGGAACTTTTGGTTCGGCTGCAACTGCAACAGATACTACATTTGTGCTCAAAAACCAACCTTAATCCATTTTATGAATTACGTATTTAACAACCCCGAGGATAGCAAAATGCTCTTCGGGGTAAATTTTTATTGGTAAAAATTGCTTATTTTCGGCAACTAAATAGATTTCGCCTTCCATAATCTTGAATGTTTTAACCAATGTGTCTCCGTTTAGCGAAGCTATTATTATATCACCATCTTGCGGTATAGTATTCGAATTAACAATTAAAGTATCACCATCGTTTATCCCAATATCTTTCATACTTTCGCCATTAACGCGAACAAGGAAATAATCGCGTGGACTTCCCTTCAGAAGGCTATAAAGACTGAATTTGGATGCCGCTAATTCTTGAATACTCGACCTCAGATCAATATTTGCGTGAACAATGGGGGCTTCGAAACTATATTTTTGTTTAATTTTACCTCGACTTGTAGCTTTCATTTCTTGTAGGTTTTTTGCATTTCGTTCGCAATTATTGTGCCGAATTATCAATACGAATGAATTAGATGGGTGATAACTCCTACAAAATCTAACGAATCGAAGAAATCATTATTAATTGGTATAAACTGACCCATTGGTGTTTCCATATATTCTGCACCATCAAAAATTCGATAGCGTCGGATGGCAAGAGTTTTATTCAACTGAACTAAAATTAATTTACCATCTTGTGGTTGGTTATAGGTATCAATTATCAACATATCGCCATCTTTAATACCCTCAAAGTTTTTCGCATCGCCCACTACTCGGGCAAAAAAAGTAGAATTTGGATGAGTAATTAAAAGGGTGTTTAAATCCACTTCTTCTTCGATGTCCTCGGATACAGGTGCGGGAATTCCCGCCGAAACACTCGATGAATAAAGCGGCAACCTAACGTCGCCATAATCGAAATTGGCAATAGAAAATAGTTCTATTCTTTGCATTTTAATCCCCCCAGATTTGCAAATTTAAAACTGCAAGTTATGAAAAATTTTGGTAATATCAAAAAAAATTTAATTATTTTAATTAAATCGATAAACATATCCTAAATTAAATAGGATTTGAAATTTTGAATTGAGGTTATTGTCTCCATATCCAGCTCCAGCTTCCACAAAGAAACCATTCAAATTCATATCTATTAGTGCAGCAATATATTTATAATCTAATTCTAACTTATTCATTATTTTTATTTTCGAAATTCCAGGAGCAAACGAGAAATTAATTTCTAAATTATCTTTTTTTATTATATTTCTTAATATATTTAATTGAAATCCAATTTCGTCCAACAAAAGAAATAACATTCCGGATGATAATCTTACTCCCCATTTTTCATAATTATATCCAATTAATAGATTCAATGTGCCGGGAGTTCCAATTGTGGTACCTATAACTGGGTAATTGGTTTTACCAATACTTGTATCATTCGAATCTAATCCAATTTGTGGATTTTGAATGGGGAATCGATAATACGTTGATTTGCAATCGTCGCAAAAAGCCTTCTTTTGCGAGATAAGTAGTGATTTGGCTATAATATTTTTAAGAGGAATAATTGATACCCCACTGTTGGTGGACAATGTAATTGACGAGTCATTCTCCGTGAATGCTTTACCCACGAAAGTTCCATCTTTGGTGCGAAGCTCCAAATATAATTGTTCAATTTCGGATATCGACGATATTGGAATAATGGAAATAATACCATTGTCGAATCTAATATGAACGCTATCTTCCGTTTTCCAAGTAATAATGGCGTATTTTATATCTGTTTTGTTAGTAAGTGAAATTCGAACATACCCATCAATTTCGTTTAGTTCATTTTTGATTTTAGAAATTCTCTCTGTTTCGATAGGATTACTAAATATGGATAGTGCACTAAACAAAATAATATAAATCAAAATAGTTAGTTTCATAATTGTTACCCAAAAATACAAAAATAATATTTTCTTGGGCAAAAGATTTTATTTCCCAACAATAAGTTTTCGGGAGACTAACTTACCATTATCTAAATTAAAACTAACAAAATATACTCCATTACCTAAGTGAGATGTGTTTATTTCGAGAATATTATCATCATTTTTCAAGTTCAAAGCTTTGTTGTAAATAATTCTACCATTTATGTCCGAAATTGAAATATTCATAATTATATCGGGCATATTCAAATTAATATACGAGGCATTATTCGATGGATTTGGATAAAATTCACTAATGAAACAATCTGATTTGTCGTCATTAACCGACAAAATGGAATATGCAAATGAATAATATCCATTGGGTGCAGTCATAGGTTTGGTTATAGTTTTACCATTATTAGATTTTGCTTCAATGTAATATTCAATTGTTGCATTTTGCATTTCGGGTTTAATATCTGCAGCAAATAAATCACCATTAGTATTTATCATATTCAATTCGTTCCATTCTGTGGAGTTTTTGTATCGCCAAAGCACTTTTGCATCTGCAATACCTGATTGGTTTTGAATTTTTGCTACTATTTGATATCCAGATTTATATCCAATAAATTCATCAATTGGCGTATGATAAATTCTGATAGGATTATTGGCAGGTATTTGCTTGGTAATGCAGTGGATTGCTCCACCAAACCCGTCGAAAGCACGGACGTCGATAGGATATATCTTATAGCCGGGATATTTGGCCGAGAGCGAATCCAAATCTTTATTTAATTGAACTTTATCCCCCGATAATTCGTTGGCAAAAACGGGCTGTATGATAGCTCTATTAATTATTGTATGGTTGCTATAGGAGCGAGTTAATTGTGCATAATCATTATTATTTTTGTACCAAGTGCCATCGTCCTTTTTGGGCAAGGGGATGTATGATGAATTATATTTTTTACCATTACTACGCACAATAGAAAGCAATGTATCTATATTCTTTTTTGATATTGAATAATCTGTTAGCGATTTTAATTCTTCGGGAAACTTAGTGAACACAAATCTATTTTCGTCCCACATATCAATATATAGATCGACGTGACCAGTGCCACCATCATAGCGTAGTGCCGGCACAACTTTCAAGAAATTTAAATTGAATAAATATCTTAAACTATCATCAACCTGATTGGATTTCAAAGCTTTTTTAACGACTTCGTAAACCTCTCCGTCTTCACCAATAAAAATTTGCCCGTAGGTATCGGCATTTGCATAATAAACCGCATTGGAAGTTATCATTTTACTCATACCATCAACCAAAACGTTGCCTCCCTCCAATTCAATTGAGCTTGTAAATATGGGGTAATCATTTTCCATAGCGATGCGTAATGGTATTTCGTCGTCCAATGGTCTACCGCCGTAGTATTCTAAATCCAGAAAACCTATTTTATCGTCGCTTCCGTAATAAAATGCAATAGGACCACAATCACGATACCAAAACGAATTACCGGGGTTTACATAGAAACGATAATTTGTTAGCTCGTATCCGCTTCGTTTCAAATAGTTTTTCAAAATTATCGAATCCTTTCCTTCCCACACATTTATCCAAACTTGCGTTTCCAAGTTGATATAGTATGCCAATTGAGAAAATACCGGTGGATAAGGGCTAATGTCCAATGTATCTATGAATGAAGTTACGGGACCAAAATAGTACTCTTGTTTTTTTTCGTCGTAATACGTCCCAATACCTTCGAAAACTTGGTCTGTCATCTGTCCATTTGTATCCAATGTAATATAGGGCCAAGTTATCAGAACTGCCTGAACTTCTTCGAATTCTGCAGGATAAATTACCTGTTTAGGAAATTCGGGGAGAAATTGCAATTGATTGTTATTTTTTATCTTCGATTTGATATCAGAACTATTAATTTTTTGGATATTCTGAAAATTCTTTCTCTCGGGAATTCTCCTGTGTATTTCTTGAATTTTTTTTGTAAAACTCTCGGTATCCATTGTTGATAAATGTTTGGCAAATTTATCAGAGTAATTTTGATTTATTTGGCTTTCCGACAATAAATTGAAAGAAAAAACAAGCGAGAAAGCAACGAATGCTGTGAAAAATTTTAACATAAATATTACTAACTTGATTTTTAAATGTTTCTTAGACGCTTAATTTTCGAAAAAAGTTACATTTAAGATTAACTTTTTATGAAATGATTGTACAATAAAGGAAACCCACATTTTAATATTCAACAAAAATTATTAAGATTATATGAATAATAATTCAAAGAAATTCTTAATTTTGTTCTTTAAATATTGATTACACATTAAATTTTTTTAAAGCAAACTAAAAAGTTTAAACAGACAAACAAATAGTTTAAAAAAATATTTTGGAGTTTAAATGTTAACTTACTTGATAATTATTCCAATTCTCGGATTAATTGCTCTGTTATTCACCTACCTAAGAAGCTCTTGGGTTTCGAGCCAAGATGCTGGCACCGACAAAATGAAAAACATTGCGTCATATATCAACAAAGGTGCTATGGCATTCTTGAAAGCAGAATACCAGGTGATTGCAATTTTTGTAGTAATTGTTGCGATTCTGCTTATGATACAAGGTTCGACCGCTACAGATTCCTCGTTTTTGGTTGGTATCTCGTTCCTTGTGGGTGCGTTATGTTCGGGTTTGGCTGGTTTTATAGGTATGCGTGTAGCAACCAAAGCAAACGTCCGTACCACTGCAGCAGCACGAACCAGTTTAAATCAGGCTCTGATGGTTGCTTTCAATGGTGGTTCGGTGATGGGTATGGGAGTTGTTGGACTGGGAGTATTTGGAATTGGTTTGCTTTTTTTAATCTATGCCTCAATGTTTGGATTAATTGATAATCCAACCGATGAGCATATTGTGAGCAAGGTAATTACAGTAATCACAGGATTCTCTTTTGGTGCTTCATCGATAGCATTGTTCGCACGTGTGGGAGGTGGAATATATACCAAAGCAGCCGATGTTGGTGCCGACTTAGTTGGCAAAGTAGAAGCCGGCATACCCGAGGATCACCCTTTAAATCCCGCAACAATTGCCGATAACGTTGGCGATAATGTGGGCGATGTGGCTGGTATGGGCGCCGATTTATTTGAATCATTTGTTGGTTCCATCATATCCACAATGGTTTTGGGTGCGGCATTTCTTGCAATTCCCGAATTTGCCTCTACTCCATTTGGTGGTCTTTCGGCTATTATATTGCCATTATTGCTTGCGGGTGCGGGTATTATTTTCTCCATAATTGGAACATTTTTTGTTCGCGTCAAAGAAGGTGGCAATCCACAATCAGCCTTAAATGTGGGTACTTTCATTGCCGCTTTGTTGATGTTAATTGCTTCGTATTTTATAATTGATTGGACGCTACCCAAGGAATGGATATTTGCCGATCCACTTTATTCAACAACCTTCACAATTCATTCATGGGGGATATTCCTTGCTACTGTATTTGGTCTGTTGGCAGGTGTGCTAATTGGTTTAATTACTGAATTCTACACAGGTTTTGGCAAACCACCAGTCCGCAAAATTGCAGAACAATCAGTAACGGGTGCGGCAACCAATATTATCGCTGGTTTAAGCACGGGAATGATGTCCACAGCAATCCCAATCATTTTGATTGCATTTTCGATAATTGGAGCATTTTATTTTGCTGGCTTGTATGGTATTGCTATTGCAGCAGTAGGTATGTTGGCAACAACAGGTATTCAATTAGCTGTGGATGCCTATGGTCCTATTTCCGATAATGCAGGTGGAATAGCCGAAATGAGTGAATTGCCCAAAGAAGTCCGCGAAAGAACAGATAAATTGGATGCAGTTGGCAATTCCACAGCCGCAATTGGCAAGGGTTTTGCAATAGCCTCGGCTGCATTAACTGCATTAGCATTATTTGGTGCTTATATGACTGCCGCACATGTTCCATCCATTGATATATCCAAAGCAAATGTAATTGCGGGATTGTTTATCGGTGCTTTATTGCCGTTTGTATTTTCATCTCTATCGATGAGTGCAGTTGGTCGTGCTGCAAAAAGTATGATTGAAGAAGTTCGCCGACAATTTAATACTATTCCCGAGCTTAGAAATTCATTGAACTTAATGAAGAAAAACGAAGGCAAAGACCTACATCAATGGAGCAAAGAGGACATCGAGGAATTCCACAAAGCCGAAGGCAAAGCTGAATACGAAAAATGCGTGGATATTTCCACCAAATCAGCAATCCGCGAGATGGTTATCCCCGGATTACTTGCCGTTATCACCCCCGTTATTATTGGTTTCTTGCCTATATTTGGTAAGGAAGCATTGGGAGGTATGTTGGCGGGAGTAACCGCTTCGGGTGTGTTGATGGCAATTTTCCAAGCAAATGCCGGTGGTGCTTGGGATAATGCAAAGAAAATGATCGAAGCTGGAATAACAATCGATGGACAAACATATTACAAAAAGTCCGATCCACACAAAGCAGCCGTTGTTGGCGACACAGTGGGCGACCCATTCAAAGATACATCGGGTCCATCTATTAATATTCTAATTAAATTAATGTCGATTGTTTCTTTAATACTAGCTCCATTATTATAATATATTATTGTAGAATATTAAAATTTAAACACAAAAATAGCCTCTATCAAAAAGAGGCTATTTTATTTTGATACAAATTTTGCGTTTGGAATAAGAGTTTTTATTTAATTAGTTAAATCAAACTTCGGTGTGGTTGCAAATGACTTAATTGAAATATGTCAACCCCTTTAACTTTATTATCCAACGAAACTTCGTTTTGGTCATCGTAATACGATGATGTCGCTTTAGGGGTTGCAGTTAAGGAATTTCGGATAGGAGTATCGGGAAAATTAGCAATTCGAGTTACCGTAGGTGTGTCATACATTTTTAATTCTTCACCTTTAGGAATAGTTAAAGGTTTCTCCATTTCAATTCTTAATCCTTCGGGTTGCTTTGGAAAAGGACGGGTTTGCACTTGAGGGCGCGAATTAAAGTTTATTCCCGCCTGACCCGCTCTAAGAGGTTTTTCGTTAGCAAATATATGCTCGATTTCGGGAGTAGTAACCCTATTATCTTTGGATTTTCTCAAAAAGCCCGTAGCAATAACGGTAACACTAACCTCGTCGGTTTCGTCTTGTGCCTCGACAATACCCTGTATAAGGTGAACGTTAAATCCCGTATACTCTTGGATAGTGTTCGAAATAGTTTGCATTTCACTCATCGTAAATCCTTTGCCATAGGTGATATTTACAAGCAAACCTTTTGCTCCTTCAATTGATATACCATCGAGCAATGGTGAATTTATAGCTTGCAAAGCCGCCTCTTTGGCTCGGGCTTCTCCGGTTGCACGTCCAATACCAATTAAGGCTTCGCCCGCATCTTTCATTATTGTTCTAACGTCTGCAAAGTCCACATTAATCATACCGGGCAAGTTAATAATATCCGAAATCCCTCGTGTAGAATTAAAGAGAACTTCATCAATTTTTTTGAAAGCAACTTTTATATCTATATCTTGCGAATAAATATCAAAAATCTTTTGATTTGGAATAACGATAATAGCGTCGACATTTTTTCTCATTTCTTCGATACCTTTCAAAGCTTGATCGATACGAGTATGGGCTTCGAAATCGAATGGACGAGTAACAATACCCAATACCAATGCACCTACTTCTTTTGCAATCCGAGCTACAACCGGAGCTGCACCGGTGCCGGTGCCACCTCCCATACCGCAAGTAACTATGATAAGTTCGCTATCTTTTAGTGCATTTTTGATTTCTTGTTCGCTTTCTTTGGCAGCATCTTTGCCAACATCGGGATTGCTGCCAGCGCCCAATCCACGAGTTAAACTTGGTCCTAATTGAATAATATTCTGGACAGACATTGTTGCCAATGCTTGTGCGTCGGTGTTGGCTGCAATAAGTTCGACGCCTTGTATCTTGCCTTCAGCCATTCGTTGGATAGCGTTGCATCCGCCACCGCCAACCCCAATGACTTTTATCTTTGCTTTGAGTAGTTGTGATTGATCCAAATCAATTGTTAATTTGTCATTAATAGACATATTTATCCCCCATTTTTTTTCTTTTCTTTTACTTTTCAGAATTTATCAAAAATATTCTTGATAAACTCGGTAATTTTTGTTTTTTTAGAGTCCAAATCGATTACTTCGTTATCGTCCTCTATTGATTCTTCATTTTTCTTTTCTTCTTCTTTATTGGTATTTTTAGTTTTACTATGCTTGTCTTCTTTATCTATTTTTTCCGTTTTAAATTCTTTTTCAATTTCTTTCTCTAATTGTTCAAATTTTGGTTTTGGTGGTTCAATTTCTGTTAGTGCTGCTTTGTGATATTTGTTAAAACCAAAAAATGCCAAGCCCACTGCGGTTGAAAATATCGGATTTATTACTTCGGGAGTTAATCCTAATGAGGAAACCGTGGTTGGCAATCCTAACCTAACGGGCAACCCAAAAATATGCTGTGCTAAATCTTCAATTCCGGGCAATAAACTTGTGCCACCAGTAAGAACGATACCAGATTTTAATAAATTTTTGTAGCCGG
Organism: Candidatus Kapaibacterium sp.; assembly: GCA_937995785.1. GTDB lineage: Bacteria > Bacteroidota > Ignavibacteria > Kapaibacteriales > UBA2268 > GWF2-33-9. Next base: position 58,644 of record CALKJQ010000035.1, read on the forward strand.
ATTGTTCTAATGCAAGATTGGCAAAAAGCAAAATTTCGGTAACACGAGCCCCCAATATTTTTGTTAAATACTTTCTATCAATAACAACGGGTGCATTTCCGCCGGGCACTTGCACCTGAAGCTCCTCGTTCTTGTGTAATGTTTCGAGGTAACAATGCCCGTAATCCTTCTTGAGTCTTTCGGCATTATTTTTAACTACTCCAAGCACTCGCCGAATATCTTGCGTTAATTGATTCCCACCAAATGCGATTATTTCGGAAAATCTGAATGCATTCTCGTAAAAAACTGATATTTCAGTTGTCCCCGCACCAATATCTATCAAAGCTACACCAACCTCTTTCTCGTCTTCTTCCAAAATAGCCAATGAACTTGCATAAGGAGCAAGAACAATATCCGCAATTTCGAGTCCGGCACGTTCGACACACCTATTTATATTTTCGATAGCAGAAATTGGGGCAGTTACAACATGGATTTTGGCTTCCATTCTCACCCCACTCATTCCTATTGGGTCGGCAACAGTGTTCATCCCATTTATAGTGAAATCTTGGGGAAATAAGTGGATAATGCGGCGATCGGGTTGTATTTGCATTGTTCGTGCTTCGTTAATCAATCGATCCACATCTTCTTGTCGAATTTCTTTGTAAGCATTGGAGATACTAACCACATGGCTACTCATTTCCGATTTTATATAATCGCCCGAAATTCCAACAATTACCTTGTTGGTTTTTAAATTGCTTTGTTGCATTGCTTTTTGCATAGCAACCGTGATTGCATTGGCTGTTTTATCAATATTAGTGATAATGCCCCTTTGCAAACCTTCACTTTCTGCTACTCCCAATCCAACAACTTCAATTTTGGTACTTGTTGGTTCCATTGTCGAAATCAAGGCGCACACTTTTGAAGTTCCTATGTCGAGTGCTATGTTGAATTTTGGTCTATCTGAATTCAAAATTATCTCCTTATCTAATTCACTACTACTTGATTCGACCAACGAAGATCGATATAATTTGGATACAATTCATTTGCTTTCATTAATGCATTCATATAAACTTGAAACTTATGGAATTTGAAGTTTAAATCATTTAAACTCCCAACTTTGACGATTATCCCATTCAAAACAGAAAAACAAATTCCTTCGGAACTTTTCCAAATTGCCGTTGCTTTAATTTTTTCGGATTTATCAATGTAATAAGTTTTCAGAAAAATTGCTATTTCTTTGATTTCGTGTTCGAAATTAATTTTAGAAATTTTAGTTAAATCAACTTTTGGAAGTGCGAAACCTAATGAGTAATTCTGTCTCGGTACAACCTCGCCATCTTCGGTTATATAGAATTGGTCGTTGTTTTCGGATTTTCCTATTGCTAATATGTTTTTCACATCCAGCGAAATCACAATTTCGCCAGGATAAGTAGTGATAAAATTAACTTTGCGAATAAATTCGTTTTGTAGAATTAATTCTTCGATAAATTTAAAATTAATTGAAGATAACTTGTTGGCTAAAATATAACGATAGACACGGTTTTGGATTTCGGTTTTAGGAATATACTTGTTACCAACAATTTTTATTTCCTTGATTTCGAGATTATTTTGCCAGTAATTTGTATAAACAATAATCCCCGAAAGTATGATTATACCTATAATTGTAAATAATAAAGTAGTGAACCTGCGATTATTACTACTTTTCGACGTAATTATATTCTCATCTATATTATTTTGCTGCATAAAATAAAATATTTTAGAATTAATCTAATTATAATCCCCCAAAAACTTTACTATTGCTATATTCTACGGAAATTGTGTTATTAAGGATTTTTGCTATGTTTTATGTAATTTAACCCCCCGCTAAACTACAATTTAATACAAAGAAATCAATCTAGCAAATATTTTGAAAAATTATTCAAATATTAACTTTTTTTCGATACGATGGTTGCAGTTGCTTGGGCAGTTGGGGTTACAAATATTTCTTGTATCTGCACATGCATCGGTCTTGTTGCGGCAAATACAGCAATTTCGGCAATATCATCACCCGTAAGAGGCTGATAGCCTTTGTAAACCATACTTGCTCGTTCTTTATCGCCATGGAAACGAATTTCCGAAAATTCTGTTTCCACTAATCCCGGATCGATATTGGTAACTCTCACATTTGTTCCGTTCAAATCGATTATCATACCTTTGGATACAGCCCGAACGAACGATTTGGTGCCACAATACACATTGCCTGCGGGATAGACTTCGTGCCCAGCTAAACTTCCGATATTAATCACAAAACCTTCGTTTCGGGCAACCATATCGGGCAGAATAAGCCGCGAACAATACAGTAAGCCTTTAATGTTTGTATCAATCATTTCTTCCCAATCAGCTAAATCGGCTTCGTAAATTTTACTCAACCCTAATGCTTTACCCGCATTGTTAATTAGTATGTCAATTTTTTTCCATTCCTCGGGAAGATTATCGATAAAATCTTTGATTTCTTGGAAATTCCGCACATCTACTGTTGATGTGTGAACTTTGACGGAGTGTTTTTTTCGTATATCATCGGCAACTTGATTCAATTTATCGCGGCGGCGTGCTAATAAAATTAAATTCGAGCCTTGCTCTGCAAATTTTAGTGCACAGGATAAACCAATCCCCGCTGATGCACCGGTAATAAAAGTTGTTTTGTTTAATAATTTCATTATAATCTCTTAATTTTATATTTGTTTTTATTTTTCTCTAAATATTTAATAATACTATTTTCCCCAACTAAATGGGCAGCACCTATCACAATAAAATATTGTTTGCGATTTTTTAATAATTTTTTAATGGACAATGCCATTGATTCGTTTCTTCTGAATAAAATTTCGTGGAATACTTTCAGATATTCTTGGCTTGCTTCGTTTTTGTTGGAAATTTCGTTAATTAACTCATTTATCTTTTGATCGTTACCCTCAATCCAATTGTTAATTAAATTATTCAGATATTCCTCTGTTTCTTCATTATTATCCAATCTTTCTATAATTTCATCGGCACAGCAATCAAATTTTTCGAGTAAACCAAGTTGGAAATCTATTTCTTCGATTCCAATGATTTCTTTGTTTAGTTCATTAGCTTTTCGATTAAAGTAAAGATCAACTCCGTCTTTAGAATTGATATTGCCTTGTTGCATTTCCGTTCGTTGCAAACTGAAAGCAATAAACCAAGGGCGAATTCGCTGAATCATTGATTCGCTTAATCCCAGTTTGCCCAATTTGCTGACTAATTTTTGATAGTTTTCGGGTTTTAATTTGTACTTTAAATCAATTGTATCGGTCGCAAACATCCTATTTATAAAGGTAAATTGCGATACAGAGTTCATATCAACTTCGGTAACCAATACGTCTGAGTTAGCAAATGCATCCTCGATGTATTTCTCGAAAGGATACCATTCGGGTTTTCCAAAATGAATAGACCCAAAAATATATGCCTTCGAGGAATCAGTGGAAATTTCGTAGAAGAAGTATTTGGCTTGTAAATCCCATTTAAACAAAAAGAATAGAATTAACAAGAAGAGAATATTTGATATTATTCGTTTCATTTCGTTGTTTTTACTACAAAATTATTAAAAAAAGAATAGAAATAGTAAAATCAAATTTAGACTTAAGAATTTCGTTTTTAATATTCTATTTATTAACGAATTTTAAATGAGCAAAGAAATAACAAACCAAAAGAATGATTTAGAAAACCACCTAACCCCCCATCAAATTGTTAATGAGTTAGACAAATATATCATTGGCCAGAATGCAGCAAAAAAATCTGTTGCCATAGCGCTCCGCAACCGATGGAGGAGGCAGAAAGTGGACGATCCGATCCGAGAAGAAATAATGCCCAACAATATAATAATGATTGGTCCTACCGGTGTGGGTAAAACCGAGATTGCTCGTAGGTTGGCATCCATCGCTCAAGCTCCTTTTGTAAAAGTGGAGGCAACCAAGTTCACCGAAGTAGGGTACGTCGGGCGTGATGTGGAGTCGATGATACGCGAACTTGTTGAGCGGTCTGTTCAAGTTGTTAAAGAAGAATATCGAAAGCGAAATGAAATAAAAGCCAAACAAGCTGCCGAAGATAGGTTATTGGAAATATTAGTGCCGTCTTCGTCGTCCGAGGCTTCATTTTTTAATCAAAACGTCGATAAACAATCCGAAGAACTCCAAGATACCAGAGAAAAAATCCGACAACTACTCAAGAAAGGCAAGATGAACGACCGCGAGATCGAAATTGACGTTACTGTTGATTCTTCCTCATCAATGCAAATTTTAGGTCCTTTTGGTATGGACGAAATGGGAATGAATATCCAAGATATTATGAGTAGCTTAATGCCCAAGAAGACCAAGAAAAGAAAGGTGAAAGTTGCCGAAGCATTGAAAATTCTCGAAAAGGACGAAGTGGACAAACTTATTGATATGGATGCTGTCGTAACAGAGGCTATCAAAAGGGCTGAAAATGCAGGGATTGTTTTCATCGATGAAATCGACAAAATTGTATCCAATTCGTCGAATCGGGGGTCGGGTCCCGATGTATCTCGCGAGGGAGTTCAACGAGATCTATTGCCAATAGTGGAAGGTTCTACAGTAAATACAAAGTATGGGACTATTCGTACCGATCATATTTTGTTTATTGCAAGTGGAGCATTTCATGTTTCGAAACCATCAGATTTAATACCCGAGCTACAAGGTCGGTTTCCCATTAGAGTGGAATTGCAAAGTTTGACCGAAGAAGATTTTGTAAAAATTCTAACTATTCCCGAAAATGCCTTGATAAAACAGTATCAAGCTCTGCTTGCAAGCGAAAACATTGAATTGAAATTCTCCGATGATGCAATAAGAGAAATTGCATCGATATCGGCTACAATTAATAGCGAAGTTACAAATATTGGAGCGCGTAGATTGCACACAATTATGACATCATTACTCGAAGAAATAATGTTCGACGTTCCCGAAATCATAACTGACAATAAAATAGAAATAAACGCCGAATTTGTGAAATCGAAGCTTTCGAATATTACAAAAAATATTGATGTTTCTAAGTTTATCCTTTAATTAGGACAAAACTGATACAAAATAGGATACCAAACTCGAAAAATCAGATTGGGATTGATACAATAAATAAATACCAAAAACAATAATTGCTATTATACCAATACCAACCAGGTATACTTTTTGAAATCTTATATCAAACACAACAGAAGTTGCCTTGAGAACCCGAAAAATAGACAAAATAAAGATTAATATCGAAAATAAAATGATTATGTTGAATATTACAGAATCGATTTGAAGCAACTTGAACAAAATCAAATCGAAAGGCAACAAAAATACTATAGGCAAACTTCCCCAAATGGTTATATTCATTACATCGAAATAACTTACCCTTCTATGTGTTAAATAAGCAAAAAACCTAATAATTATTGCCACGAGATAAATTAACAGCAAGAAAAGCAATGCGAAAACGACTACTCCTGCTAATGGTATCCAGATTATTTTATAAAATAAACTTTGCAGTAGAATATCTGGAATCAATATAGTGGTGATGAATTGGAATCTTTCGGACGTAATAAAATAATAACTAAGAGATTCGAAAAATAAACCAAACGAAACCGCTAATATTGCACCTAAACTATAAGTGAGCGATGGCGATAAAATCCGTTGGTCGCGGATATCCGCATAAAAATTAAAAGGACGAATTAATGCACGAATAAAATATTCCTGAAATCTTCTAAATCGCGAGTATAATGCCAAAAATAGAACAATCAGCAATAGGCTAAGTAGAATAAAAGTATAAATTGTATTCGTAAAGTTCCCAATATCCAGCAGCGGTGGATTTTCGTCGTTAAATAAAGCCTTAACAAAAGCAAATGATGTTTTGTTTTTATTGTGGATATCAATTAAGCCATTTGTAACAATTTTATCGTCGATATATTGAGTTTGTAAAATTGGATAATGCGAATAATAATCGTTAAAGTTATTTATAAGAGAGCCATTGCCATTATTTACTATAGATAAGCGATAAAGGTTATTGGCAACATAACTTTGATATTCAACACTGAACAAATTTGAATATCCCTCGTGATTATAATTCTGAATGGCAACCCCATAGGTTAACACAACTGGAACTAAGCCAAACTTTGTTTTTATTTGCTTGAACATTTCGTTAGTTTTGTCGAACTTTTCTCTTGTTTCGAATGTTTGGAAGAATA
>CALKJQ010000036.1 GCA_937995785.1 Candidatus Kapaibacterium sp.
GTTTTTAATACGTCATAAACTTTAATCATATCCCGAGTTGGGATGCCTTCGGTAATTGTAACAATTAATTCTATTTCGGCATCTAAGGCTTCTAAAATTGCATCTGCTGCATAGGCAGGTGGAACAAATATCACAGTTGCATTTGCACCAGTTTCTTTAACTGCTTCGCGAACGGTGTTGAAAATTGGAACAGGTTTGGCAAAAAGGTTTTCTCCTTTACCTTCGTAAGTTTGACCGCCTTTACTGGGGGTTACTCCACCTACTATGTTGGTTCCATATTCAATCATTTGAGAAGTATGGAAAGTACCTTCCGAACCCGTTATACCTTGCACAATAACTTTCGTATTTTTATCGACTAATATACTCATACATAAACCAAAAAATATAGATTACAAAATTAAAAAATTTTAGTTAAAATTAAGTTTATTTCCACAATAATATTTGATTAGGATTTAACCCAGTATAAAAGATCTTTGTAAGTTCCATTTTGGAATAAGTTAAATTTGTATTATAAATTTCTATTTTTCCATTCGATTGAAAATCCATAGCATTGCATATCCATATTTGCTGATTGATTGGGTCGAACACAAAATTGTACCAAAATTCTGTTTTTTTAGTATTATTCATAATTGTTGTAATTTTATCGTCGTCCAGGTCTATTAATGCTAATCCTGGTTTGGAATGTTTTCCATTACTTGGATTATTATCAATCAACGAAAGCAATTGCTTTTGGTTTAATATCTTGGTTTTGAGGAAATTTCCCCTAAATTGCTTTTTGATAAGTAAGTTATTGTCATATTCAATAATTCCGCCAACAGAGTCCTTTTGCGAAGGAAGGTTATAATAAGTTAAAATTAGTTTATTATTTATGCTATCGGCAATTATTTCGACGGGATTGGGGTATGTTTTCACTTTACTAATAATTTTGAAATTCGTGATATCAATTTTGTATATTGTGCTCGCCTCGGGGTGGCTGGAATTAATTTCACCCCATCCCGAATTTGCGACATAAAGGAAATTGTTAAGGATGCACAAGCCCTCTGGTTGAGCTCCAACGATTAGGGAATCAGTCATTTTTAATTCCAAATGATTTATTTTGTAGAGCTTATTTGTGTATGCTTCGCTCACATATAGATAGCTGTCTTTTGCAATTAATTGTCGAGGATAAGTAGAGGAAGGAAATGTCAATATTTTTAGGACTTTAAAATTATTCAAGGAAATTTTATATAAAACCCTTGACGTCGATACTATTACAAATAAACAAGTATCAATAATTATTCCAGAATTTGCTATATCTCCTAAATCATATCCATTAACTTGTTTAAAAATATCATTGTTTACTTTTCCAGAAGCCAGCGAAAATACTGATATATTTGCGTTGTTATAACCGAATAATCCCTCGCAAACTATGATTGCGGAATTTTTGTCTATCAGATCATTGTTGTCAACATTGGCTAAAGGATCTTGAATACAAGAAGTTAATAAAATCCCAAGTAACAAAGTTAAGATTAATTTATACATATTTTTTTTAAATTGGCAGTTAAATTGTAAGTCAATTTAAGAAAATAACAACCTCTTGGAATTTTTTGGAATAATTCAGATTCTGTAATATTTTCGAAACTTATGATTTCACGTCCAGCATAATCGTAAACATAGGCATTGAAATATTTCGGATAATTGCCGGTTTTATCTGTTAAGCTGTTGTATTCATCCACCAAATTCAATCCTACTACAGCATCCAAGTCGAAACCGCTTAATGTAGCATCGTAGAAAGGATGTGAATTGTTTTGATAAATCATTTCCGTTATATCCCTGATTTTTATGTACTTAACTTTTGTTAATCCAAGAGTTGCAATATCAAATCCATTTCCTCCACAATTTGGATAATCCCAAGGGCTAACTTTGCCATTTGTTGGTTGCGTTCCTGCACAACCTTCAAGAGTAAGGCTGTCAAACGGAAAGTCGATAAAATTAATACCATCCTCGCTCACCGAGACAACAGCAGGCTCGGCAAATATCCTTTTATTAATAGGATTAAGAAAAGCATTTTCGAAAATTATAAAATCGACCCCAACTTTATCAACTATGTATGCGTTTTTGAATCCGACAATTATTTCGCCACCAAATCCAAGCGATAGTAGCTCGGTTGGAGACGATTCGGGTGTTGATTCTGTAGCGTTTTTGGATGGTGGTCCGAAAATATTCATTGGATAAAATTCGGCTGATTGTCCAGTATTTTGCCCTTTTCCTGGTTTAAAATTATAAACAGTATCTATAAACCTGATATTTTGTCCAATCAAAAAATTAGTGTAACTTAAAAGCAAAAAAATAAATAAAAGAAAACTTTTAATTCTTTTTTTCATAACTTGCTCCGATGGTTAAATTAACAGAACGAAGTGGCATTGGATAATTTTTAACAATTTCGTAACTTAAATTGGTTATATTGCTGATATTTAATGAGATAAATAAAGGTAAATGAGTGAATATTGATAGTTGATACTTCATAGATGAAGTTAAAGTTATAAAACTTGGAAGTAAGTTTTCGATGCTATTCTGCGGCAAGAAGTACCTGTAAGAAGTTCTTTGTAAACTTAGATTAAACAATACTTTACTATAATTTGCCTCTGCATAAAGAGACACTTTTTCTAAAGGGGTATAAGGTATAATTTCTCTATAATATTTGGAATTTGGATTATTATCAAAAGAATTTTGAAGGAGATAATTGTATCTAATAACTATATAATCTTTATAGATAGGCAAGTTAATATTTAACTCGGCACCATAATTAAGAACTCTTGAGTAGTTTTGTGCCGACCAGCTTAATGTTGATTTGGGAACAGAAACAATTTTATCTTTTATATCGCTGACAAAACCAAATAATTGTATAAGAGTTTTGTTTACTGAATATTCAATTGAAATTTCTCCTGATAGTGATTTTTCGGGAGACAAATCCGTATTTCCGTAATTAAAATAATACATTTCGTTAAAGCTCGGAAATCTAAAGTTTTTAGAAAAGCTTAAGTTGGCTTTAAGTAGGTTATTGATAAAATAATTAATAGCAAAGCTCATAGAGTTGGATACGGAATTTATATCGGACGATTTATCAATTCTCATCGAAATATTGTAAGATAAAGGCAAGTAATTCATTATTTGAGAATAACTTCCCGAAGCGTGTAATAAATTACGATTAACATAATTTCCAACATCTTTTTGTATCATATTGCCAACTAATTGATTATAATCCCATCCAAAGTCAATTTTTAAATCAGAATTACTTGTTATATGGAAATTAGTGGTGATATTACTCGAAATATCGAAAGAATTAAAATTCGAATTTTCAAATATTAAATTATTAGAATTATTATAATTATATTTTTTAATCGATAATAAATTGCTAAATACGAACGTTGTTAAATCTAATTCATAACTTATCTGATTTATTGTAAATAAGCTATTATGCTCAATAAAAGAATTGCTATCCTCCAATCTTCCAATTAATACTGCACCTGGTTCTTGATGTTCATTTAAAGCAAAAATAGAAATGGAATTATACAAAATATTTCTTGTGATTGGTAACTTGATGATATTACTGAATTTTAAAGATTTATATTTAGAATTTGTCCTAAATGTATCTTTTAGATTACCGAATTCATTGAATTTGATTGGATAGTTGCCAGTGTATGTTTCGTAACTTATGGAATTGGAGAAATATGGTAAAAAAGATATCATATTATTCTGACTTACTAAAGCCTTTGAATATCCATAGGAACCAAAAGAGTAGCTAACATTTACAGATTTTTTTGGTTTGTTGTTTATTCCAAAATCAATATTACCACCAATTGCACCAGAACCTAATAAAGAAGATGTGCCTGTAGAAATAATGTTCAATTCATCAAAAAGTTCAACGGGCAAAAGGTTGATATCAACAAATGGATTTGCTGAATTATTCAATGGTATTTGGTCAATCGAAATAACGGATTGGTTCGAACTGGTTCCTCGGATACTTAAAGTTGCCAAGGAACCAACTCCGCCATATTGAGTAAAGTTAATCAATGGAATGGAATTAAACAAGTCATTCATATTGTTGTAGTTAGTAGGTGAGATAGTAATTGTTTTATATGCCAAACCATTGTAATCGCTCATTCTATTCTTGTTTGAATCTATGACAACTATACTCTTAGTTTTATAACTAATTGTATCTTGGGCAGTAACAATTATGTTGCTAATAAAAAAGAGATTCAATATGATTATTAAAATATACAAGTCGTTATTTTATTATATTAAATTTATATACGAACG
>CALKJQ010000037.1 GCA_937995785.1 Candidatus Kapaibacterium sp.
TCCTTGTAAGAAATATTTGTAGTTAATCCCATAGATAATTGTTCTATAATTGGTTTTGTTAATCCCAAAGTTAATGAATGAATCGTACCGAACTGATATTTAGCCTTGTTGCTTGACCAAAATGTGGACGAAAATGAGCTAAAAAAATCTAAATTAAGATTGGAAAAACCTTTGTGGTAAAATAATCCCGCCGTATAAGCTACCGCACCCGATGTTGGTTGAAGGTACATATAGGTTGTATCGTCCACCGATTGCAGAGGTATTGATAAATTTGCCATTGCCGTGAGTTCATAGTTATCTTTGGGATTGAACATTAAATTATATTTTGCACCAATTTGGGCGCTATTCCATCCATTGCTTTTGTAATTGAAAATGTATGTTTTGATATTATTTTGGATAACATAATTAGCACCAATCGATGCCGTCAGTTTTTTTGTTATTCCATACGATGCATTAAAATTAAGTGTTGAATTCCAAAATTCGCGAACGGTTACATTTGGGACAATTCGAGTAGATGAATATTCCTTGTTACCCGTGGTATAATTAGTATTCAAATCCAATAGTAAAAATCCTTTGCGAAGCGTGCCGGCTTGGTTAACTGTGGATGGCGATAGCAAGCCCGAAGCCATACTACTCATACATCCACATTGACTATAAATATCAATGGCGATTAAGCTAATAAGGATAATAAATATAAGAATTCTTTTCATTCAATATGCTCAATTAAATCTGATAGAATATCGAACTTTGGAGAGAATTTAACCATCTTGTTCGAGTAGAAAACAGCAACAATCGACGGTGTTGTGCGAACCCCATAGAACTTGTAAGTATTCGTTGGTTCGGTATTGTACTCATCCATTGCAATTAATTGTATTTTTTCGGCATTTCGAGGCAGGGCTTCCATAATTTTATAGATACGGGGCACTTCGATTAAGCAAGTTCCGCAGTGGGGACTTGCAAATACATACACGTAATTTACCGAATCCAGCCTTGAGGCTAAAATGTCTGCTTTATTGATATTGACAGTATAAAACCGATATGATTCCTCATTCCAAAAAGTGGAATTTTTCCATTCCAAGAAAGAAATTTTTCCCACTAATTCTTGCCGATTGGACGAAGTACAACCCCAAACAAATAAAAATAGAAGAATAGACAGATAATAAAATTTTTTCATTTCAGTATTTAAAAAAAACACAAAAATATTAATTAATATTGAAATTTAAATATTTTCAATTATAACGTTTAGATTTTGTAAAATGGATAGTAGCTTCTTTTATTTGTTGAGCAGTAATTATATAGGGTTCCATATCAAAGTTATGTTTAAATATTCCCCATTTGTCAAAAATTGCTTTCCAAGCTTCATTTTTCATTTTTTAAACAAATAGTTGATGATTAAAGTTATAATGATTGAATCTCTTAATAGTAAGATCTAAGTAATCTTTGTTATTATCTATACCAATGTATTGGCGATTTCCAATTAATAGTGTTGCCAATCCCGTTGTCCCACTGCCATTAAAAGGATCTAAAATGATACTGTTATCTCTTGTTGAAGCCAAAACTATTCTTTTTAATAGTGCCAACGGTTTTTGAGTGGGGTGTTTTCCAAATAATTTTTCATCAGGCATTGGGGTTGGAATGCTCCAAACTGAACGCATCTGTTTGTTTTGGGTTTTCATTTTATCCTCGGGAAATGTGCCATTTTTCATCATCTCATAATTGAAGATATGTTTAGCTTTTTTATTTTTTTTAGCCCAAATTAATGTTTCGTGGCTATGAGCAAATGTTGTGCAGGCTAAATTTGGTGCTGCATTAGGTTTGTACCAAACAATATCGTTCAAGATGTGATAATTTAATTTTTGTAATAAATAACCAATTTGGAAAATATTGTGCATCGTTCCACTCACCCATATCGTTCCTTCGGGTTTTAGTATCCTTTTGGCTTGTTTCAACCAACTTTCCTGAAACATTAAGTCTTTGTCGAATCCATTGCTTCGGTCCCAATCGCCTTTGTTAACGCTCACCATTTTCCCGGCGTAACAGGTTACTCCATCGTTACTCAATAAATATGGTGGATCAGCAAAAATCATATCAATTGAGTCATCTTGAAGTTGCGACATTGCTTCTATGCAATCATTGAGATAAAGAATAAGATTTTCAGATTGAAAGTAAGGATGAATCCTTGTGTAATTTATATTTTCTTCAACTATTTTACTTGATTTATGTTTTTCAATTTCAATATTCATAAATTTCTAAAAATTAATATTTCAAAGCTACATACCTCGGCGATATTTGCCGCCAACTTCGTAGAGAACTTGTGTAATCTGCCCCATAGAACAATGCTCAACAGTATTCAAAAGTTCTTCGAAAATATTGCCGCCAGTTAAACATACCCGACGAAGACGTTCCAAATAAATAGACGATTCTTCTATGTGATTTTCTTTGAATTTATTTAAGTCGTTAATTCGAGACATTTTCTCTTCGTCCGATGCTCGAGTGATTGGAATTTTATCGTAATAATTTTCGGGATTATTTGGCAAAAAGGTATTAACGCCAATAATTGGGTACTCGCCGCTTTGTTTTAAGTATTCGTAGTACATCGATTCCTCCTGTATTTTAGATCGCTGGTATTGAGTTTCCATAGCTCCCAACGCACCGCCTCGTCGCGACAAATTTTCGAATTCTCGCAGAACTGCCTCTTCGACCAATTCAGTTAATTCCTCGATAATAAAAGAACCTTGATTTGGGTTTTCATTGTATAGCACGCCAAATTCTTTTGAGGTTATTAATTGAATAGCCATTGCTCGACGAACGGATTCTTCTGTTGGAGTTGTGATTGCCTCATCATAGGAATTTGTGTGGAGCGAATTACAATTATCATAGAGGGCAATTAGTGCTTGGAGCGTTGTTCTAATGTCGTTGAATTCAATTTCTTGAGCATGAAGCGAACGACCTGAGGTTTGTATGTGGTATTTTAATTTCTGACTTTTGTCGTTGCCACCGTATCGATATTTCATTGCAATTGCCCAAATACGACGCGCTACCCGTCCAATAACTGAATATTCGGGGTCCATACCATTCGAAAAGAAAAATGATAAATTTGGTGCAAAGTCATCAATTGGAATTCCACGACTAAGAAAATATTCAACATATGTAAAGCCATTAGCCAGAGTAAAAGCTAATTGTGTGATTGGATTGGCTCCGGCCTCGGCAATATGATAACCACTTATGCTTAGGGAATAGTAATTTCGTATTTTATTTTTTGATAGATATTCTTGTAAATCGCCAATTAACTTCAAAGCAAAATCAATAGAAAAAATTATGGTGTTTTGAGCTTGGTCTTCTTTTAGCATATCGGCTTGAACCGTACCTCGCAATTTTCTGAAAGTTTCGACTTTAAGAGATTGTTTCTCTTCTTCGGTTAGTTTTTTTCCATCGTTTTGCAATTTATTCAATTCTCTTTGGTATGCTGTCATAAAGTAGAATGCAACCATAATAGGTGCAGGAGCATTAATTGTCATACTCACACTCGTTAATGGGTCGGTTTGGTCGAAGCCCTCGAGTAATTTGTCCATATCTTCGATTGTGCATATCGATACACCGCTTTCGCCAATTTTGCCATAAATATCGGGGCGTAAATCGGGATCTTCTGCATAGAGTGTAATTCCATCGAATGCAACCGAAAGTCTTTTGGATTGTTCACCTTGGGTTAAATAGTGAAATCGCTTATTGGTGCGTTCGGGTCCACCTTCGCCTGCAAATTGTCGCTTTGGATCTTCGGTGGTACGTTTAAATGGAAAAACACCTGCAGTAAATGGAAATTCTCCCGGAAAATTCTCACGATAATAAAATTTTGCAATGTCAGCCCACGAAGTGTAGCGAGGAAAAGCAATTTTGGGAATTTTCGTTCCCGAGAGGCTTTTGCGGCTCATAGGTAAATTTACTTTCTTACCTTGTATTTCGTATTCGCATTCCTCCTGGTCGAATTCCTTCTTTTTATTTTCCCAATTCGATAAGAATTGCACGAATTCGGGATCGAGTTGCTCCCATTTTACTTTGAATTTTTCGTGCAACTTTTTCATTACTTCTGGTTCGTCAATCAATTTCATAGTTTCTTTAATCGATTGAACCTCCGAGGCAATTTGGGCTTGTTCATTTGCTTTTTGGTGATACTTTTGAATTGTCTCGGCTATTTCGGCTAAATAATTAATTCTTTTGTGAGGAATTATACTTGTTTCTTTGATGTAATCTGTTGGCAAGAGTTCGATTAGATCTCTTTTGATTTGTAAATCAGTGTTTTTTTGAGATATTGAATTAAGCATATCCTTAAAAAGGCGGTTAACACCATTATTGTTAAAATGATTACTACTTACTGAGTAAACGGGCAATTGGTTTTCTTCTAATGGTTTATTATGGTCCACTTTTGCTCCTCGATTGCGTAGATAATGAATCATCACTTCTCGATAGGCATCTTCGGCACCGATTTTTTCGGATTTATTAATTGCTATAAAGTCGGCATAATCCAACATATCAATTTTTTCTAATTGCGAGGGTGCACCAAATTCAGAAGTCATCACATATAAAGTAAGGTTGCTTATTTCGGTGATTCGACTGTCGCCTTGACCAATACCACTGGTTTCGACAAAAATTATATCAAATCCACAAGTTTTTAGTATTTCGACGGAATCGGATATTGCAAGTGATAACTCATTTCGGCTGGAACGAGTTGCAAAAGAGCGAAAATAAACTCTATCGTTATAGATTTGATTGTAGCGAATCCTATCCCCGAGCAATGCACCTGACGTTTTGCTTTTGGTGGGATCGATTGCCAGTACTGCTATTCGAGTATTTTCGGTATAACTTATAAATTTACCTATCAATTCATCGATTAATGAACTTTTTCCACTTCCTCCGGTACCAGTAATTCCAATTACTATGCTTTGTTTATGGATATATTTATTGACCAATTCTCTTATGGGGGCAAGTTGGTGGCAATCTCCATCACAATTTTCGATATAAGAAAGTTGTCGTGCTATTGTTAAATCGGTGCTTTTGAGGTTGTTTCTTAGGGTTTCTTCATTTATTTCGATTTTTGGTCTGTTGGCTTTTGCTTCTCGCAATTTATTCATAATATCGTCCGCAATACCATCGATACCAATTTTTTGTCCATCGGCAGCATGGTATAGCCTTTCTACTCCATATTTTTCAAGTTCCTGAATTTCGCTTGGTAAAATTACTCCACCACCACCACCAAAAACTTTTATGTATTCGGCATTATTCTCTCTTAAACTATCGATTAAATATCTGAAATATTCGTTATGACCACCTTGGTAAGATGATATCAAAATACCATCGGCATCTTCTTGCAATGCTGTTCGTATTACTTCGCCAACACTTCGATTGTGTCCTAAATGAACTACTTCGGCACCTCGCTTTTGCAACAATCTTCTAAATAAATTTATGGATACGTCGTGTCCGTCGAACAACGAAGCCGCGATTACAACTTTAATTTTTTCCATTTATTTTTAACTTTTTTAATTTCTAAACTTTCAAATTAACAAAATTTAACTTTTTAATTAGTTATCAAGGGATTTTTATTTCAGTTTAGGTTTATCTTATTCTAAGATTTCAATTTCTACCTCAGCAATACCATCACGAATCATATCAATTTGGCGAGCCGCTAAATACGATAAATCAATAATACGCCCATCGACGAATGGTCCACGATCGTTAATCACAACAATTACATTTAATTTATTTTTTAAGTTAGTTACTCGAACCAAAGTACCAAAAGGTATTGTGCGGTGGGCAGCAGTCATTTTTTTGTTATCAAAAATTTCACCACTTGCAGTTTTTTTTCCATTAAACTCGTCGCCATAATACGAAGCAAGACCTTGAAATCTTTTGCCAATAAGTTCATTAGCACTTTTACCTTTTAAATTGTTTTCAATATTATCCGATTTAAATCTTGTAATTGAAGTGCACCCCCATAAAAAAACAAGAAAAAAAACAAGAAAAATTATTTTAAAATACATTGGTAAATAACTAAAAAATGTTAATTTTGTAATTCTATAAAACGGCGGAAGTAGCTCAGTCGGTAGAGCATCAGATTGTGGCTCTGAGGGTCGTGGGTTCGAGCCCCATCTTTCGCCCCACTTATCTAAAATTATCATTTCAACAAGTTAATTAAAGCTTTTTCTAAATCTGGGAATTCAAATTCGAAATCATTTTGAATTAATTTTTCAGGAAAAACCTTCTGGGAGTTCAGAATCATTGATGCAGATTCACCAAGAATTAATTTTAATACGAATTTTGGTACGATAAATAGATTCGGTCTTTTAAGCACTTTTGCCAGAATTTTGGAGAAAGTTGAATTTCTTACTGGATTGGGTGATACTGCGTTCAGAATTCCTTCGTAATTGTCTGTTTCAATAAATTCGATAAAAAGGTTTACTAAGTCATCGATATGAATCCACGACATCCATTGGCGACCATCACCTAACATACCTCCGACAAATAATTGATACGGTTTTGCCATTTTGGGTAATGCTCCACTATTCTTATCGAGAACAATACCTATGCGAGGTATAATAAGCAAAACATTGTCGTCGACTTTTTGTGCTTCTTCTTCCCAATCCACACAAACATTTGCCAAAAAACCTATACCTGGTGGCGAATCGATAGTTAGCAAGTGTTCCCGACCATTACCATAAAAACCAATAGCAGAACTCGAGATAAACTTTTTAGGTTTTGTTTTGGATGAATTAATAAATTCGACAATTTTTCTGGTTGTATCTATTCGAGAATTATATATTAGTTGTTTGTTTTCCTCTGTCCATTTTTCGGAAACTGGGAATCCAGCCAAATTAATAACAATATCCGATGATGCAATTGCATTCCGCATTTCTTCATCGTTATTCAAACTGAAATGATTGTTAATAAAGGGTAATAGTGATTTAGATTTGTTTGTATTTCTCGATACATTGCTAACGAAATGTCCCTTTTCCATAATTTTTCGGGAAAGTTTTTTACCAATATTCCCCGTCGCTCCAAATAATAAAATATTCATAATTGTCCACAAATAAAATTAATTTTGAATATAGACGTATTAATAGTTTGTTATTTATTGGTAATTTTGATTTTTTTTATCGGAGCAAATTTAATGAAAAAAACAGCGATCTTAATACTTACTTTAATGTTAGTATTTTCTACAACAGCATTTTCTCAAAAAAAGAAACCTACTCAGTCTCAAACACAAAGCATCGAACTCAAGTCCAAAATGGACACTCTTTCGTATAGCTTAGGTATGCAATTCGGAAAAGATTTGATGCAAAACAATGTAGCAATCAATCCCGAAATATTTTCGAAAGCATTAGCAGATATATTAAACAAAAATATTCCATTGTTATCCGACGATCAAGTGCAGGAAGCAATTATGAATTTGAATAACGAATTACGTCAAAAAGATATGGAGAATCAAAAAGTGAAATCTGAAGAAAATTTACAAAGAGCAACTGAATTTTTACAAAAAAATTCACAACAAGCTGGCGTTAAAGTAATGCCATCTGGTTTGCAGTATAAAGAAATAGTAGCTGGCAATGGTGCAGCTCCCAAGGCTGAAGACACAGTGGAAGTGCATTACACGGGCAAACTAATCGATGGTAAAGTATTTGATAGTTCAGTCGAAAGAGGCCAAACAATTAAATTCCCTCTCAATCAAGTTATCAAAGGTTGGACTGAAGGTTTGCAATTAATGAAAGAAGGTGGTAAGGCATTGTTGTTTATCCCTCCTGATTTAGGTTATGGCGATCGTGGCGCCGGTGGAGTTATCGGACCAAACGAAGCACTAATTTTTGAAGTTGAATTAATTAAAGTCTTCAAAAAGAACTAAATAAATACAATAATTAAATTTAGAACATAACGATTAGAATATCAGATCTATCTTGAAAAGGATTGTGTAATTAAAGTTGGAGTAAAGGTAAAATGTCTAGATCTCTCAATAAAGTTTTATTAATTGGCAATGTAGGAGTTGATCCACTGTTGAAAAAAACTCCAGGTGGAATTCCTGTAACATCTTTCCGAATGGCAACCTCGCAAACTTGGAAAGATCGCAATGGTGCATTGAAAGAACAAACTGATTGGCACACAGTTGTAGCGTGGCGAGGATTAGCCGAAATCGTAGAAAAACTTATTCATAAAGGTTCGAGAATTTTTGTTGAAGGCAGATTGCAAGCTCGCAATGTTGAAGATAGGGTTACAGTGGACGATAAAATTGTTATAAGACAAAAACAAGTTGTAGAAATATTGGCTGATAACATATTGTTATTGGATGGAAAAGCAAAAATTACGAATGGTAAGGGGTTGAAATTCGACGAAAATCACACCGAAGACTTTTCGAATGAATTTCAATACGAGAGCGATTATTACGACGACCACGAATTAAAGTTCGACAATGATGATTTCAATTTCGATTTCGATGCAAGCGAGTTCAACTCGAACAAATAAATAATCTAATGAAGATAACCAAATCCACAGAAATCAAAGTCGGATTAATACTTTTTTCGGGTATTCTTCTTTTAGTTTTAGGTGTGATTTTGGGTAAAGGTTTAGACATAGCCTCCGGAAGCAAGGAAATAAAATTTATTTTCCCTCACTCCGGAGGCTTAAAATTATCAGACCCTATTTATGTTAACGGCGTTAAAAGAGGTCAAGTAAAATCGATTGAAAACTACAATGGCAAGGTACTTATCATTGGATCTATAGATTCGATTGAAGATTTAAAATCCGATTTAACTGCCCAAGTTTTAATCTTGGAAATAACTGGTGGAAAAAAAATCGAAATTAACCCCGGGAATTCCTCTGCCAAATTCTCCAATACTCAAGTGATTTATGGCAACACTCCACCCGATCTTGCCGAACTTGTGGCAACATTTGGCAATGCAAGCAAAGAAATTCTTGGTATCGTGCATAAAATTGACACCACATTAAGTGCTTTGAATTTATTGCTCGGCGACGAAGCCTTTGTTGGTAATTTAAAAAATATTGCTGATAATACAGACAAGCTCGTATCCGAATTAAAATCTATCTTAGACAACAACCAATCCAATATAACATCGACACTTAATGATTTAAAATCTATATCGAGCGACCTAAAATCGTTTGTTTCGAATAATAAAAATGATTTAAGCAAAATTGTCAAAAATTTGGATACAATTACCTCCGATACTAAGCCCCTTATCAACAAAGCCGACACACTTGTGGCATCTTTATCTGATTTATCAGCAAACTTGCATAAAGTTTTAAACGAAATTCAGAATGGTAAAGGAACAATTTCCAAGTTGTTATACGACCAAAACTTCGCTAAAAAAATCGATTCAACTTTGATGAATTTGGACACTTTAGTGTATTCCATCCGCCAACACGGTGTGAATGTTAATGTGCGTTTAGGAACACGACCTTAAATTTGGAGCAAAAATGTCGCTTAAATCAACTGCACTCCGCGAAGATTTGTTCGATTATTTAATAGAAAATTTTTCGGGCGAAAACGAGTTACTTAAACAGCTAAAGTTGGATGCTTTCGAAAGTGGTTTGCCGGCAATATCTATCTCACCCGAACAGCTAAGATTCTTACAGCTATTAATTAAATCAATCAATGCCAAAAATGTGTTAGAAATTGGCACTTTGTTCGGATATTCGGCAATTGGAATGGCTATGGCTTTGCCCGATGATGGCAAAGTGATAACATTCGAATTAGAAGCCGACCGAGCAGAGCTGTCCCGTCAGAATATCAAAAAAGCTGATTTATCCTCCAAAATTGAAGTAATCGAAGGCAGAGCAATCGAATTATTACCCGATATGATTGAGAATTTGAATCTTGACTTTGTTTTTTTAGATGCAGACAAACACAATTATTATAAATACGTAAAAATTCTTGATAAGTGTTTGAGGGTAGGAGGGATGATAACTGCCGATAACGCTTTTGCATTTGGATTTGTAACATCGACTGCACCCGAACGAAGTCCCGAAGACGTCAAGTCCATTAGGCTTTTCAATCAGTTTATGAACAATTGGGACAAATATTTAACAACTATTTCACCAGTAGGAGATGGATTATTGATTTCTTTAAAATTACAAAGTTGAAAATGGTAAAGATATGCTTAAGCAATTAATATCGAAAATAATGTTTATTGCTATTTTTCTTGGTATAATCACCTCGTGTGCCACTCGTACTCCAAAAACAGGTTTCGAATTGCAAAAAGAAATCTGGGATTATGCCGAAGAAAATGAAGATAAAGGAATCTACATTACGGGAACAAAGTCAATTGATTCTATTAATCCACATCAACTAATATACGACTTTTTCCGTATAGAAATCGATAAATATCCCGATACCGTTAGATTGTTCGCAAGAGTATACGACTCATTAGGGAATTTTGTTACTAATATGGCAGCGCCCTACAAGAGAGACCCAAATCAAGAATATTTTAGTTCTTTAAAGGAATATCTTGGAAAAGTATATAATGTTAAAGAAGTTGATATCAAAAAATTTTGGGTTCGCGAATTTGGAGCAAACGATTCAATACCATACAACATTGTTTTAACTATTGATTATTCTGGTTCGATGAGAGGTGTTTTGGATGCAATTTATACGGGAACAGAAATCTTTGTTGACCTAAAATTTCCATACGATAAAATTGCAATTTCTTCGTTCAATCGCGAGTTTGATTTAAAAGTGCCATTTAGCGATAATAAACAAACAATTCTCAATCTCTATAAATTGAAGAAAGAGCAGGGTATTGGACTTTTTACTGCTGTTTTCGATGCTGTTCTTAATAATCTTAAATTATTCGACAACACTTCTAACGAAGTCCCTCGAGTTCTTGTTATTTTTTCAGATGGAGATGATAACTATTCCAAAAAAGAAATTTCCGAAATTATTCAATCAGCAAAAGATAAGAATGTTCACATATTTTCTGTCGCATTTGGCTATTCCAAGGATGACCAACTGAGATATTTAGCCAAATATACTGGAGGGCGATTCTACAAAGCATATAGCAAAGAAGAATTAATTTCGATATTCCGCGACATTTATATGAGTTTAAGGTTTTATTACCTTATCACTTACAATCCACCAAAGTTTTGGGGATACCACAAAGTTCGTTCTTATTTAGACGTTCCAGGCAGAATTGACTCTTTGTATGCCGAAATTGATTACAACACCTCGGATTTGATGCCGTGGGATAAAATTGGGACTGCTTTCACCCGCCCAATCAACTTTGATTTCAACAAGTCCGATATCAAACCCGAATCGTTACCTATAATAGAGGAAATTGTTGATGTTATGCTGTCCAATCCTAAATTGAAATTAGAAATACAAGGTCATACCGATAATATTGGTGGTATAGAATTTAACTTAAAATTGAGTGAAGCGCGTGCTTTGTCTGTTTATAATGCAATTGTCGAACGTGGCGTGGAGGGTTCGCGGCTTAGGTATCGTGGTTTTGGTTTTTCGCGTCCCATTGCAAATAATGATTCGGAAGAAGGTAGAGCAAAAAATCGCCGAACAGAATTTGTAGTTTTAGCAAAATAATTAATTTTGCTAAATAAATATTTTAACTTATCTAAAAACTAATTTTATGAAGAAATTTGTTTTAATTCTAATATTTCTACCTTTACTAAGAAACGCTTCAATCTCTTCCGAAATTGATTCTGCATACGTTTATAATACCTACAACACAATTGCAAAGCGTTTAATTATGCAATCAATGAACGATAGCACAGCATGGGAAACACTTGCATTTTTTTGCGATACATTCGGTCCTCGCTTTAGCGGCTCTAAGGAATTGAATGATGCTCTTTTTTGGGCTAAATATGCATTAGAAAGAGACAGCTTTGTTAATGTCCGATTAGAAAAAGTGATGGTTCCCAATTGGAAACGAAATACAGAAGAAGCATATATAACTTATCCAAGAAACAAGAGAATCAATATTTCAGCATTCGGTGGGAGTGTTGGAACTAATGGAATCTACATAGAAGCACCTGTAATAGTTGTTAACAGTTTCGATGAATTAAAGGAAAAATCACAGCTGGTGAAGGGTAAAATTGTTGTGTATAATTTTCCCTACAAAGGTTATGGCAATGGCGTTCAGTTTCGATTTTGGGGTGCAGTCCGAGCAGCAGAATTAGGTGCTGTTGCAAGTTTGATGCGTTCCATAAGTCCAATTGGATTCCATAAAACTCACACGGGAATGACGCAATATGTTGATACGATAAACAAAATACCACACGCCGCAATCTCGATGGAGGATGCCGCACTACTGCAAAGATTGCAAGACCGAGGTGTGGTTCCTAAAATAAAAATGATGCTCAATTGCGAGACACGGGAGGATACTATTTCCTATAATCTTGTTGCTGAATACCAAGGTAGAACTCTACCAAACGAATATGTGGCGATGGGTGGTCATTCCGATTCGTGGGACAATACCCCTGGAGCCCACGACGACGCAAGTGGGTGTATTGCACCTTGGTTTGCCATAAAAGCAATGATGGAATTGGGTTACCGTCCTGCTCGCACCTTGCGATTGGTTTGGTGGGTGAACGAAGAAAATGGAGTACGCGGTGGCAAATCCTATGCCGAAGAACATAAACACGAAAAACATCGTGTTGTATTCGAATTCGATTCAGGGGTGTTCGAACCCACTGCAATTGGAATATCGGGCGACGATAAAATGGTTGCCATTCTCAAAGGTATTGAACCTTTGATTAAAGAAATATCCCCATTATTCGAAGTTCGCAAAGGAGGTGGTGGTGTGGATATTGGTCCATCGATGAAAAATGGTATCCCCGGAATGTCGCTATCCACCAAAGGTAACGATGAATATTTTTGGTATCACCATTCTTCGAGCGACACCCCCGAAAAAGTCGACCCATTACTTCTAAATAAATGTATTGCCGTTATTGCCGTTGCAACCTATATTTATGCCGATTTACCTGATTTTATTTCAACACATTAATAGTTTAATTAAATTTAGTTTAATATTATGGAAAAACAACTTTTAGCATCCGAAATCTTCAAAAAATCGTATATACGAGGCGAGTTTTTGCTGCGCTCCGGTAAAATTAGCAACGAGTATTTCGATAAATATCAATTCGAATCCAATCCAATTCTTCTTAATGAAATTGCAAACCAAATGCTTGCTTTGTTGCCAAAGGATATCGAAATTTTAGCCGCATTAGAGATGGGAGGGATACCTATTGCAACTGCTATCTCGCTCAAAACGGGTTTTCCAATTGTTTTCGTTCGCAAAAAAGCCAAAGAATACGGAACTAATAAAATTGCAGAGGGAAGCGAAATAAAAGGTAAAAAATTGTTAATAATCGAAGATGTGGTTACCAGCGGTGGTCAAATTATTTTGAGTGTCGATGAATTACGCAGCCGAGGAGCAATAATCGATCAAGCAATATGCGTTATAGATCGTGAACAAGGTGGTAAAGATAATTTATCTAATCATAATATAGAATTATTTCCTTTATTCACTATGAGTGAACTCAAAATGTCTCAAATATAATTTATTTCTCTACGGGATGGTATTCAATAGTAAAATGGAAATTGGAACCCTTACCCAATTTGGACTCAAGCCAAATCTTGCCACCCAACAATTCAACTAATTTTTTAACGATGGGCAATCCAAGACCTGCTCCGCCAAATTTTCTCCGTGCAAAGTCGTCGTCGGCTTGTCGGAATCGTTCGAAAATTATCTCTTGATTTTCTTTAGCAATCCCAATACCCGTATCGGAAATCTCGAAATGTATTAAATCTTTTGCCAATTCGCAACTGACCTCGATTTTTCCATTTTCGGTAAATTTTATGGCATTGTTTATCAAATTATCCAAGATTTGCCTAATTCTTAGCGAGTCGGTTTTTATTTCTAAATCTTCGGGTATTGGTTTATTAAAAATGATATTGATGTTTTTATTTGTATTATTTTTTAATATCATCGAATATGTTTTATTTAATTCATCGAATAAAATTTGGATAGAAACTATTGAATATACTATTTTAATTTGGTTTGCTTCTAATTTGGATAAATC
>CALKJQ010000038.1 GCA_937995785.1 Candidatus Kapaibacterium sp.
CGCATATAGGGCATCCATCCAACCTTTAGGCAAAATTGATTCATACGAAGCATTGCAATTGCACATTTCCACTCACAATGGTGAAAATTTTGTGGAAGATAAAATAAATTACTACACCAAACCGCCCGAAATTTACGTTCCATTCCAAATTTTATCCTTGTTCGATCATCTCAGCCACAATTTAACTGATGATTATATTTCGAAGATTAACGAATTAAGTGAACTATTAAAGGATAATCCCGACGCACAGGTAGAATTAATTGGTTATACTAACTTCGAAACGTTAGATGACGAAAGCGATAACAAATTAGCTTTGGATAGGGCTTTGTCTATCAAAGATAACCTATTGAAAAATGGCGTTGGTGTTAGCCAGGTTACAACCAAAACCAAAGGGAATTTGAACCCATTATATTATTTTCCAAAAGTAGAATGGCAGGTTGCAGTTAACCGCCGTGTAGAAATTAGATGGTTAGATCCCAGCTTGCTTCCTTTCGAAATAATTGCACAAACAGCAATATCGGAATCCGAAGCAAGTAAATACGTTGAAGACTGGGAAAAACTCGGTTATAGATCTTATTATCAAAGAAATGTAGTCAGAAACCAAGAAGTTCTGTATCGAGTGAAAATTTGGGGGTTTGCCACCCAAAGCGAAGCCGAAAATGCAATCAGAGTCTTATCCTTCAAGTTCCCTAACTTACAATTTACATTGGAATAGCAATGACTGTTTTTTCGAAAATAATACGACTAATACAAAATAATAGGGATTTGCTGGAACCTTTTATTGATTTTTTACCTATTGGTATTTATGTATCTTCACCTGATGGAAATATTATAACAATCAATGATTATATAGTAAAAATATTTGAATACGATTCGAAAGAAGAATTCTTTAATGTTCATAAAAATGCAAATACAACATTTGCTAATCCTCAAACACGTAGTTTATTTTTAGAAATTCTCAAAAATGAAGGTAGTATCCAAGATTTTTTGGTTGAATATAAAACCAAAAATGCGCGAATTATTTATGCAAGCGAAGATGCCGTAACAGTGCTGAATGCCAACAACGAAATTGAGTATATTATTGGAACAATTGATGATATAACGGAAAATATCCAGAACGAAAAAGAAAAAATTGAAACTTCATATTTTATTTCAATATTGAACGAGGCTTTGCTATATTTAATCGAGAATCAAAGCAATCGCGAAAATTTAACAAAGGCATTTGCCACTTTGGGTGCGCACCTCAATTTAAGTTCAATCAATGTTTTCTTTTCCAATATAGAACAAGGGAAATTGTTTTCGCACAAAGAGTTGGTTTGGGTAAACGAAGCATTAAGGAAATATGTTGTTACAATTCCCGACATAAAAATCGATTTTTTCAAATTCATACCCCGTATCGCAAAAATTGTCTCCTCCGGCAACGTTTTTTATGGAACAATATCGGAAATGGAAGAATTGGAGCAGCGATTATTCAATAGATATAACATAAAATCTGTGCTCGCCACGCCAATAATGAACGACGGGCAATTCCTCGGTTTCATTGTTTATTTAGATTGTTTGTCTGAGCGCATTTGGAAAGATTATCAAATAAAACTTTTGGGGTTACTTGCAAATTCGGTTGGGAATAATTTTAAACATTTTTTGGATATCCAAGAAATCCAATCATTAAAAACAAAATTAGAAACAGTTATAGATGCCGCCAATATAGGCACTTGGGATTGGGACTTAAAAAAAGAAGAAGTTACCATTAATGCTAACTTTGCAAAACTTTTGGGATTAAAGACTCACACACTAACAATTAAATCACTCGATATAATCAGAGGAATATCTCAACGAGACCTATCGAGATTTAGATCTGCCTACCAATCTGTAATTAGTAATGAAAAAGACATGTTTACTTTTGATTATAAACTAAATAACAGCGATAAATGGCTCTATCCAATAGGCAAAGTTACCCAAAGAGACTCAGAGGGTAACCCAACTAAATTGATGGGAATTTTATTGGATATTACTGACCGAAAAAAATACGAAAGACAAATCCGACATCAAAATGAAAAAATTAATACAATACTAAATTCCTCGCAGATTTTATTAGTAGAATTAAATGTGGATGGGGTATTCACACTAATTAATGGTGATTTGCTGAAAGAATTTGGTTTGGACAGCAAATATATCAATAAAAGTGTTGAAGATCTTGAAGAAAACTTAGGTTTTATCAAGTCCATTTTTCATAATGCAGTTAGTGGTAATACATTTGGGATATCAGTACCTATTGGTGATATGATTGTTGATTGCAAATCTCAAGCAATAAAGAATCTCGACGACGAAATAGAATCTATTTTTATAACAATTGTTGATCAAACTATCGAAAACCGATATCGTGCCGATATCGAACGCACTAATCAGCAACTTTATGCAATTATCGAATCGCTCCCCGGACCTGTTAACATTGTTGATAGTCAATTCGAATTAATCGATTCCAATCGATTTTTAGAAAAAGGCTATGCAATTGAAAAGCCCGATTTGATAACCGAACTCTCTAATTTTAGAATTTGCATGCAATTTTCCACAATATGCGACATTTACTCGTTGGAACAAAGCAAATCCACGGGAATGCCTGTCCAAAGAATCACAAATGACATAGAAGATGATATATTAGGATTTACTCTCATTATCTATACTCAACCAATTTACAACGAAAAAGGTGAAATTTGGGCTTATGCTCAGGTGGCATTGGATGTTACTGAATTGAAGAAAACACAAAAATTACTTACAGAAACAATTAAAACCAAAGATAAATTTTTTGATATTATTGCCCACGACCTTCGAAATCCAATTAATGCATTAAATATGTTAATTGATGATTTGCTGAAAAATTATTCCTCTCTGTCGTTGGACGAGATTTACGACTCAAACATAAATGTTCAAAAATCTGTGATAATTCTGTCGCAATTATTAAATAATTTACTTGAATGGTCGCGATCCCAAACCGGCCGTTTGCAACATAATCCCGATATGATAGACACATCTTATATCCTAAGAAATGTTGTAGAAATCAACCAAGATGCCGCAAAAATCAAGAATATTAGTCTTATTAATAACATTAACTACGGCACAGTAGTTTATAGCGATGCAAATATGCTTTTTACGATATTCCGTAACCTTGTTTCGAACGCAATCAAATACACCAACATCGGTGGAAGAATTATAATCGATTCAGAAGATAAAGGAGAATTTATCGAATTCACTATTCAGGATAATGGAGTTGGCATTCCCCAAGAAAGGCTTCAAAAATTGTTTAATGTCGAATTTGTCCAATCTACAATTGGTACTAATAAAGAAAAAGGAAGTGGATTAGGGTTAATTCTTTGCAAAGAGTTTGTGGAAAGAAACGGCGGCACCATTAGTGTCGAGTCCGAATTGAACAAAGGAACA
Source organism: Candidatus Kapaibacterium sp. (assembly GCA_937995785.1). Taxonomy (GTDB): domain Bacteria; phylum Bacteroidota; class Ignavibacteria; order Kapaibacteriales; family UBA2268; genus GWF2-33-9. The sequence goes on from CALKJQ010000038.1 coordinate 3,436, forward strand.
AAATTCAAAATTAAATTACCAAAAGAGCCTATCAAGTAACAACTTTAACCCTACAAAATCAACCAAGTAACTTAAATTAAGAATCTTTTAACACAGAATTCTTATTCACTTAAAATATTTAGTTTAATTTTGGTTTTCATTTAAGGGTATTTTTATGAATTGCACTTATAAACATTTTTTCAAATTATTTCTTGTATTTTTTGCAATATTATTGCATTCGTGTTCAGATGACAATTCCAACAACACTCCAACAGACGAAAACATTATCAAATTTTCGGTATTCACCGATATGCATCTCTACGATCCTTCGCTTGGAACAAGTGGCGAAGCTTTTCAGATGTATTTGGCAGGCGACCGCAAATTAATTGCCGAAAGCGACGCCATCCTTAAATCGATTGTCAATATGATATCGTCCGACGACTCCAAGGTGGTTATAGTTCCAGGCGACCTTACCAAAGATGGCGAACAAAAAAGCCACCAACTATTTGCTTCTTACTTAAAACAATTAGAAGACAAAGGAAAGAAAGTTTTTGTTATTCCCGGCAACCACGACGTGGAAAATCCTGCTTCTTTTTCCTATCCTTCGGGAACAAATCCAGTGAAAGTCCCAAACGTTTCCGCTCAAGAGTTTAAAACAATCTATGCAGAATATGGTTACAAAGAATCAATCGCAACAGACCCAAATGGTTCTTTGAGTTATATCGTCGAACCCGTAACGGGGGTTTGGCTGTTTTGCCTCGATGCTTGCCGATGGAAAGAAAATGCGGGTAAATCCCACTCAGTAACTGGTGGTTTATTTTCAGATGCAACTTTTAATTGGATTAAGGAAAAAATGAACGAAGGCAAACAAAAGAATAAAATGATGATTGGTGCAGTTCATCATAACGTAACAGAGCATTTTAATGGACAAAAATTATTATTTAGCGATTACATAATTGATAATTGGGAAAATGTAGCCAAAACATTTGCAGAAATGGGAATGAATGTTGTTTTAACTGGTCATCATCATGCCCACGATGCACGCAAATACACGTCGGGGAATAATTTTATAGTTGATATTCAAACGAGTTCTGCCGTAACTTGGCCCGTTGCAATCCGAAGAATAAAGATAGATAAAAACTGGATTATGAAAGTTAATTCCGAAAAAGTTACTAACGTAAATTACGACACAAAAGGAGCAACTTTCCAAGATTATGCCAAGAATTACTTTACAAGTGGGTTGCCCGTTATCATCCAAGCATACTTAAAACAAATGGGGTTGCCCGACCAAGCAATCCAATTACTCTCCCCTGTTGTTTTGGATGCTTATGTTGCCTATACCCACGGCAACGAAGATCAATTCTATACTGCCGAGAAGAAAGCCGCTTTGGAACAAGTGAAAGCAATATTAGGTTCCAATCCCCAACTTGCACCACTAATTGCAATTTTAGAAGGAATGTATAAAGATTTAGAACCAAACGATTACGAATTTTCAATAAATCTAAAAACAGGCGTTATTGGTAATTAAAATAATCTACTTAACAAATAGGGATTTATTGACCAATAAATCCCTATTTTTTTTGTATAAAAAAACATATCCTTGATAAGAAATATTGCTAACTTATTATATTTCCGTAATTTTGATTTTTTATGGAATTATAAAATGCATAATATTCGAAACTATGCTGTTGATACGCAATGTGTTCATTCAGGAATTAAAGAAGATCTTAATGGTAGTGTTACTACTCCGATTTACCAAACATCTACTTTCAAATTTCGCAATGCCCAACACGGCGCCCGTCTATTCAAAGGAGAAGAAGAAGGTTATATCTATACACGAATGCGGAACCCTACGGTCGAAGCAATGGAGGATGCTATCGCAGTTTTAGAAGGTGGAGCCAAGGCTTTGGGATGCGCCAGTGGTATGGCATCTGTGCACACTTTATTAGGCGCCCTATTGAGTGCTGGCGACCACATTATTAGCAGCGAATCGGTTTATGGTGCCACCCAAACCCTATTAACTAATATAATGCCTAAATTTGGCATAAATACGTCATTTATCGACACATCGAACTTGGATGCTATCAAAAATGCAATCAAACCCGAAACCAAAATGTTATATATCGAAACCCCCGCTAATCCCACTATCGTTATATCCGATCTTGAAGAAATTGGCAAAATTGCCAAAGAACACAATCTAATTTTTGCCGTCGATAACACATTTATGAGCCCTATTCTTCAAAAGCCATTTGATTTTGGTGCCGATTACATTATCCACTCAATGACAAAGTATTTGAATGGTCATGCCGATGTAGTTGCGGGTGTTATCGTTTGCAAAACCGAGGACCAATATCCCTCGATGAGAAAGATGCTGAACCATTTTGGTGGCACAATCGACCCGTTTAATTCATTTTTGGTTCACAGAGGAATTAAAACATTAAAACTCCGAGTAATGCAATCACAAGAAAATGCGAAAAAAATCGCCGATTACTTGAACAACCATCCTAAAGTGCAATCGGTTATGTATCCCGGATTGCAAAATCATCCGCAATACGAAATAGCTCAAAAGCAACAAAAAGGACCCGGTTCGATGATATCTTTCGAGTTAAGAGGAGGATACGACGCTGGCGAAAAATTAATGAACAACATAGAATTAATCCAATTGGCAGTTAGCTTAGGCGGAGTGGAATCATTAATTCAACATCCCGCATCAATGACCCATGCGGGCATGACCAAAGAGGCACGCCAAAAAGCAAAAATTACCGACGGGTTGGTTCGTTTATCTGTGGGAATCGAGGATGTTGAAGATTTGATCAACGCTTTGGAGTCTGCATTAAAATTGGTGTAATATGCAAAAATTTAAATATAATACATCGGATAGACGGAAAGTAACAACTCTGCGTTTGCTCGAAATGAAAGAATCAAACGAAAAAATCGCCTGCCTAACAGCTTATGATGCAATTACAGCGCGAATATTTGACGAATCGGGGATAGATTTAATCTTAGTTGGAGATTCTCTTGGAAATGTTATCCAAGGTCTGGACACAACTATTCCAGTTACTTTGGACCAAGTGATTTACCATACGAAGGCTGTACAAAATGGAGTAAAGCGAGCGATGGTTGTTTCCGATATGCCATTTATGACCTATCAGATTTCCGTTGAGGATGCATTTTATAACGCGGGGAGGTTGATGAAAGAAGCCGGAGCCGAAGCAGTGAAATTGGAAGGTGGTGATTACATCGCCGATAAAGTTCGAGTTATGACCGAAGCTGGGATCCCCGTGATGGGTCATTTGGGCTTGACCCCTCAATCGATTCATAAGTTCGGTTCATATCGAACTCGTGGAACAAGCGAGGAGGAAGCAAATAAAATATTTAATGATGCAATTTGTTTGGAGCAATCCGGCGCCTTTTGTGTTGTTCTCGAAAAAATTCCCTACCAATTAGCCAAAAAAATTTCATCTACATTAAGAATACCAACAATAGGGATTGGCGCTGGTCCTTATTGCGATGGTCAAGTGTTGGTTTATTCAGATATGTTGGGATTAACCACCGAATTCAATCCTCGCTTCGTACGCCGATATGCCCATCTCCACGAAGTTATTTCCGAAGCAACTTCTCGCTATTTAGAAGACATAAAGAACCAAGAATTCCCTAACTTGAATGAATCATATTGAAACAAATGAAAAAACAGGAAATAATTAACCTAACTATCGACTCATTGGCATTCGAAGGCTATGGTGTTGGCAGATTCAATGATTTTGTCTATTTTGTTAAAGGTGCAATACCCGGCGATAATGTTGAAGTTCGATTACTTAAAAAACGAAAGAATTATGCCTTTGCCAATGTCCTAAATGTTGTTACGCCCTCGCAAAAACGCATTGAACCCCCTTGCGAATACTTTGGTGAATGTGGTGGTTGCTCTCTTCAAAATTTGGATTATGACGAGCAACTTCATTGGAAAACTCAGTTTGTTAAAGATGCTCTTAAGAAATTTGCAAATATCGACCCTAACATCGTCCAACATGCTTTGGAGTGTTCTAACCAATTTGAATATCGCAACAAAATGGAGTTTTCGTTCTCTGCCCAAAGGTGGTTAACCAAAAATGAAATTCGTAACGACAATAAAATAATAAATAAAAATTTTGCCTTGGGTTTGCATACTCCTGAAAATTATTTAAAAGTAATTGATATAAACCAATGCCACATCCAAAATAATTACGCCAACCAAATTCTTAATTTTGTTAGGAGTGAAGCAAACAGACAACTAATCGAACCCTATAACACTCGCACCAATATGGGATTCCTCAAAAATTTAGTAATTAGGCACTCAGTTGCCAATAACAACTTCCTCGTTATTCTAATAACAAACTCGGTTGAATACGATGCAGAAACCAATTTTGCAATTGATTTGGTAAATTCACTAAAAAAGAAATTCGACAACATAATTGGTGCTATTTGGGCAATTAACTCAACAAAGTCACCCGTGGCAAAAGGTGAAATAAATTTTGTTAAAGGTGAGCAATATTTATACGAAAACATATTAAATGTAAATTATCGTATTTCGCCCTTTTCATTTTTTCAGACCAATTCCTATCAATTAAATCCTTTTATTGCAAAGATTTTGGAAATCGCCAATTTAAACGCAAATCAAATAGTTTGGGATTTGTATTGTGGTGCTGGTTCTATAACATTGCCAGCGGCCAAATTGGCAAATCAAACGTATGGCTTCGAATTAGTTGCAGAATCCATCATCGATGCCAAATATAATGCAGAAATAAACAAAATCGAGAATGCAACTTTTCGGCAGATTGATTTGCATTCCAAAACCATTATGAACGAATTTATCAATTATCCCAATCCAGATGTCGTAATATTAGACCCACCGCGTGCGGGGATGCATCAAAATTTAGTTCAAACAATTATGAATTTAGAACCAAAAGAAATTGTTTACGTAAGCTGTAATCCCACAACTCAGGCAAGAGATTTGAACATAATGAAAGAAAAATACAATGTTGTTGCCTGCCAGCCAGTGGATATGTTCCCTCAAACATATCACATCGAGAATATTGTTAAACTAATAAAACACTAAAATCGTTACTAAATAATTAACTTAAATCTAAATAATGGATAAATTCGTTATAGAAGGCGGAAGAAGGCTGAGCGGAAGTGTAAAAGTATCGGGCTCGAAAAATGGCGTTTTAGCCTTAATTCCTGCCACCATATTAGCACCGGGTATTTATAACATCTTCAATACACCGAACTTGCGAGATGTGTGGACTATGTCGCAATTGATGAATTCTATGGGTGCCTTCTGCGAATTAAACGATAACACACTATTTGTTGATTCGAGAAATTTGAACAAATTCGAAGCACCCTATGAATTGGTCAAAAAAATGCGTGCTTCGTTTTACGTGTTAGGTCCATTGCTTGCTCGCTTTGGCGAAGCCAAAGTATCCTTGCCAGGTGGATGTGCTTGGGGACCCCGACCCGTGGATTTGCATTTAAAAGCAATGGAAAAACTTGGTGCCGAAATTTCAATCGATGGCGGTTATGTTTATGCAAAAGCCAAGAAATTAAAGGGAACTCGGTTTAATTTTGATGTATCGAGTGTTGGTGCAACGGGCAATATGTTGATGGCGGCTGTACTTGCCGAAGGAACTACATTAATTACCAATGCCGCATTAGAACCCGAAATCACTGCTCTTGCTCGTTTTTTAGTTAAGATGGGCGCCCAAATTGATGGAATTGGCACTTCGCAATTAGAAATTCACGGCGTTAATTCATTAAAACCTGTCGACGAGACAGCCATTCCCGACCGTATTGAAGCTGCTACCTTGCTGATTGCTGCAGCCATAACCAAAGGAGAAATCGAAGTAAAAGATGTTAATCCCTATCATTTATCCAGTGTTATTGTTAAATTGGAAGAATCGGGGTGCGATATCGACGTTACGGGCGACACAATTTATTGCAAACAAGATAGCGACCCAATTCCCATTGATTTCACAACTTCAATCTATCCCGGATTGCCAACCGACGTCCAAGCTCAATGGGTGGCTTATATGTTGCAAGCCAAAGGTCAAACAAAAGTTACAGATACCATTTATACAGATAGGTTCAAGCACGTTCCCGAATTGCAACGACTTGGGGCTGATATAAAATTAATTGATAATTCTGCTATTATCAATGGAGGCAAACCTTTGTCGGGAGCAACACTAATGTCTTCGGATTTGCGTGGTAGTGCATCGTTAGTATTGGCGGGACTTATAGCCGAAGGAACTACTGATGTTCTTCGGGTTTATCATATGGATCGTGGATATGAAAAATTTGAAGAAAAGCTAAATATATTAGGTGCTTCGGTTAAAAGAATGAAAACGGAATTAATATGATAGAAAAAATAATAAACAACACAGCAGTTGTATTGGTTGCAAGAATAATAGTAGCCTTAATGTTTATTATAGTTGGAATTGGCAAAATAACCCATCCCGACGAATTTGCACGCGAAATTAATAATTATCAGATGCTACCCTTAATTTTGATCAATCCCTTGGCAATATTTTTGCCATGGTTGGAATTGTTAACGGGATTGATGATACTTCTTGGTGTCCAAATTCGAGTTAATGCTATAATTGTTGCCGCTATGTTGGTTGTGTTTACAACAGCGATTATTATAGCCGTAGCAAAAGGACTCAGTATTAATTGCGGTTGTTATTCCCAAATAGCTGCACAAAAGGTAGGAATTCCAAAAATACTGGAAAACACTGCACTCATAATCTTTTCATTAATATTAGTGTTTACCGAAAATAATAAATTACAAATACAAAATAATTACGAATTTAATAATTAAAATAGACAATAAAAATGGATATTAAAAAATCTTCGATAGTGTTTGAAGGAAAAGAATACACTTTGGAAAGTGGTCGATTTGCAAAATTTGCAAATGGCTCAGTTATGGTAAGTCATGGCGAAACAATGGTATTGGTAACAGTGGTTGCCGGAAGAGACGAAAAGCAAGATATAGATTTTTTGCCCTTATCGGTCGAGTATCGCGAAAAACTATCGGCAGTTGGCAAATTCCCAGGTGGCTTTATGAAACGCGAAGGCCGACCAACCGACAATGAGGTGCTGAATGCTCGATTAATCGATAGACCTATACGACCTATGATTCCCAAGGGCTGGCACTTCGAAACCCAAATCATTGCCAACGTTTTTTCGGCAGAACCCGAAGTTGACCCCGATACTTTAGCAGCAACTGGTGCCTCGGCAGCATTGCTTATATCCGATATCCCTTTTGGCGGACCTATGTCCGAAGTTAGAGTTGGTAAAATCGATAATAAATTTGTTGCAAATCCATCCTTCGAAATTGCTTCGCAATCTTCGCTCGATATAACAGTGGCTGGCACAGATAATGCTATCATAATGGTTGAAGGCGAAAGCAAAGAAATATCCGAAGAAGAATTCATAGAAGCTTTGGAATTTGCACACGAAAAAATTAAAGAATTAAACCAATTACAAAAAGATTTCGCGGCTCAATTCAACGTGGAAAAAAGAGAATATTCCAAAGAAGAAATACCTCAAGAACTCACAGATTTGGTTATCAATGAAATCAAAAATGATGTGAATGATTATATCCACAAAATGACAACAAAGAGCGAAAGAGGCAAAACGCGCGACGAATTAGACCAAACAGCAATGGCAAAAGCCTCCGAAATTTACGGAGAGAATGAAGATATTGCACCAAAATTAGAAAAATGGGTCAAATCTATCGTTAATGATTACGAAAAACAAGAAATGCGAAAAATGATAATTACCGAAAAACGCCGTTTAGATGGTCGTGGCTTGGAAGATATTCGCCAAATAACTTGCGAAATTGGCTTATTACCAAGGGTTCACGGCTCGGCTTTATTCACCCGTGGCGAGACACAAAGTTTGGTTTCTGTAACATTAGGCACTCAAAAAGATTTACAAACAATTGATGGATTAGACCCCGTTTATCAAGAACGCTTCATTTTGCATTACAACTTCCCTCCTTTTAGCACTGGCGAAGTAGGACGGATGATGACAAGTAGACGCGAAATAGGTCATGGTCATCTGGCTTGGCGTGCACTAAAGGAAATGTTGCCTACCGAAACAGAATTTCCCTATGCAATTCGCTTGATTTCAGATATATTGGAGTCGAATGGTTCTTCGTCGATGGCCTCTGTTTGTGGTGGCAGTTTAGGTTTGTTCGATGCAGGTGTTCCAATGAGAAAGCCGGTGGCAGGTATTGCAATGGGATTAATCAAAGAAGAGAATGATTTTGCTGTCCTGAGTGATATATTAGGAGACGAAGACCATTTAGGCGATATGGATTTTAAGGTTGCAGGAACTTCCGATGGAATAACTGCTTGCCAAATGGACATAAAAATCGAGGGTATCTCATTCGAAATAATGAAACAGGCACTCAAACAAGCCCGCGACGGTAGAATGCACATTCTTGGTATTATGAACGAAACTATAGCACAACCCAAAGATGATTTATCGCCCTATGCCCCACGATTTTTGAAAATCAAAATCCCAACTGATACTATTGGTGCTGTTATCGGTACTGGTGGCGAAACTATTCGTTCCATTACATCTACGACAAATACCGAGATCTTTATCGAACAAGATGGAACTGTAACCATATCGTCCGCTAATTTAGATAATGCTCGAGAAGCACAAAAAATTATCGAACAATTGACCAAGAAGCCACAAGTTGGCGAAGTGTATAATTGCGAGGTTAAGGAAATTCGCGATGGATTGGGTGCGATTGTAGAATTTTTGCCAAAACAGCAAGGATTATTACATATATCGCAAATTTCTACTGAAAGAGTGGAAGATGTCTCTGCATATTTAAATGTTGGCGACAAATTGGAATTAAAACTTATCGAGGTTACACCTGACGGTAAATACAGACTGAGCTTGAAAGCAATGCAACCTGGTTATATCCTCTCCGAAAAAGATAATAAACCCCGAGGAGATAGAGACAGAGACCGAGATAGAGACCAAAGAAGAGGAAAATCAAACTACAATAAAAGGTAACATTTTCTTTTTTCCTTTGTCTATAAAGGAAATTTGTTAAATTTGCATTTTATTGTGAGTATTATGAAATATATTTATATCTTTTTTATTGCAATTTACGGTTTTGCCTTTTTGCGAGCAGAAGTTCAAGTGGAACTATCAAAAACAAGCATAAATTTTGGCGAAATACCTTATTGTAAGAAAATTACAGATACCATAGTTGTTAAAAACTCATCCACAAGCACTGCTAACTTAAAATTACTTGTGGGTGAGAGAATTACGGGACAAGATTCAAAGTTTTTCCGCATAACAAACCCCAAAATAAAAGATTTAGACCTGCCCCCCTACGATGGGACTAATTCTGTGATTTATGTAGTAGAATTTGATGCTTCTATCCAACCATTTGGCGATAAAAGTGCCAAATTGCTAATTCCAAACGATTCCAAAGACACACTAATCGAGATTCCAATTGCTGCCAAATCTATTGTTGTTGATTATGAGATTTCTCCACCTATCATAGATTTTCAAGATATTTCCATTGGTCAGGATTATTATGCAGATTTGGATATAACTATCAAAAGTAATTTAAATGCCATAATCGGTTCAGTTACCTGGAACAAACCTTCTAATTTAGATGTCGATATCTCAGGCTCCAAGGAATTATTGAGCAATACTAAAAGAACTTTCCCGATTAAAATACGGTTGGATAAATTAGGACAATTCAGCGGTAAAATTGAACTTAGAATTACAGAACCTTGCGATACTACTTTTACTATAGAAGTGAGAGCAAACGCCCCAAATGGATTTATCCAAGGCTTTCGCAATATCGATTTAGGTCTTGTTTCGGCTTGCGAAACAAAAGAAGATAATATGGAACTACAATTCGCTGGTTTTGGCTCGGGCAAAATTGAATCCATAGAAATCGAAGGAGAAGGCAAGGAAAATTTGGCAATTTCTTTCGAATCGGGTTTTCCGATAATTTTTCCCAATAATAGTTCTAAATCTACTTGCAAAGTGCAATACTCGGGAAACTCCAAAAATTATGGAAAAAAGCAAATCACACTTAAATTCAATACCGAAATTAATTCTGAAACCAAACAATACAGCATTACTATTGATTTTGAAATTGCGGAGGTAAAACTTTTATCCAAACTTACGTCTCTTGTTTTTCCAGATACTTATCCCAACCAGGTTAGTAAATTAAATTTTGAAATATCGAACCCGACACAATTCGATATTCAAATCGACAATATAGATTTAAGAATAGATAAAACTGCATTTACTATCAACCCTCAAAATACCCCAATTACTTTAACAAAATCGGACAAACAAGATTTCCAATTCGATTTTACTCCAACATTGCAAAATCAGGATTATTCGGGTACAATTGCCGTTCTTTATTCATCCCATAGTTGCCAAGACAGCCTAATTATAGACATTTCGGCAAAATCGCTTTCCAAAGCAAGTCTTAATCTTTCATTTTCGGATTTGATTTCTCTTGATATCGACCCAAAGGCTAAATTCTTGTCCATACCAATATCAATAAACACAAACGATAACGAGATAATTATCAACGATACTTTATTGTTCGATATTGTTTTCCCACGCTCTGTTTTCTATTTCGACAAAATTATGTCTTCGAATACAACTTTATCGTCCTCTTCATTGATAGACAACGAAAGAATATTATCTTTTAGAACAATACTAAAAGACACTAAGATTTCTACTCAAAAATTTGTATTAGGAACAATCGAAGGAATTCCTCTTTTGGGCGATATAGCAACGGGAGAGTTCGCAATTAAATCTTATTCATTTACAAGCAACAGTAAATCCTACGATATAACTTCGGCAAAATCATTGCCATTTAAAATAATGACTTGTAATGAAGGCGAGCCAAGATTATTGAATTACTCCAATCAAAATAAATCAATTATTGAGATTAAATACTTCGATAACCAGAATATCACGATAGTTTACAATGCCATAGAAAGCGGTATTAATAAAATAATATTATATGATATTATGGGTAAATATGTTTATAATGACAATATAGAAAGCAAAAGCGGGCTATCTTACAATATCCTGTTAAATATCGATAATCTTTTAGATGGAATATATATTATGAATATAATGACACCCTCTGAGATATATACCAAAAATGTATTAATAAGTAAATAATTCGCCGTAAGTTAGTATAATCCTTTGTTTTTTCGTAATTTAGTATTTTTTATAAACACATTTTCGGTGATTAATGAAATCATTTTTTGAACCATTCAAAATCAAAGCTATAGAAGAAATTCCAATCACAACCAAAGCAGACCGAGAACGATATATAAAAGAAGCAGATTATAATTTATTCTCGCTAAAATCCGAACACATTACCATCGATTTGCTAACCGATAGCGGCACTACTGCGATGAGTTCCAAGCAATGGGCGGCTATTATGGATGGCGATGAATCCTATGCAGGAAGCCGTAATTGGTTCGAATTCGAAGAAATTGTTAAGGAAATTACTGGTTTTAAACACATAATACCAACTCACCAAGGACGTGCTGCCGAGCGAATATTGTTCAATGTTCTTGGTGGTGCTGGCAAAATGATACCCAACAATACTCATTTCGACACAACACGCGGAAATTTAGAATACTCAGGTGCGATTGCAGTCGATTTGCCAACAGAAGAAGGCACTAATCCCGAAATAAAATCCGACTTTAAGGGCAATATAGATTTAGTTGCATTAGAACAATTTATTCAAAACAATGGTAAAGAAAATATACCCTTGGGAATGATCACTGTTACCAATAATAGCGGAGGTGGTCAACCCGTTTCGATGGAAAATATTCGTAAAACAAAAGAAATACTATCCAAATACGATATCCCGTTTTATTTAGATTGTTGTCGATTTGCCGAGAATGCATATTTTATTAAAAAGCGAGAAAAAGGATACGAAAATAAAACTATCAAGGAAATTGCTCGTGAGATGTTTTCGTACGCCGATGGCGCAACAATGAGTGCAAAAAAAGATGGTTTATCCAACACTGGTGGCTTTATTGCAACCAACGACGACAAGGTTGCCGAAAAAATCAAAACCGTTCTTATCGTAACCGAAGGTTTTGTTACCTATGGTGGTTTGGCTCGACGCGATTTGGCGGCATTGGCTCAAGGTTTTCGCGAGGTTATGAACGTAAATTATTTGGAATACCGCATTTCGCAAGTGGAATACTTAGGCAACTTATTACTTCAATCAGGCGTGCCAATCTTAGAACCAACGGGTGGACACGGAGTTTATTTGGATGCTAAAAGATTTGCCCCCCACATCAAACCCGAACACTTCCCCGGTCAATCCATTGCAGTAGAAATCTATAAAGAAGGCGGCATACGCTCCTGCGAAATTGGCTCGATTATGTTTGGTTTCTATAATGATGATGGCGAGTTTGTTCCTTCCAAAATGGAATTAGTTCGGATGGCAATACCACGCCGAG
>CALKJQ010000039.1 GCA_937995785.1 Candidatus Kapaibacterium sp.
AATCCAAATCTAAGCGAACAAGAAAATTTTGAAATTTACGATAAGTGCAATAATTATTGGGGACACGGACACAACTACATTTTAGAAGTAACCGTGTGTGGATTACCCAACCCATCGACGGGTTATCTGATAGACCTCAAAATACTTAAAAAGATTATTAATCAAGAAATAATCGATAAAGTTGACCACAAACATTTGAATATTGATGTTGAAATGTTCAAAGGTGTAATAACATCCTTAGAGAACATTGCTGGTATTTTCTGGAAGCAGTTAGAGAATAAAATTCCTGGTGCCAAATTGTATAAAATAAAAATATTTGAAACTGAAAATAATTGGATTGAGTATTTTGGTGAACCATTCGAAATTAATAAGTATCAATAAACAAACAAATTATGAATAAAATTGAATTTGAAAAATACGAAAATGATTACAATTCAAAATCTCCAAAAGATTTTACCGATATTAATTCTTTAGGATTCCCATTGTATGACTCTAACGACAATCAACCATTGAGCGACGAACAACGTTACGATATGATCGTTAGCTTAGAAAAGAAAGTCGCTGAAATGCTCGATATACTTAGAATATCCCGCAAAGACCCAAATAGCACCCATACTCCGTTAAGAGTTGCAAAAATGCTTGTTAATGAGCTTTTAATAGGGAGATATGAACATCCCCCAAAAATAACCGTTTTTCCAAATCGAAAACACGTCAATAATTTGATTATCAGTCAAGGCATCGAAGTAATGTCGATGTGTTCCCACCACTGGCAAACTATTTCGGGAAGGTGTGTTATTGGTTACATACCCGGAGACTATGTTGTTGGCGTCTCCAAACTAAGTCGTATAGTGCAATGGTTTGCTCGTCGCCCTCAGATACAAGAAGAATTGGGCGAACAAATAGCCGACTATATTCAAAAAATGCTTAAACCAAAAGCATTAGGCGTTGTTATTAAAGCTAAACATTTTTGTATGATTGCTCGCGGAGTAGAGGAATCCGAAGAGGAAACCGAAATGATAACTTCGGTGATGCGAGGTTATATGTTGAACGACCAAAGTTTACGGAATGAATTCTTAAATCTAATACGAAACTATTAATCATTGTGGCACTACCTGATTTTGAAATTGAAAAGAATTTTTGGAAAGAAGGAAAAATAGTTTTAGGATTAGACGAAGCAGGTCGAGGTTGTTTGGCGGGTCCAGTTGTGGCGGCTGTCGTTGCATTTCCAATCAATTTCGAATTAAATATTAGTGAAAACATCCCCAAGATTAACGACTCCAAAAAACTAAGCAAACAAGAAAGAGAAAAAGCTTTCAATTTTATTCACAATCATTCCATATATTTTGATTATACCATTATAGATAATTCGATAATTGATAAATACAACATTCTTCAGGCAACTCAAATTGCAATGAATATTTGTCTCTTAAACAAACCCAACACCAATACGGCAATCATTGTTGATGGTAATTATTTTCAATCCTTATTCGACGATGAATTCCAAACCATTATCAAAGGGGACTCTACAAGTATCACGATAGCCGCAGCCTCAATTGTTGCAAAAGTAACGAGAGACCGATTTGTTCAAGACTATCTTCATTCAATTTACCCCTCATTCAACTTTGTTGACCACAAAGGATATGCAACAAAAAAACATTTTGAAGCGATTAAAAAGTATGGCAAAACACCATTTCATCGCAATTCATTTCTAAAAAAGTTCATATTGAAACAAGAAATAGAAAAATATCAGCCAAAACTCTTTTAATTATTTGTAATTTTGTAAAAATTTATCAGAGCATTATGAACATTTGTTTCCAAGGGATTAGAATTATTAATCCTATACAGAGTTTAGATATTGTTACCAATCTTTGGATTAAAGATGGAATAATCAAGGATTTATCAGAAAATTGCCAATGCGAACCAGATACAGAAATTATCAACGCAAAAGGACTTACCGCTGTGCCCGGATTATTTGATATGCATGTTCATTTTCGTGAACCTGGATTTGAGTACAAGGAGAACTTGCAAAGTGGTATGAATTCTGCAGCAAATGGTGGATTTACTGGCGTTTTAATAATGCCAAATACTAAACCACCAATTCACGATAAAACTGTTGTTGAATATATTAAATCCAAAACTAAAAATACTTTAGTTGACGTATTCCTCTCTGGAACAATTACTCAGAACCATGATGGAACACATATTTCAAACATGTTGGAGTTGAATGAAAGTGGAGTAGTTTTATTTACTGATGATGGTCGGTCGGTATTGAGTTCGGATGTTATGAAACGAGCTTTTGAATACGCCGCACCTTTAGATTTGTTAATCTCTCAGCATTGCGAAGACCACACATTAACAAATAATTTTGATATGAACGAATCAGAAATGTCTATCAAACTTGGTTTGAAAGGTTATCCAAATGTTGCCGAAGAAATAATTCTTTATAGAGACATTGCATTAGCAGAATATTGCGGTAATAGGCGATACCATGCTCAACACATAAGCACAAAAGGCTCCGTTAACATAGTAAGAGATGCCAAATCAAAGGGACTTAGAATTACTTGCGAAGTTACGCCTCATCATTTTACTTTAACTGACAAAGAAATTGAAAAGTATGACTCCAATTATAAAATGAATCCGCCCTTGAGAACACAGAATGATATCGACGCTATCATTGAAGGTTTGGTAGATGGCACAATCGATGTTATTGCAACCGATCATGCACCACATTCAAAATTAGAAAAAGACGTGGAATTCGATAAAGCCCCTCACGGAATTATTGGACTGGAAACATCATTTGCAGTATGTTACACCAATTTAGTTGCGACTAAGAAAATAACATTAAATCAGCTAATCGAAAAAATGTCGGTCAATCCTCGTAAAATTCTCAATTTACAACCTGTTGAAATTAAAGTGGATAGCATAGCTAATTTAACAATAATTGATTGCAATGAGGAATGGATTGTTGATAGTTCCAAGTTTATGTCCAAATCTACTAACTCACCATTTGACCACCAAAAATTCATAGGAAAAGTGATTCATACAATAAA
>CALKJQ010000040.1 GCA_937995785.1 Candidatus Kapaibacterium sp.
TTCGGGACTTTCGTTGCTGTTTGCAAAATCTTGAAAATCTGCCACTTCGCTTTCCAGTTCTGCGTATTCTTGGATTATAACCTCGTCGGATTCATCGTTTTCGTCGGTTTCAACCATATACTCGACGTATTTATTTTCCGCATTCGCTATCTCGTCTTCCAAATCTTGTATTGTTTCCTCTATGTCCTCGATAACTGATTGCGCCTCGTCAATAAGTTCATCTATATTCACTATCTCATCATTATCTGTATCGGTTTGTTTTTCGTCGTAAATATTCTCAGTTTCTGTTTCAGTTATGAAATCTTCTTCATTCGATATATTTTCAATTTCTTCTGAATAAATATCTTCCAAAACAACTTCATCATTGACCGAAAGCAAACTTCCTTCGGCTTTTATTTTTTCGTCAATTGCTTTGGTTGTAATGGCTTTGGGGAATCGCTGGTGGATTTGCTCAACCAACTTGTCTCTTTCGCTGTTTTCTCCCATCATTTCGTATGCTTCAGCCATTAAAACATAGCCAATTTGGTAATCGGGAAAAAATTGCAAACCCCGCTTGCAAATTTCTATTGCAAGCTGGGGGTTGTTCATTTGCAAAGCTTTCTCTGCTTGGATTGCGAACAATGGTGATATTTCTTCCATTTATCTTCTATTCCCGAATAATCTTAATAACATTAGAAATAGATTGATGAAGTCCAAATATAAAATCAATGCTCCAACGATTGCAGTGTTGGCTTCGGCTTGCCCACCGCTGATTCTTACTAAGTGCATTTCCTTTATCTTTTGGGTGTCGTAAGCAGTCAATCCCGCAAAAACTAACACTCCCACTACACTAATCACAAAACCTAATGCCGAACTTGCCAAAAATAAGTTGACAAGCGATGCAATAATAATTCCAACCAAACCCATAAAGAAAAATGTTCCCCATGGAGATAAATCTTTCTTTGTAAAAAATGCCCATGCACTAATTGTTCCAAACATCAATGCAGACGACAAGAAAACATTTAGTATCGATTCCATTGTGTAGATAACAAAAATCGAAGAAAAGGTTAAGCCAGTTAAAGCTGAATAAAGCAAAAATATTGCAGCAGCCACCGGTGTGCTCATTCGCATAGCCCATCCCGATAGCGAAACAACCGCACCTAACTGTAGAACAATAAGGATGATTAATGTGGTTGAATTAAGAAAATTAAAAACCATTCCCGAGCTGAAAACAAACATTGATACTAAGGTTGTGATTAACAAACCTCCCGTCATCCACGAATAAACTTTTCGCATAAATACTTTTTGCGAAGCAAGTATTTTTTCGCTCAGTTCCTGGACTATAAATTGATCTTGCATAATTAAAGCCTCCTTATTTTTCCCTTTCAATAACATATAACGAAAAATTGATTAAAGAATTTTTTGCATTACTATCGGGATATTTGTTCAACAATTCAATGGCTTCATCAATGAATTCCTTAGCTTTTTCTTCTGCTTTTACTATTCCATTTTTCGATTTAACGAATTCAATAATATTCTGAACTTCTTTTTTTGCAGATTTGCTGCTCTTCATTTTCTTAAGTATATTTTCTACTTCGCTTGGTGTGGAGTTCTCTAAGGCAAAAATTAAAGGTAGAGTAATCTTCTTTTCTTTTATATCATTCCCAACTGGTTTTCCCAATAATGTGTTATTGTTAGTATAATCAAAAATATCATCTTTAATTTGGAAAGCAATTCCCAACAACTCGCCAAATAATCCCATATCCTCGATAACTTCTTGGGGTTGATTTTGCGAAATAGCCCCAATTTCGCAACAAGAGCGAAGCAAAACAGCAGTTTTGTTCCGAATAATATCGAAATACATTTCCATAGAATAATTCATTCTTCGGGATGCTTCCATTGATTGCAATTCGCCTTCGCTCATCATATTAACTGCATTCGAAGTTACTTTAAGAAAATTATATTCGCCGTTTTCTACCGAAACTAAAAGTCCTCGCGAGAGCAAGTAATCACCTAGTAGCACCGCAACTTTGTTTTTCCAAATAGCATTAATCGACAGAAAGCCTCGCCGCTCTTGTGCCTCGTCCACGACGTCATCGTGAACCAGAGTGGCTGTGTGTAGCAGTTCAATCATTGATGCTCCCACAATTGCACGCTGGTTCAGCTCCCCAAATAACTGGGCAGTTAAAAAAATCAGTGCGGGACGCATTTTCTTACCACTTCGGCTGGCAACATATCTAAGGACCATATTAAGTAATGGAACTTTGGATTGCAATTGTTGCTTAAAATATCTATCAAAATTATCTAAATCTTCTTTTATTGGTTTTATTATCGCTTCTAACTTCATCAATTATAATTTATTTATTTTTTTTAATAAGATTGCAAATTACAAAATATGTTTTTTATATACACAATTTTTCTCCAAAGAATTCTTGTTTTATATTATTTTATTTTTTCAATTATTTACTAATCCTTTTGTTGGTAATATTAACAATAATCGAATTCAATTTGTAAATTATTTTTATA
>CALKJQ010000041.1 GCA_937995785.1 Candidatus Kapaibacterium sp.
TCTTCGTAAGAGGGGGACGGGGGGAGTTCCCTATACATTTGGCTAAGAAACGAGCGATGAAGAGTATTAATAAAAATGTCCAGAATTTTTGTTTTCTGGACATCTGAAAATACTTGTTTGATGTAGGATTTATTATTCTTGAGGCTTTTCCTCTTTTTTGGCAAATTTGTTTGCAAATTTAACGAGTAAGAACATAAACCAAGCGACTAAAATAAAATCGATAATAACTGTTATGAATTCGCCATATCTTATGGCAGTTTCGGCAGTTATTATATTGCCAGCTGTATCGTAGGTTGCTTGGGTTAGTACTACTTTCATCGACTTAAAATCCACGCCGCTGGTTATTTTGCCAACGATAGGCATAATTATACCATCGATGAATGCAGTTGTTACTTTGCCAAATGCCAAACCCATAACAAAAGCTACTGCGAGTTCGATTAGATTGCCGCGTACAGCAAATTCTTTAAATTCTTTTATCATTCCCATTTTATAAACCTATTTTTAAATTATCTGGCAATTTAGAAATTTGTAAAAACACTTGTGGCTGTTGGGAGCAAAACATCCGGCAAGATTCCTAAAACCAATATGCCAACGATTGCAATTATAATCGATATGTTAGCCATACCTAAATGAATTTTCTCTATTGGGTTAGATTGCTCGCGGAAATACATATTGATGATTAAACCAATATAGAAATAAACCGAAATCAGTGATGCAATAACTGCCACGATAGTTAACCATAAATAGCCCGATTCTATTGCCGAAAGGAATAGATAATACTTACCGATAAATCCACCGAATGGAGGCAATCCGACTAACGAGAACATAAATATTCCCATTGCGGCAGCCAAAAACGGGTTTGATTTACTCAATCCATTGTAATCTTCCAAATTCAATCGATTATCGTCTTGTTTTTCGATTAATGATACGACCACAAATGCCCCAATTTGCATTAAAATATAAGCCGCCGAATAGTAGGAGATGCCAGCCCAGCCATCAACATTATTGCTAACAACGCCCATCAAAATATAGCCAGCATGGGCAACAGATGAATATGCAAGCATTCGCTTTACGTTTTTTTGCACCAGAGCAGTGATATTTCCGATTAACATAGTAGCCGAAGATAATATTGCAATGATGAATCCAGATTGTTCGGTAATCATTCCCCAACTTGTTGTTGCCAATTCTTCAATTTTGTCATTTGGTAAGAGAATATGTTTTGTAATCAAAATAAAGGCAACGAACGATGCTGCTTTACCTGCAGTACTCATAAAGGAGGTTACTACGGTTGGAGCACCTGTGTAAACATCGGGAGCCCAGTTGTGGAACGGAAATACTGATGATTTGAAGGCTAATCCAACCAACATTAAAGCAAAACCAATTGCTAAAAAGGTTGCATCGAATTGTGAGGTTGCTAATTTTCGTGCTATAATCGTATATTCAATACTGCCAGTTGCTCCGTAAATCAACGCCATCCCATAGACCAAAAATCCTGTGGCAAACGCACCCAAGAGAAAATATTTTAGCGAGGCTTCTATTGCAGACATCTTGGTTCGAATAAAACCAGATAGTACGAAAAACGAAATCGACATAAGTTCGATGCCTAAGAAAAGCAACAATAAATTGGCAGAGTGATTGATAATCATCATTCCAAGAAATGCAAAATTCAAAAGGGAATAAAATTCCTTTAAATTATAATTTTCTTTTTCTAAATATTGCTTGGTGGCAAATAGAGTCATTATGCCAGCAACTGAGAATAAAATATCGAACAGAGAAGTATAGCCTCCAAGGTAGAGATAGAATTCTTTGATATTCGAATAATTAATCAGAAGATTGGTGCTGGATGCAATCACAATCAGAAAATTGAATAAAGTAGCATAAAATACAATTTGCTTATTCTTCTTGCTCCACACATCCAATAATGGAACGAGGACAGAAAAAGTGGATGCAACCAAAATTGGGAGCATATAAGTCGAGAAAATATAGGTAATTAATTGAATATCCATTTTTATTTCTCAATTTGTTTGGAAATATTGTTTAAAGTATCGCTCTGCATAGCTTCAATTTCGGGAAATGGAACTCTATTGAATTTTTGTTTTTCTATAGTGTTTATTAATTTGCGGGTAGAATTTTCGCTGTAATTAGTAAAAGTAGATGGATAGACACCAATCCAGACGATGAAGAGTACTAATGGAACAAGCATAGTCCATTCTCTTTTGGTAAGGTCTGTTAGGTGATGATTTGCGGGATTGTCATTGGTTCCAAAAAATACTCGTTGATACATCCATAACAAATAAACTGCGGCAAAAATCACTCCAAGAGCGGCAACTATGCCGAATGCCCAATTATTTAGTATTGGAGAGGTGAAAGCCCCAATCAAAGTCATATATTCGCCAACAAATCCATTCAATCCGGGCAATCCGACCGACGAAAACATTGCAATTGCAAAAAATGTGGCATAAACGGGCATAATTCGGGCAATTCCGCCGTATTCAGCAATCTCTCGTGTATGTCGCCGTTCGTAAATCATTCCCACCAATAAGAAGAGCATCCCTGTTGATAAGCCGTGATTGACCATCTGTATGATTGCTCCTTGTATTCCTAATGCTGTCATCGAAAAGATTCCCAAAACAACAAAACCTAAGTGACTCACTGATGAGTATGCAACTAATCTTTTAATATCGACTTGAACAGCCGCCACCAAAGCGCCATATATAATACCGATAACAGCAAACCACGAAATAAGTGGTGCAAAATTAATTGATGCTTGCGTAAATAATTCTAGATTGAAGCGTATTAAACCATAAGTTCCCATTTTGAGCAATATACCAGCCAAAATTACCGATCCTGGGGTTGGTGCTTCGGTGTGGGCATCGGGCAACCAAGTATGCAAAGGAAACAAAGGCACTTTAATAAAAAATGATACTGCAAAAGCCCAAAATAGCCAAACTTGGTTATCGAAAGGAATTTGCGAGGCAACATCACGAATTTTGATAAAGTCGGTAGTAAAGCCAGTTCCTAAAATATTATTTCCCGCATAATTGGCAAGCCATATAACACCTACAAGCATAAACAAAGAACCAACAATGGTGAACAAGAAGAACTTAACCGTTGCATAAAGTTTGTTCTTGCCACCCCAAATACCGATTATAAAATACATTGGTATAAGGATTAATTCCCAGAAGATATAGAACAAGAATATATCCATTGCCACAAAAACGCCCGTCATAGCGAATTGCAACAATAGTATCATAAAGTAATATTCCTTTTGTCGGTGATGTATAGAATCGAAACTTGATAAAATGGCAATCGGCGAAATAAAGGTTGTGAGCATTACCAATAGCATCGACATCCCGTCCATTCCAATTCTAAATCCCGCATCAATAGATGATATCCAGATTTGGTTGATATAAAACTGAATATTTGGATTGTTGCTATCGAATTGGAAAAATAATATCAAAGAAATCAAGAATGTTAGAATAGAAATGAATAAAGTGGAATATTTAATGATTTTGTGATTATCTTTATTCAAAAACAATATGATAATCGAACCTATCAGTGGCAAAAATAATGTAAGAATAAATGGTGTCATTTTCGTTTGCTATTTATTTATTAAAAACTAAATATAATCCAAGTGAGTAAAACTATTGCACCTGCAATCATATAAATTGCATAAGTTTGGGCAAATCCAGTTTGAATTTTGCGTATGCGTTCACCAAGTTCAAGGGTAATTGTAGCCAATCCATTCACGATGCCATCGATAATTTTCAAATCCACGAATTTCCAGAAGAATGAGCGAGAGGAGGTTATAATAGGATCGACTATGGCACGGAAATAAATTTCGTCGATAAAATATTTGTTCCAAAGTATTTTGTGAATTGGTTTGATGCTATCGGCAATCTTGCGTGGCGAGGTCCATTTTTGGTCGTAGTAATACCACTTGTAAGCGAGCCAAATTCCAAGTAAAGCAATGCCAACAGATACTATCATAAGAATATATTCAGTTGCCGCCAGATGATGACCCCCGAAACCTAATATCATATTTGCATCCTTGAAAATAGGTTCCAGAAAATGTTCCAAGAAATTTGGATGGTGGCTAAACCAAAAACCTAAGGCATAGGGAATACCCAAAAAGCCACCAATAGCCGAGAGAACAGCCAGAATAATCAAAGGTATTGTCATTGTCTTGGGTGATTCGTGTGGGTGTATGTGTTTGTGGTCGAATCGTTCGCTGCCGTGGAACACCAAATTGACCAAACGGAACATATAAAATGCGGTCATCAATGCAGATAAAGCAAGAATTAACCAAAGCACAACACTACCATTGCTAAATGTTAACCATAAAATCTCGTCTTTGCTAAAGAACCCCGAAAAGAATGGAATACCCGCAATTGCCAGCGATGCAACATAGAAAGTTTTGTAGGTTTCGGGCATATATTTCTTAAGTCCGCCCATCTTTTTGATATTTTCTTCGTCGTGCATCCCGTGCATAACCGAACCAGCGCCCAAAAATAGCAAGCCCTTAAAGAAAGCATGGGTCATTACGTGAAACACGGCGGCAGTATATGCACCCACTCCCAATGCCGCAAACATAAAGCCCAATTGACTAACAGTGGAATATGCCAATACTTTTTTAATCCCATTTTGCACAGTGCCAATTGTTGCAGCATAGAATGCAGTTAGTGCACCAATTATAGCAATAACCATCATAGTTGAGGGCGCAAGTGAAAATAGCAAAGAATTGCGTGCAACCAAGAAAATACCTGCAGTTACCATTGTAGCCGCATGGATTAGAGCAGAAACGGGAGTTGGACCAGCCATTGCATCGGGCAACCATACTGCTAATGGTATTTGAGCCGATTTACCCGTTGCCGCTAAAAATAAAAGAAGCGTAATGGCAATAATTAATGGAGCTGATTGATAAAAATAGGGATTAGCCGACAGTATGCTGTGCAATTCTTGATATTCAAGAGTATTGAATTGGACGAAAATTAAAAACATAGCAATCAAGAAACCAAAATCGCCTATTCTATTCATTATAAAAGCTTTGTTGGCGGCGTGGCCAGTCCAAGTTATTCTCACACCTTCGAATTTGCGGTCGTACCAGAATCCTATCAAAAGATACGACGACAAACCAACGCCTTCCCAGCCAAGAAAAGTAAGCAGGAAGGTGCTTGCCAACACCAAATTGAGCATCATAAAAATGAATAGATTCAGATATGTGAAAAATCGGAAAAAGCCCCTATCGCCGTGCATATATCCTATGGAATAGACATGGATAAGAAAACCAACGCCAGTAATAATCAAAGTGTATAATATTGAGAGTTGGTCTACTTGATATGCAATTGGCAAAGAAAAGTTACCCGCAGATATCCAAGTAAATAATGTTATTATATAAGGTTTATCGATTGGATTGGAGAGTAGTTCCAGAAAAATAAGAAAAGCAATCACAAATGCTAATCCCACGGTTGCCGAACCAATTGCTCCAATCATTTTCTCATTTTTGAGTTTTTTTCCAAGCAATCCAAGGAAAATGAACCCTGCCAATGGTAAGGTTGGAATGAGCCATACTAAATTATGCATATTGATATAATATTTTATTTCAAATTAAAATAATACAAAAAAGCAATTTAATAAAAATTGTTAAAAGATTGAATTAATATAGAAAAGAATTTATTTTTTTAATTGTTTATAGCCAATTACAAAGTAGATAACAGTTGATAAATACGAAAGAAGAAGAGAAATTAATAGCGCAAAAGGATTGAAATATTCAATTTCTAAAATTACCCCAAGTAACGCAATTGCCACCGAAAAAGCGGATATTTTACCCCAGATATTTGCACTTGGGACTTCTTTAATTTTTTTGGCAAACAAGAAACCACCCAAAAGAATTAATAAATCACGCAAAACGTAGAAAACAAAGAACCACATAGGCAGCAAATTGTTCATCAATAAAGCAAATGCAATAAAAGCATACATAACTTTGTCGGCAATTGGGTCGATTATTTTACCAAATTCACTTACTTGGTTAAATTTGCGTGCCACATAGCCATCCACTACATCGAGCAAGTAGGCAATTATAATCAATAAAAGTGCTAATGGCTTATTACCCCAATATAGAAAATGACCAATGATTGGCGACATTAACAATCTTGCTAAACTCAGATAATTTGGAATTGTGTAGTTTTCTTTTTTGAAAAAGTTCATTAAACCTTTCCTTTGAGTTCGTATCTGTTGGGTAAAGTTATAGTAAAAGTTGTTCCTATGCCTTTATTTGTTACATAGGTTAATTCGCCAGAAAGTAAGATAATATTTTTATTAGCCTTTGCCAATCCAAACCCGAGATGATTTTGTTTGGTAGTGTTGTAAGGATGATAAAATTTTGATTGTGTTATTTCATCAATTCCACAACCAGTATCTGTGATTTTTATCATTGTAGAATTTATGTTTTGTTCTGCCGAAATAATTATCTCACCATTGTCTTCGATGGATTCTATTGCATTTTGGAATATATTTTTAACTATTTCTGTAAATAACTTTTCGTCACAAAAGAATGTGAGAAACATTCGGTAATTCTTGTGTATTTGTATATTTTTTGATTTGAGTAGAGATTTAAAACTATCGATAACTTTCTCGAAAATATCATTAATACCAACTTGAGAATAACGTACCTTTTCGATTTTTATAAAATCTTCAAATTGATTCAATAAACTTTCGATTTCGAGTACTTCGGACAAAAAGAAATCACTTGTTTTCTTAATTACATCTTCAGACAATGCTTTTTTATTTAGAAGTGATTGTAAAGATAAATACAGGCGATTGATCCTATTCAAGAAAGAAGATGCGATGCCAACCCCAAGTGTACTATTAGCTTCGATAATTTTTTGATTGATTTTCAAATTTAAGTTTTTGTTGAATTCAGTAACATCTTGAATTGATATTAAAACACCAGAAAAAACTTCGTCGATAATCAATAAGGTTGTTGAAAAATATAAATCGCGTTTTATGCCTTTGTCGGTAATTATTGTAATGTTGGTTAAACCAATTGATTTTTGGTTGGAAAACACTTCGTCAACATTAAAATAATCATTCGGAAAAACTTGAAAATAATCATTCATCAGGGCAACTTGTTTGTCGATACCAGTTATCGTCGCTGCCACATTGTTAAATATTCTGATTCGCTGCTGCGGGTCGATAAAAATAATTCCATTATTTGAATTATCAGATATCTTAGAAAAAATGCTAATAACCATTTGATTATCGGAAAGAATCTTTGTTTGTTTGTCGAAAATATCTTTATAATTAATGAACAATAGAATAATTAATAACAAAAAGAAGGTAATGACAGCAGAATTTAGTAGATGGTTTTGATAATGTGGGGTAAGTTCCCAAGAATCAACACCCATTCTAATGATAACGGGTTCGCTAAATTTGATTTGTGATGGAAACCGAATTTCTGAAATTTCCCTATCGTTGTATGTGAATTCGTATGTTTGACAAACAGAATTCTGGTATAATAAAAACAAATCTTCGTTGGATATATGTGGGATTTGTGGAATAATATTTTGATTATTAGTTAGGAAAATTTTTTCTTTTTGGGATTGTAATATTATAAAGACAATTTTAGGATTATCAAGGTAACCATAAAGGGCGTCTTTAATTAATTGGCGGGTGTTTGAATCTAAGTCTATCTGATTTTTGTTTTGTATATTTTTGGAGGAATAAAAAGAATGTTCAAATTGATTATTAATTGAATTCATTATCAAGTTGTTATAGTGAGAAATGATTTTATCTCGATAATTTTCTACTTCATTAATATTTAAGTAGTAATATGATATCAAGATTAGTGCAATAATTATTGACAATATCCAATTAGTGGTATGAGATCTCATAACTCGATAATTTCAGGTTTGAATTTGTTTATAAAGTTGTTAATTGTTTCGATAGAAAATCCCGCATTTCGGAGCATTCTATAGCAATAGGGAATTCTGTGAGTAAGTTTTTTTCTTTTGATCTTTTGAACATTGCGTTCGTAAAAACTAATTATTAATTCGTCTTGGTCAACTTTTTGGGATTCTCTGGAAATAACTTTGTCAATGATTTTTCGTGGAACCCCTTTTTGGATTAGGTACTGTTTTATCTTGTTGTTACCATAGGTTTTCTTAGTCGTTAGATATTCAAAAACATTTTGAGCATATCTCTCGTCGTTAATTATATTTAGTTTCTCTAACTTTTTGATTGCTATTTCTATTTCGTCTTCTGGATATCCTTTTTGTGTTAGGATTTTTTTTAATTGAAAACGCGTTTTAAAAGTTGAAGTGGCTTTGTTGTAAGCAGTTGTTTGCACTTGAAAAAGGCTAAGTTCTTTTTGTATTGTTTTATAATCTTCCTCCGATAAAATTGCCCCTTTCTTAAGTTTCAGACGTAATACCAGATCGAGAGGTAATTTAATTGCTATGTTATTATCAAAAGTTACCAAAATCTCTTTCCTATTGCGAAGAAAGCTCAAATTGATTATCTTATAGTTTTCCATACTATTTGTAATCTTGTATATTTAATGAAATATCTGTTAGCGAAATTTCTCTATTGTCGTTACTTGCAATTATTAAAATACCATTTTTTGTGTAATTATCTATATTTTTCGATAAAATTTCAATACCTCTATTGTCCAAATTCGAAAAAGGTTCATCTAAAAATAAAATTGAAGGCTTATGGAGCACTGATAGTAGAAATTTCATTCTTTGTTTCATTCCCGACGAGAAAAATTTGATAGGTTTTAAATAATGCTTCTCTAATTCAAATTCTCGTAACAAATCCATTCCTAACTCATCCGAGTATGGAATGCTTCTAATCTTAGATACAATTTTAATGTGTTCCAATGGAAGTAATTCTTCATAAATCGACAAATACGGAGCAACATATCCATAATAGGAGAAACTTTTGTGCAAGGGTATGATTTTTCCATCTATTTCGTATTCTAAACTACCTTTGGTTGGTTTTATGTTGTTCGAAATAATTTTCAATAGTGTTGATTTGCCAGAGCCATTCGGACCTACTAATGCATATTTTTTGTTTTGAACGAATTGATAAGAAATATTTTTGAATACTAATTCATTTTGGTTTACGATTTTCGAAAGATTTTGAATTGAAATTTTCATTTTCTTGTGATTTAATTGTTGATTATCGAGAATTTCCCCAAAACATTGCCATTTTTGGAATTAGAATTAAATATGTATACGCCTGTTTCCAAATTTCTAGTTCTATCAAAATCCTCTAAATTGAAAATTAAAACACGATTATTCGCAATAATCGAGACCGGGATGTTACTTCTGAAAATTTCTATCATATTTGAGTTGAAGAGCGTTAATTCGACGGATTCACCAATTTTTGCCATTTCGTCCACGGGGAAATACACATATTTAGTATCGCTTGTAAATATGGGATTAGGGTATGTGGATTTAAGTGGCGAGGTATTTACACCCGAAATTTCGAACAAAATCGATTTTGTATTCGACCTTGTTGAAGACAACTTGTAATAATAATTCGATGCCGAATTGATAAAAATCCTATTGTAACCTTGCTTTGGTTCATCGATGATTGAATGCACAAAATTGTCTTTAAATTGTATTTGGCTGATAGCCGAAATAGAATCGATGTGAGAAGTGATAATTGTCAAGGTGTCGTTGCTTAGCGGGAATTGGTTAGCGAAAACAATTCTATCGGCTCTAAATTGATAGGTTGATGCTTCTCCCGAGAAAGTTTCGGAAGGGCTGTTGAAATACCTTTCCGACGTATAAGATATTTCGGGCATTTTAGGTGCATCGCTAAAATATTTGCCGGGAAGAGCACGATACGAAGTGAAGTAAATCCATTGAAGAAATTCCATCCATTCGGCATTCATTGACGAATTATACTTCATCAAAACCAAGTCGATGGCAAGATAAGCATTAATTCCCATTTTCAAGTAATTAAAATAACTTCGGACGAAGTCTGCTCCATATTTTTGATAAAGCATCATAAAAAAAATTGAATAGCGGTATCCATTTGTTGGATTGGATGTGGCAAAGCTGTATTGGTCTGGCGTTTTGAATAGCGACCTTGTGTATTGCAAGTAATCATCAACCTCGGGAAAACAAACCTCTTCGAACATAACGCTTAGCATCTCTGCAATCCCCGAAAAACCAAAATCATCAAATCCCGAAAAGAATTGAATTGCATGATTGAATTCGTGTGCTATGGTAATTTTTAGGGCATCAATACCGGTTGTTTTGAAAACTCTAAATGGTTTTGCTCCTGGCGGTCTTGCCGAATCGGTGGGAGAGAAATCGTTGTCGATAACGATAAATGAAGTATAACGTGGATGTGTTGTCCGTGGAGACAATTCCAAATCGTTTATGGTGAAACCATACATACCTCCAGGATCTTGAATTCCATTGGAATCGGGGAATTCATCGCCATTACCAATATCTAAAAGGTATATGTCGTAGCCGAGCGTGCCACCTCCCAGACTATCATTAGTTGGATCGGGCAAGCCCATTTCGATTATTTGATTTTTGTAAACAATTTCTGCATAATAAGCGGCAGAATCAACATAATCTGGAACGCCATTCTTATCCTTGTCCGACAGAGGCACTTTATGAACCCCCGTAGTGTCGTAGTGGATTGTAAAAAGCTTGTTTGGGCTATCAAATTTCAATTGATTTTGGGGACGACCATCATTGCCAAAGTATATTCTTCTTTGAATTTTATTTTTAATCTTTTTGTTTTGTATCGAAAAAGTTCCGCAACGGTAATCGTTTGCTAATTGGTCGCAACAATCATCATTAGCATTCAAAGTGGGTAATAAAGCAAAAGCTGCAAATAATATAAAGAAAAAAAATTTCATCATTCCCAAAAAATAATGAATTTAAACGAATTTGAATTGAAATTAGTAAAAAGTTTGGATGTTTATCTAAACATTTCCTTAATCATACCCCAAGTGCGACGAATGCTATTGGTTTGATTAACGACAGAAATAGGGTCGGACAATTCCTCGGAGCCATTGCTCATCAAAATTTTGATGCGGTAAGAATAAATTTTGTCAGCTTGAATTTTTGGATCTTCCTCGCCACCTTTCATAAAGGCTTCTTCATCAATGAACTTATAATCCGATGGTTTGCCTTGTGCATCAATTGTTTTAATTTTTTTAAAGGGTGAAGAATTCGAGGAACGTTGAATTTCGAATGAATTTATGTTGTTTTCGTTACTGGTTGTCCATTCAACTGAAATATTCGAACCATTTGATAGGGCTCTAAAAGAAGTTATAATAGTGCTCGAAGCATATATTGCCAAACTTGATACGATAATTAAAGTTAAAAATAAAAGCCTTTTCATAAATTCATTACTTTATTCTACCTATAAAGCAAAATTAATAAAAAATATTGTATTTGCAGCAAATTTTATATTTTTTTCTTCATAATTTTGAATAATGTCCAATTGTTGATTTAGCAATAAACAAAATAAAAAAAATTTAGGTGAATTGTAACTTTTCCACTTGTTGAATTGTTATATATCGTAGAGCAAAAATAAAAAAATGAATTTCGATAAAAAAAATATCACTAAAGAAGAAATTAACGAAATTGCAAAGCTGTTTTCCAATGGTGATGTGGAAGCGTTCAACTTTCTTTACAAGATTTATAGCAAGAAAGTCTATCGATTTTGTCTGAGAATGTTGGAAAGTGATTATGTGGCAAAGGATGCATTTCAAGAAACATTTATTAGGATTTATGAATATCGAAGTTCATTTAACGGACAGAACTTTGAGTGTTGGCTCTATACAACAGCTCGCCACACTTGCATTAATTACATTAGAAGAAGAAAAAACACTACATCTATCGACAATATCGAAGTCTCCTTCAATCCCAAAAGGCACCTTAGCATTGGCATTAAAGAACAAATTGAAGAAAAACTAAACCAATTGCCGATTGCACTCAAAGAAGCCTTTATTTTGAGAGATATGGAGGACCTTGCCTACGACCAAATTGCCGATATTCTCCAAATCGACCTATCACTCGCTAAAGTTCGTGTTCACCGTGCTCGACTAAAATTAAAAGAATTATTGAAACCTTTGCTAAAGGAAATAAATGAAGCGACATAATTTATTATTTCGTTATTTAGATGGTGAAATTACCCGGGATGAGGATAAAACCCTTAGGGATATAATTAAAAATGACCCCGAACTCGGAGAGGATTTTCAATCATTTCTCGAAATTGATTATCAAATCGATAAAATCAACAATGAAACCGAATACCCCGAGGATTTTATCAACGAAGTTGGGTTGAAAATTTCAAATAAGATTGTTTTGGACAATGAACTTAGCATAATGCGTAAGCAAGTACGAAGGCAATATGCAACCCGTTTTGTTCTTATTCCAGCTTTGATTGCTGTTGTTTTCTTCACTTTTTTAATATCTATTCAAAACCCCGAAATTAATTTACTCACTTTCTCGAATCAAACCCTAAAATCCAAAACCAACTCTATTTCAAGTACTGATAATAAAAAATTTATCCACCAATCTAATTTACCAAATAACAAAACAAATATTACAAAAAATTCTATAATAAATTATACATTCAATTCCGAAGAACCAACACAATTACAAAAGATTGAACAAAACATAGATAATCAATCAATCGGCGATAATACTGATTTCAGCTCAGAACTATCCATAATTAGTAGTAACCAAACCGATTCCATAAACCAATACCCTTACTTTGTTTCTACTCGCCAAACTGAAAATAATGATGACCCTTTAACACAAAATGATAAAATTACAGACAAACACAAATTCATCCCAAAACAAATGCAATCAAATGCACTATCAAACAATAATCCCTATAATGAAGAGTTTTCGATAAACCCCATAATTCAAAATATTACTTCAAATATATTTCAAACAACATTGATAAATAATTCTAATATCGAAATTAATTCCTTGTTTGGTTCGGATGTTGCACAAATCGGTGTAAGTAGCGCCAATCAAATTGTAAGTTCATTCACTCAGAGCTTTGCTGCCGAAATATTTGCAGGAACAAGCCTTGGCTTGGAAACTGGTTTTATGGAATTCAAAGCCAATACAAAAAAAATCACTGATATTTCCGCCAAACCTTCCAAAAGTGGCTTGAATGGTTTTTCGCTGCTCGAACAAGACAATAATTCTTCAGAAAATCCCGTTCTAATTCGCATAGAAGGAATTGAAGTGATTAACCAAAGAATTTTCTGGGTTGGATTTTTCTTCGAAAGAAACTTTTTAAATATCCAAGACATCAACATTTCTTCCCGAATTTCTTTAGGTGCAACTGACAATGGAGTGATAAGCTCGCTCAAACTTCTTGCAAAGTATAATTTAACAAGAGGAATTGTTCTAACGTTAGGAACTGATGCAAGAATATTCGAAGGCTCATTTAATGAAAACCAGATCAATAGGATTAATTCGGCGTTTTCACTTATTTATGGAGTGAAATTTACTTTTTAGCCAAAACTAAGATTTTTGTATTTTAACTACTTTTAGTAATTTACAAGTTTTGGAAACAACAATTATTATTATTCAATTAATAAATCGGAGTGTATTATGAAGAAATTTTACAAAATCTTAACAATTGCTTTCACTCTAACCCTTGCGGTTAATATGTTAAAAGCAGCAAACGACGAACCTTTACCAAAGCGGGCTCATTATTATCAACAGCCAACTTGTCTGGGTGTTATTGATAATTACGATAAATTCTCACCAAAGGTTTCAAACAACAAAATTTTAGCAGAAGAATTAGTATGGTATAAAATCGATTCCTTGGCAAATTCACTGTCTTACCACTCAAGAAGTACTACACCATTTGTTTATTCAGCAAAGTATAAATTGTTGGGAACTATTAAGCGTGGCGACAGAAATCCCGATGAACAAGGAGTGAACGAAACAAATACAAAAAATAATTTATTTTTACGATTATCGCAAGATTTAGGAAAAACTTGGGCAAAACCAGTTGTGTTGTATGATGAATTCAAATACAAATACGGAGGAGGTCGCTATCCAACAATGAATTTCTTTGAATTCGAAAACGGAATTCACGTTGCTTGGACAGCATCGCTTGTGAACGAAGCTGCTGGCGAATGGAAAGGATACGTAATTGGTTTATCCTCTAACTCGCTTGGAACAGAATTGCAGCTTTCCACCAAATGCAACGATGGCAATAATGTGTATGAATGGGGCGTATCCGATGCTTCTGTTGCTGGATTTGAGAAAGGCGCTGCTTTCGGTTTATATGGAATTAACGGCGTTACTCCTCAAGGCGGAAGTCTCACAAATAATGGTAATATTGGTTATAGATATACCGAAGACTTAATGCCCGTTAAAACTGGAATTCCCGAAAATTGGAAAACTTCAATTTTCTATCCCGTCGACACAGTGGCATCAGTTCCAAAAGAATTAATTGGCATTCGTTTTCGTAAAAATGGAGATTGGTACCTCGGAGTTAATGGCAATTTTGTAACCAATCCCGAAGTAAAAGCCGCCAAAGTAGGTTTTTCGATTTCCACCGACAAAGGTCAAACTTGGGGTAAGTTCATCGTGAACCCACCTAATTTATATAAAGAATATGGTGCTTCGTTAGGATTGAATCCCGATAGTTGCTTTATTGGCTATCATTCCAAAGATTTCACAGTAATGGAAAATGGCGATGTTTGGTTTGTTGTATTATTTTTAGAATCAAACGCAGCCAAAGCTTATTCAGACAGAACTTTCCAAGTTCTCGCAGTGAAGTACGAAAATGCATCTGCCAAATGGTCAATCACCAAATTAGCAGATGTCGAGGGGCTTTGGGTGAACTTCTTGGATGACCAAGGAAGATCAGTTGCAAGTGGCTCGGATATCGAACTTGAAATAAGCAAAACTGCAGATGAAAAGAAGTTAGTAGTAAAATGGTTGGATTTGTTAGGAGTTGAATGGGTTAATGAAAACAGCTATCGATACCAGACAAATGATATGTTCGTAACTGTTTATGATGTAGCTTCGGGTAAGTGGTATCCAGCACAAAATCTTACAAGCGATAATTTACTAATTCGGGATACTCATATGCCCGAAGAATTACCAAACGATTTAACCAACATTCCAATTATGGGGTTGCACACAATATTTGATGAAACAGAAAACTATAATACCGCATTCCGTCAATATTTAAGAAAGCAATGGGTGTTGTTGGCAAATGTTAACGTTTCGCAAGTAACATCGGTTGAAGAACCAAAAGATTTACCAGTTTTTGTTAATCTTTATCCTAACCCCGCAAACAACGAAACAATTTTAAGTTTCAATGCCACCAGTGCAAATACCAAGATATTTATAACCGATGCCTTAGGCAAAGTTATATCAACTATCTATGATGGAATACTTGCTGACGGAATGCATTCAATCAATATCAATACTGCTGGTTTATTAACTGGTACATATTACATCAATATCATAAGCAATAACAAAATACAAACAAGAATATTGAATGTTATTAAATAATATTTTGAAAATAAACATAGGATTATTTATGTTCAAACGAATCCTTTATCTAATTTTTGTTCTATCACTCCTAATACCAACAGCATCTTATGCCAGCGTTTATGGTATTCTTAAAGGGAAAGTGGTAGATAATGAAGGAAAGGGCGTGCTTGGGGCAACTGTAAGAATAGTTGGCACAACATTGGGAGCCCCCGTTCGCAATCGAGACGGTTCATTTTCGATAGTTAACGTACCTGCAGGCAACTATGAAGTTCAAGTTCGTGCTGTTGGTAAAAAAGAAGCAATTAAGAGAATAAGAATTACCGCAGATGAAACCACAGAAATTAATTTCACGTTACTCGACGAGAGTGTGCAAGGCGAAACAGTTGTTGTTGTCGCACAACGACCATTGGTGTCGAAGGATGCGATTGGCAAATCTTCGACCATTAGTAGCGACGATATAAAAAACACCACAGCACAAGGTATAACGGGTATCGTTGGCTTGAGTGCAGGCGTTCGTGATGCCGGTGCAGGTTTTAGTATTCGTGGCTCTCGTTCGACAGATACAAAATTTTTAGTTGATGGTTTGGATGTTGGTAACCAGTTCACCGGTGGTATGGGTTTTGGCGGTACGGGTTACTATCCAATGGTAAGTCAATACGGAACCGAAGAAGTTCAAGTTCTTTCGGGCGGTTTTTCGGCTGAATATGGTCAAGCACAAGGAGGTATTGTTAATACTGCACTAAAAACGGGTAAAACCGATCGTTACGAATCCATATTAGCATATTATACCGAAATGCCATTTTTGTGGGGTCGTCAAGCATTTGGATTGGATCTCGAAAGACGCGATAACAAATGGGTACCCGTAAAAGCCGGCGAAGGTGCAAAATTACAACCCGCCAATGAACACACAATCGACTTTGGTGTGGGCGGTCCGTTGCCTTTACCTTATTTAAAGAATTCAACATTTTATATTTCAACTAATTATTTCCAAGAAGAATTTCGTGGAAATAGTTACGAAATATACGACCCCGCTGGAAATAATTTAGGTCAAATACCACATCAAGGTACTTGGAGAAAAAATATTACGGGACGTATTCGTTTTGCATTGACCGATAATATTGGTATTATTCTTGGTTCCAACTATGGTTTAACATCTGCAGAATTCGGAAGTTGGGGTTGGCTTTATGCCACAAATGAAGGTATTTTGAACGGAAAACCAAATGGAGTTCCCGAAAACGTTGCTAAACTTCCGGTTGGTAATCAAACAGTATATAACTTTATGGGAAGAATAAACCATACTCTAACACCAACAAGCTTCTATGAAATTACAATTTCGAGAAACACCAACAACGACGAAACGGGCAGAAGATATATCGACCCAGTTACCCACGAAATTAATACCAAAGGACCAAGTTTCTTTACGGGATTTGAAATTTTGGAACCACGCGATATATACGTTATCGAAGGTGGCACTTTAGTAAAAGGTAAAGAAGTAAATGGCAGAATAGTAGGCGATAAAATCATTGATGAATTTACGGGATTGACTGCCGAAGGAAAATCGGTCGATGGCTATCTCAGTGGAGATCAACCACAAAGAAATCCATTAACAGGTTATTACGAAGGTAATAGCTATTCGGGAGGAACCAATAATCCTTATGGTTTGCAAAACTTCTTTGCAACAACTGGTACTGCAGCCGATGTAAGTATTAGATATGGAACATATTGGGAATTTAGTGGACATTACACTAATGCATTCGAAACAGGAGATTTTTCGCATTATTTTAAATCAGGATTGCAAGTAAGGTTGTATGAATTTCATCGCCATTATAATGGTTCCCCTTACGACGGAAATCCATTCTTCGATATTTATACAGATAAATTTGGCGGGAATTTATATGCCGACAACCAAAAAGTTTGGGAATTAACGAGCAAGCCCTACAAACCAATGGATATGGGATTGTATGTTCAAGACCAGATTAAATATAAAGGTTTAATTATAAGTCCTGGAGTTCGTTTAGATTTGTTAAATCCTAACTCGAAAACCAGAGTGCCATCACAATTCTTTATTCCAATAAGTTCAGACACAGGATTTGTGGATGCAGATATTAAATATCGCATCTCACCACGATTAAATGTTTCGTATTCGATTACAGAAATGTCCTATATCAGTATATCTTATGGGTTGTATTTCCAAATTCCACAATATCAATTTATGTATGATAATTTTGCTGTCGATATATTGCGTTCATCCAGTTTAATTGGTAATCCAAATATCGAAGCACAAAGAACAAACGCCTATCAAGTAGCGTTTAATCAACAATTCAATGATTATTTAGCATTCTCTGCAACAGCATATTACAACGACAAGTATAACCAGTTAGGGACACAATACGTTCAGGCTATACCAACTCCGTATTATCAATATACTATTACCGAATATGCAACATCACGAGGATTGGAATTCGAACTCACAAAAAGACCAGCTGGCGATCATTTGCTACTGCAATTTAATTATACTATCTCTAAATTTGACGGAACAGCACCAGGAGCTACCTCCAACTTGTCTGTGAGCAAGGATCCATATACCGATAAATTGGCTTATCCACTATCTGTATATCCACAACCAGATGACATTACGCATTGGTTCAAAGGTTATGGAAATTTAATTTGGATGGATGGCGAAGGTCCTTCAATATTTGGAATTAACATTTTGGAAAATACAAACATCAATTTGCAGGGAAGTTGGCGAACTGGTTCACCATATACTAAGACTGACAAAGATGGTCGTACTCTCGGAGAATTCAATGCCGAACGTCAACCTTCGTTCTGGACATTAAACGGGAAACTAACAAAATCCTTTAATATGAAGGACATATTTGGTGATATCGTTGGCAATACTTGGTTGGATATTTATTTCGATGTCTACAATATTTTAGATCGAAAACCAATCAGAGCAATTTATTCTGCAACCGGGGATCCTATTGATAATGGCAGAACTTTAGAAGTAAGAATTGGCGACTTTAACTCTACTGCTTGGTTCAAAGAAGCAAACTACGAAAATCCTTCTTCGTTTACTGCCGACCAATATGATTCATACGGCAACCGATTGTATAATGCCAATTCGGACTACAACAACGACGGTATAGTTACTCAACCCGAAAAATACGAATCCTATATTAGATATGCAAAAACAGCATTGTCGTTCTTAGGCAACTATCTGGGACCAAGAACAGTCTATTTTGGTTTTAGAATCAGATTCAATTAATAAGAAATAAACAAGGTAAATAAATATGAGAAAAATAACAATACTAGCTCTACTCTTTATTTTCATTATGGGAAATCTCGCATTAGCCGATCTCGCCCCCGAATACCGAGTTGGAGCAGACAAAAAAAATCCAAATAACCAAAGTAATCAAATACAAAAATCATACACCGGTGTTTTCGATGTTCAGAAAAATACCATAAGCAACATTGATTTTTATACATCAAATTATGGTATTTTTGGTTTGGACGTAGCTCGTTCGCTTGGTGGCGGTATTTGGCCCCGTGGTTCGCAGAACCAATATATCTTTGGTGGTGGTATATGGTTTGCCGCTCGTAAACCATATAAGCCACACCCCGATTCTGCAGAAACAATGAGAAAATATGTAATTGTTTCCTATAACCCAAATTCAGGAAAATCGTGGTTGGTGCCCGGTCGCATCGAAGATGGTGATTACTTGAACAAAGATGATATTTATAAATATCGAACAGTGTTTTCAATCGATTTTAAAGGAGACGGAACGCCACTGCAACCTGCAGAAAAATACAATTGGCCCATTTGGGATGATTTGCCAAATGATACTTTAAAGGTGAATAGATACTTTGGTCATTTTGTATATCAAGAATCAATGAGAAATACTTCAACATATCCAAAAGGACCAGCATTTATTTCGGGCGAAGATATTTTTGCAACATTCAAAGATACCGATTTGAATTATTACGAAGGTGGTGTATCCAAAATGTCTCAATATGGCTACCCACTTCGTATTCAATTCGAAAAAACAATTTATTCTTGGGGTTTTGGTGATTACAAAGACTTTATTTTCCTTCGATATGATATGATTAACAAAAGCGGTCAAGATTTGCACGAATGTTGGTTAGCTCCGGTGATGGACGTCGATATTGCTCTTACAACCAACTCCCGTGGTGGAGCTGGCAACGACAGAGTTAAGTTTTACGACCTGGATCCAACACTAAATCTTGCTGTTCAATGGTCCAATT
Source organism: Candidatus Kapaibacterium sp. (assembly GCA_937995785.1). Lineage (GTDB taxonomy): Bacteria > Bacteroidota > Ignavibacteria > Kapaibacteriales > UBA2268 > GWF2-33-9. The sequence goes on from CALKJQ010000041.1 coordinate 19,782, forward strand.
CCGATGCGGGCGAAAGAAATCGCGGATTTGGCTATTTAGGTTTCGATTTTTTGGAATCTCCAGCAGTGGATGCGAATGGCTATCTACGTAAAGATAAAAGATATTACTCCAACGATGAACAAACTGGGTTGGTAACATTCCGCAATTGGTCGATTGAAGAAGATAAACAAGAATCCGAAGATAGATATAACTACATAGCCTCTTCAATTCGCGATGGTGATACCGGTCCTGGCGATAAGCGATTCCTTATGGCAACAGGTCCATTTTCGATGCGAACAGGCGATACGGCTCGAGTTATTGTTGGTATCATTTTAGCAAATACCACAAAAGGCTCTGATGCCGATGGTTCTTGGGAAGATATGGAAGAATTAATTCGTAAGGATAAATTTGCTCAACAAGTTTACGACAATAATTTCCAAGCCCCTACTCCACCCGACAGAAGCGTGTTTATTAAAACTAAAAGTATGAATGGTGGCGTTGCTATTGAATGGGACGAATCAGCAGAAATGTCGGTCGACACCTGGGAAAAAGGATTGGATTTCTTGGGATTAAAATTATACAGAGCTCGTCGTGCCGATTTAGACACATTCGATATTAATCAAATTGCTGGAGGTGGCAACTATCCTCGTGGAAAAGGTCCATTTGGATGGAAACAAATCGCTGCTTGGGAATTGCCAAAACCTTTCGAAAAGTCATACTTACGAGCAGGAAATGCTAATAACCTCAATATGCCACTTTTCGATAGTTTGGCTATTGTCGGACCATATACCGACGCAAGTGGAAAGGTAATCGATACAATGGCTATTCGTGTAATGCGATTGATCCGAGGTGGCTTGTATGCTAATCGTGCTTCTGTTTTTGCTCAAACTAAGTCGGCAATGCCTTTCCTAAGCTATATAGATACTGCTGCATATTCCTTCCCCTGGGGCAAAGAATATGCCAAAATGTTAGCCGAAGATGGAATTGATTTAACAAAAGGTGCTATTACTTATAACCCGGCACAACGAATTAAATTATTCGATAGCGTTATGGTTGGTGTTGTAAAATTAAATAATGCGTTAATACCATACAACCCGCTATTTTATCGTAAATCAACCATCCAAGTTGATACCGCCTATATCAACTCTTTGTTGAAGCAAACTCCATTCAAAGATGGTTACATTGGTAAAACCTTTACAATGTATGACACTACAACCAAAAAAACTGATACAATTAGAACTACTATCGACACAGTGCTTGTGTTGAATTCACTACGTGGTGTTAATATGGGAGGAGGCAAACAAACCTTCTTTATGGATGTCTTAACCCACCGAAGTGTTGTTCAACAAATGAACGATACCAATCACGTTATCAATGTGCTTAATTTTGTTTACACATCATTGCTCGAAGGTAAAGCCAAAGTTGATTTTCCTGATTGGGAACAATCCTATCGCGCAAGAAAGAATTGTATTGTGCCTTACTTTACCGAGGTTACAGATGGACGAGTATTCATCGATATTGGCGACGACAACAAAGATGCTAAGTTGACCAAAAACGTCGATCCTACAAAAACTGAGGGATTGATTAACAATATACCTTATGTTTATTCCTTAATTGCCTATGACGAAGGCGATTATAATCAACCAACACCACGAAAATCAAATGATGCCTCCGAAGGCTTGCCAAACTTTACAAGAGTGATACCAACTGCGGCAACTGTTTCGGAAGATCCAGAAGTTAAAATAATAATTACACCCGAGGATTCTCTGAAAATCGGTGGTTTGTATAATTTTAAATTCTATACTTTAGACAAAGATCGCTTCCTCCAGAATTTTGCGGGTCACGATTTAGAATTAACATTTTATCCATTTTGGCGACAAAATACAATTAACTTCCCTGGCCGTGGCGAAACTGGTGCATTCAAATTCGGTTTGTATCAAACCCGTGCTGTGATGAAGGATTTGAATACAAATAAAATATTATTCGAAGGTTTGATAAGTTACGAAGATCAACCTTGTAATCCATTGTATCGTGGTTCATTCACTGAAGATGCGGGATCATTTGTGCTTGCTGATTCAGTTATTGTCGACTCAATTTCGGGAAAAGAAATCACATTTGGTACGATGAATAATAAAGAAATTCGAACTCGCACCGGTCGTTTCACTACGGGAACTTTCCGAGATGCCGACCCCGCATATTGCTATACATTAGCAATGCAACCTCCTGCTTACGGTACATTTGGATTTGGTTTCGACTTTACAATTCATCAATATGGCGGTCGCTATCGTCCCGATTCATTAACAATTACTACTGCTAAGTCTCCAAATGAAGATGCAGTTACGCCAATTAACATAATAGACGACGTAAATAGGATAAAGGGCTACGATGATATTATTGTTACTCAACCAATTGGTGTGGATTATTCAATCAGTCCCGTTTATACGGTTGACGGTTCGTTTAATAACGGACCTGGCGTGTATGAAGTAGAATTTATGCCAGGTGGAAAAGATGTTCTTAACCTATGGTGGGGAGATAACAACAAACAAACCGCTGAATTCGAGGTTGATTACTTAACAATAAAAGTTCGTAACTTAACCACATTCAACCGTGCCAGCGAATTAGGTCCCGATTCAGTTAAAAAATCATATCCCGTTGATATGCCAGCAATGAATGTGCCTACTTACGTGCAAGAAAGTCCAACACCATCGTTACGTGCTACTTTCCCAACTCGAGCCTATCCCGATATTCGTAACTTGGGTTATGGCGGAGTAGATAGATTGAACCCTCGAACAAATGAGTTCATTGGCAAACACTTATTAGTGCCATTTGCTTGGATCAATTCGAGAGGAGACGGGTATAACACAAGTCCACTACGAGCAAAAAGAGCAATGGCTCGAGCTAATTACGAACCATTCGCAAGCACTACTGTGTCGTCGATCGACAAAATTAATAAATACTACTTATCTGGTCGTTCCAAAGATGGTCAGCATACAATCGACTTCTCACATACTTTGAATATTGGTGGTGTTCAATTCGCAATCGATTACGCAAATATGGGACGAACCAATTCAACAGCAGAAAAATGGAAGTATAAAGAGGGATATGTTCCCGGACAA
>CALKJQ010000042.1 GCA_937995785.1 Candidatus Kapaibacterium sp.
AATCAATTTCTCCAATTCATTTTCGGACTTTATTAAAATTTCGGGTAATATCTTTCTCAAGAATTTTCTGAGAAATTACTCAACTACGATAGATAGTTCAATTTTTAGTTTCGACATTTATAATAATGAATTTGAGATTGAAGAATTTAACTATGGTTTGAATTCAACAATTGAATATGATTCAAGATTTTTTTATAATCCTTTACTAATAAACTTATCCTACTCACAAGATTTATTTTTAGTTAATAGCACTTTTCTAAAATCTCGCTCGAGAATTGAAGCAGAAAATTTAAAAATTGGTATCTCGCAACAACTCGATTATAATTATGGCAATATACAACTATCGTTGAGTAGCAATTCTCGTGCACTTCTTTATTCAAGTTTGGGTAACTTACCGAAAAATATAGTTACAATTAATTTTGAATTGAAAAATTATTATCAAATTGATTCTTCAAAATATTTTACCAACAATTTCACACGGAAACATTTCTTGCCCTTCATTAATAATTATTACAAAATTTCTGATGATTATCAAGGCAACTTGGATACCCAACCCGAAATATGGTATTATTTAAGTAATGCAATAAGTATAAAATATCATAAGGATTTAATTATAAAACCATTTTTGAATTTTTATTATGGTCAAGATATTATAACATTAGAACAATCAACAAATAAATATGTCAACGACGGATTGAGCCAAGGAGCAGAACTTGGGCTGGATTGTCAATATAATTTTGAATCAATAACTATTAATTTAAATGGATGTTATAACTTCCAACGGGTATCAAAAAAGGAAATATTAATGAGTAATTTTCTCAGAATACCACACTTTAGTTCAAATTTTAATTTTTATCACGTTTTTTATGATTTTATTGAATTAGAACTAAACATAAAATACACTAATGGAATGTACTCTTATAATCGATTAAGCCAAAATATTGAAAAAATAAAACCAAACTATTTAATTAACCTTCTAATCCAAAAAAAATACGAAAATGCCTCTTTTTCATTAATTTTACGCAATTTAACGAATCGATATCACGAAACAAATAGCGGATTACCCGACCGTGGTATAAACTTTCTTTTGGGAACAGTTATTAATTTTTAAAATGAATATAAACGAAAATATATCCGAATTGCAATACTTGAAAGGAATTGGACCTAAAAAGGCTGCAGCACTCAAAAGCGAAGGTATCTCCACATACTACGATTTATTACGATATTTTCCCAAATCCTATATAGTTCGAAATAACAGTAATAGCATCGCCAATCTTGCCAATCAATTGAAGATGGAAAGCAAGCTAACTTTCCATGAGATTAATTTAAAATCGATAAATCTCCAAAGCCATCACCAAATTATTGGTAGAGTTATTAATAAGAAAATGATAGAATTGAATGCAAGAAAGAAAATATTAAAGTTGGAAATCACTGATGAGAGTAAAGCAAAATGCGATATTGTTTTTTTTAATAGAGTTCAATTTTTTGATAAGTTATATAAAATAGGACAATTCTTATTTGTAAGTGGCATTGCATCAACCGATAGATATTCAATTGTCAAATTTATTCATCCCGATATCGAAATAATCGACGAAGAGGAAATTGAACTATATCAAAAGGATGGAATAGTGCCTAAATACAAAATGTCTGAAACATTCAACAAAAATTTTATTACACAAAATAATATTCGTAATGCAATTATTCAAATAATATCTAAAAATCTTGTAACTTTAAATGAAAATTTACCTTATCATATAATTGATAAATATCAACTTTTATCGATAGATAAAACATTCAAAACACTTCACTTTCCCGATTCTATATCAGAATTGGAAAAAGCACAATTTCGTATGAAATTCGAAGAAATTTTGCTCTTTGAATTGGCTCTGATTTCTCTGCGAAATGTACAAAAACAAATTGAAAAAGGATTGGTTATACCCAAAAATACTGAGAGGGTAGTGAAATTGTATAAAAAACTTCCTTTCAAATTAACAAATGACCAAATCGAAGCAATAAAAGACATATTTATGGATTTTCAAAGTGGAAAACCAATGAATAGGTTGCTTCAGGGCGATGTAGGTTCCGGCAAAACATTAGTGGCTATATTTACGATGCTTGCTGCAATCGATTCGGGCTATCAAGTGGCAATTATGGCACCCACAGAATTATTAGCCGACCAACACCAAAAAACTATGAATAATTTTCTAAAAGATTTTGGAATTAATGTCGCATTACTTGTGTCATCCCTAAATTCCAAGTATAGACGAGAAGTATTGGAAAAAATCTCGTCGGGCAAAGCAAATATTATTTGTGGGACACATTCTTTATTCCAATCTTCGGTTCAATTCAATAAATTAGCCTATATCGTAATAGATGAACAACACAAATTTGGGGTAAACCAAAGAGCCGAATTTTGGAAAATTGCTCGAAAATCTCATTTTGGAAAAGAAATATATCCTCACGTTTTGGTTATGAGTGCCACACCAATTCCACGAACATTAAGTATGACACTTTATGGCGATTTGGACGTATCGATTATTCGCGAAAAGCCTGCAAACAGAAAACCAATAAAAACCCGAGTTGTTTTCGACCAAAATCGTCTTCAAGTGTATGATTTCATAAGAGAACAAATTAAACAAGGAAGGCAATGCTATTATGTTTTTCCTATGGTGGAGAAATCCGATAAATTGGAATTGAAAGCTGCTACAGAATTCAAGGAGCATCTCGAGAAAGATATTTTCCCCGAGTTTAAAGTCGGTTTGCTCCACGGACAAATGCTGGGCTACGAAAAAGACGATTCGATGTTGGATTTTCTAAATCGAAAATTCGATATATTAGTTTCAACCGTAATTATCGAAGTAGGGATTGATGTTCCAAATGCAACGATTATGGTGATAGAAAACGCTGAAAGATTTGGATTAGCCCAATTGCATCAATTAAGGGGGAGAGTTGGTCGGAGCGAAAATCAATCATATTGTTTTCTATTCACCAAAAATGAATACCAGTTTCAAATTAGCCAAACTAAAGTAGATATAAGCGACCACAAAGCCGCAATAGTAAGATTAAAAGCAATGGAGTTGACCAACGATGGTTTCGAAATTTCTGAAATTGATTTGCAACTCCGCGGGCCTGGAAATATATTGGGACAAAGGCAGTCGGGTTTGCCAGATTTTCAGTTTATCGATTTGGTTAATGATGGAGACATTATTTCTCGAACTCGAAGAATTGCCGAGGAGATACTTCAATTAGACCCGCATCTTAATTTAGAAGAAAACAATTTATTAAAAAAAGCACTACAGCAATACGTGAAAGATAGGGATAATTACTATAGAATTGCATAAGGGTTTATTGGGAGTTAAGGGATAAGGGTGCCCGGAACAGGAGTCGAACCTGCACCCACTTGCGCGGACTACACCCTGAATGTAGCGTGTCTGCCAGTTTCACCATCCGGGCTTTGGAAACTTGCGGTGAGGGTGGGATTCGAACCCACGGTACCCGTGAGGGTACAGCGGTTTTCGAGACCGCCCGATTCAACCACTCTCGCACCTCACCGTTTCCGAGTATTTTGCTTAATGCAAAGAATACAAAATTAAATAAAAATACTCGATTTTCAAGAAAAATTTGGTAATTAGGTTCCTCTCGATTTTTAATTTCGAATTTTTTTGATTGCTTTTTCGATCATACTAAATCCATCAACAATTGTGTCGGCTTTGATGTTTAGAGCAGGACGGAAGCGTATTGATTTTTCTCCACAAGGCAATATAAACATACCCTCGCTTAGCAGTTCATCGATTAATTTTTTTCGAATATCAGCATTTAAAAGATCGAAAGCACCAAACAATCCACGATTACGAATATTGGAAACAACATCGGGATAGTGGTTTTGCAACTTGGTCATTTCTCCTGCAAGCACTTTTCCTTGCAATCTAACGTTATTTAACAAATCTTCTTCTTCGATTATTTCCAGATAACGAGTAGAACGAACCATATCGACTAAATTTCCTCCCCAAGTGGAATTGATCCTGCTTGATTTGCGGAAAACGTTTTCAGAAACTTCGTCAACTCTTTTTGTTGCGGCAATACCGCATATTTGAGTTTTTTTACCAAATGCGAAGATATCGGGAGTAACTCCCATTTGCTCGAAAGCCCAAAATGTACCCGTTATGCCCATACCAGTTTGCACTTCATCGAAAATGAGCATAATATCGTGTTCATCGGCAATAATTCTTAATTTTTGTAAGAATTCGGGACGGAAATGATTATCGCCACCTTCTCCTTGTATAGTTTCAATTATTATTGCCGCAATATCGTATGGATTATCGTTAATTGCTTTTTTGATTTCTCCAATTGCTTGTTCTTCCAATTTAATTATCTCGTCGAGATGATTGTCCATCGGAAATAAAATTTTTGGATTTGTTATCCGTGGCCAATCGAATTTTGGGAATAATGCAGTTTTATTTGGATCGGTATTGGTTAATGACATAGTATAGCCCGTTCGTCCATGGAAAGCTTGCTTGAAATGAATAATCTGATTACCTTTGTTTTTAATACCTATTGCGAGATTTTTACGCATTTTCCAATCAAAAGCAACCTTCAGAGCATTTTCCACAGCCAATGCACCGCCATCAATAAAAAAAGTATGTGCAAATTCCTTTGGTAGAGCAACCTTACCAAAAGTTCTAACAAAAGTCGCATATTCTTCGGTATATATATCCGAATTTGATGTTTTGGTTAGAGCAGTCCTACCAAGATAGTCAATAAAATTAACATTAGATAATTTTGGATTATTATATCCAATTGGAATGGAAGCAAAACAGGTGAAGAAATCGAGATATTCCTTACCATTTCTTAAATCTCGTAAAATAAAGTCGCGACTTTCATTTAAGTCCATTACAAAATCGAATCCATCGACTAAAATAAATTCATTTAAAGTTTCTAAAACATCACACGCTGGCACAAAATACTTTGGAAGATGCCCAGCAATTTTGCTTAACGACATAAAATCCTCCTTGTTAGGATTATTGAATTAATTAATGATTATGAATTTGCTCTTGTATTGATTATTTGGGAAATACAAGAAAAGAAGTGGGAGATAGCCGAAACAAATGAACCACCGCGGATTGTTCCGTGTTTGGTGGATACCTGGTTTGCATTTAGGGTGGCAATTCTCATAATTACAAAAATATAAAAAAAATATTAATTATTGCTTTAAGAATTAACTCTAATGTGTATGTGTAATAATTATTACTACAAATTTCTTTCCAATTAATTACAAATTAATATAAAATTGAATTTTTTTTAACTTTTTTTCAAAAAATGTTTTAGTATTAAAGTAAATTGAATTAAATTTGAAATTATTAAGAAATTAAATTAATCGAAAGGAGTTAAAATGGCTAAGAAAGGTGTATTGTTACATCAACAAAGAACCAAAATTGGAGCTCAACACATAGGACTTTTTGGAGTAATGGTAGTTGTTCTATTCTTGTTTTTCCAATTTAGTGTTATTCCTTGGGGTGTGTCCCAGTTTGTGGTTTCATTATTCAAACCATCAGGCGAGAAATTAGAAAAAATGGGCTTCGTAAAATTTGAAGGTTTGGTCTATGCTTCGGTTTCGAAAGATAAAGAAGCACTTCTAAAAGGTAAAGATGCCAAGATATCCAAAGATGCTATAAATAAAGAATACATATTCGACTTTACATTTGTCGAAAGAACAATGGATAGGGATGGATATGTGAAAGGTGCCAACGAATTCTATGCAAGAAGTGAGATATTAGGCGAAAATGCAATCATTTTGGAGCCTTGGATTGGTTTTTCAATTCTAGCTTTGGACTTAGCTTTAGTAATAACAGTTTTGGTTACAATTCTATTGCCATCACGACTTGGGTTGTTTGCATTGCTTTTTGATAGGCAAATCGATGATACAAAAGTAAAAATTAGATTACAAACTGGTTTTTCGGACCAAATTGTAGATTTGCTCACTTTGCCCGATGATAAATTAGCCGAGAAAGACTTCGATGAGGTTAAATCTGCCTTCAAATTGGTTTGGAACAGAACAATGGCTGAAGATATGGAAGGCAATTACAAACAAGCCAAATTTGAAGACTTTTTCTTCGATGATATTAATATAGTTGAATTCAGAAACAACACATTATATTCTCGTATCAAAGAATTCTTCTCTGATTTCTTGGTTAAAGAAATTTTGGATACTAAGAACGCTTTGTTATGGAGAAGAAACCACTTCTCAATAATGAAAGGATTGAGATTGTATATGTCGCACCACATTACCGAAAAGTATCAAAATCTTGTAACCGGTTTGGCTTATGGTGGTGCTGCATTCCTTATCGTAGCAGTTGGTGTTCGTGGTCTTAAATTCATTCCCGCTGCTAAACCTTCATTCATCTTGTTAGCAATTTTCTTGGAATTTACTATGCTTTCGCTTTTGGCTTTCACACTTATCTATACAGAAGAAGAAGAACGTATGGACAAGATGTTGAAAAAAATGGAAGACGCCAATCGTTCTCAGCTAGAAGCCTTACGTGGTCAACAAACCGATATTCACCAATTAGCAAATGCGTTGGTTGGACAAACAGCCGAGATTATTAAAACAAGAGTTGAAAAATCAATCGAACAATATTTGACGAGCGGTGACAAAGTTCAGCAGGTTATTGCCTCGGAAATTGCCAAGAAAATTATCTTTGGATTGCGCGAAACCGAAGATAATAAATAGTCAATTTAAACATAAATCAAATTATTTTGAAAGCTGCCCAAGTTTGGGCAGTTTTTTTTGTCCCAAAATTGATTTATATGTGTAATTTATTTTAAAGAGAATAATCAAATAGTCAAAAATTTATTTTGAGTAATTCGTTAATTAAATTAAAAGGTGTATTATGAAAAAACAACTTAAAATCTCTTCAAGGATTCTAATAGCAATCTTTGGGCTACTCTTTTCTTTAAATTTAGTGCAAGCACAACGCAACGACTTCTTCTATGCAAAATACGATGGACAGGGAAAAGTTTACTTTCAATGGTTTTTCGATAACAGTAATAATGTGATTGAAACATTTGTTATCTTCAAAGCCGAAGGAGCATACAAAGAATTTAACGAAGAGGCTTTCACTGAATTCAAAAAATTATCTGTTCAAGATGTTAAACAAGAAAAAAACGGCTTGTTCAATTTCGTAGCAGAAGACAAATTGGAAGGTGATGAATATTCTTATGCTCTTTTCATATACCTGAAAGACGGAAGCGTAGTTAAGTCCCAACCTTTTATTGTTTTCAATAACTTTGAGCCACCCAAGAAAGGAATTTATTTTGTTAGTGAACCCGTAAGATTTGCATTTTTGAATAAAGAATATAAATACGAGGTGAAAGCAGTAACATTTCCCGACGAAAAATTAGAACTCGTTTATAAGTTAATGAAAGGTCCCGAAGGGATGAAAATTGATAACACTACCGGAGTTATAACTTGGACACCGACGAAAAAACTTAACAATACAGCAGTTAGTATTGCGGCTTATGTAAAGAATGACGCTAAAATGATAGCATACCAAAATTTTGATATTTACATCTATAATTGCGAAAAACCAATTATTTTATCGGGAAGAATCACAGATAAATATGATAAACCTGTTCAATATGGATATGTAAATCTATTTCCAGCAAAAGCACCCAACTCTAACAAACCAACCGATCCACGTCAATACGGAAGCGAAATTATCGATGGCGAATATAAAATTGAAGCAGATGCCGAAGAATACATTATGGTTTTTAGTGATATAATGGGTAGAGCATTTTACTTTAAAAATGCACAACAATTCGAAAAAGCCGATAAAATTGTCTTGAAATGTGGCGAAAATCAAGAATTAAACTGGAAGATCGAGGCTTTAAGCAATAATTACTTTACAGTATCGGGTAAGGTTACCGACGAACAAGGTGAACCAGTGGCTTATCTACCCGTAATTTTCGAATCGATACCCAACGGCGAAGTAAACATTCCCGAAAATCATTTTGTTTTCAACGCAATGACCGATGAAAATGGTCATTACAAAGCAAGCTTACCCGAAGATTATAAGTTTGTTGCTTATGTTCACTTAGATAAAGCAATGGGAATGAAGAATATGCCAATGATTTTATATTACAACCAAACCTACAATCGAAAAGAGGCTACAATAATCAAAACTGATAAAGATTATTCAGGAATCGATTTTAAGTTTATGAAAAACCCCGATTTCAAATTTTTTGTTGTTAAGGGCAAAGTTACAGATAAGGATAATCAGCCGATTCCTGGAGCAATGGTAAATTTCGAAGGCTTCAACGATAAGACAAATATTGGTGGTTATTACCATTACTACGATGCTGTATATACCGACAAAAATGGTAATTACAAAATTGAATTGCCCGATATGTTCAAATTTATTGCTTTTGCAATCAATATGAATGGAATAGATGTAAATCGTGATTACAGAGCTTTGTTCTATAAACAAACTTACATAAGAGAAAAGGCTACAATAATAACTTTAGATAAAGATTTAACCGGTATAGACTTTAAATTCGATGTCGCCAATGTTCCTCCTTCTTACCAAAGTGCAATTGTAGGAAAAGTGATTAACTTCGAGGGAAATCCAATCCAGTATGCCTTTGTGGAAGCTATAAGATTGGATAACGATAATATTGATTATTCAGAAAAATCACATTTTGCCTACACAGACGCCAATGGATTTTATGCTTTCAAAGGTTTGAAAGAAGGTAGGTATGTTGTGTTTGCTTCTACCCAAAAAACATCTGAGTTCTCTTGCGGTTATTATTTAGCAAATAATCTGGCTACTATTAGTTTCGAAGAAGCAACGAGAATCGAATTGAATGGCAAAAATGTAGTAGAAAATATAGTTGTGCAACTTCCAAAATTCGAAATCAAACAAGGTGGTGGAATAATTAAGGGCGAAATTTATAACCAACGCAACTTTGACGAAGCCAACAAATCAGCCAATGCAATTTCATCTGCCAAATTGTATTTAAAAGAAAATCAAAATGCGTTAATCAATTTCAACGAAAGTAACGCAAACGGCTCATTCGTGATAACGGGAGTTCCATCGGGTAATTATACTTTCACTATCGAGAAAGCCGGTTTCCATAAATTCGAAAAACTCATTAATGTTGATGAAACAAATGTTACAGATTTAGGATTAATTATGTTGATGCCAACGATGGGTACATCTGTTGACGAACCAAATCATATCAACAGCCTTGTGTTTCCCAATCCCGCAACTTCCGAAATAGTTTTCGAATTTACATCGATTAACAACATAAATGAAATTATGATAATCAACCAAGATGGTAAATTAATAAAGAATGAATTAGTTAATTTGCCAGCTGGATTAAACTCTTTGAAAATCAACGTTTCTTCGTTAGCAATTGGTAAATACTTTATTTTAATTGCTGATGGAAATAATAATTACGCTATTCCATTTATCATAAGTAAATAAGTTTGCATTTACACCTCGAACTAACTCCTGGCTTATCTTGATAGGTCAGGAGTTTTTTTTGGTCTGTAAGCAATTGATTACTTGTGTGATAATAAATAAAATTGTTAACAAGCATTTTTGTAATTTTGTAATTCTATAAATAATAATAAAATGGAAAGCAACACACTCAAAAATTATAGTCCAAACGAAATCGAAGATAAATGGTATTCCAATTGGATAGATAATAAGATTTTCGATACCAACGACGAATCATCTAATGCCGCATATAGCATACTGATGCCTCCTCCCAACGTTACGGGTATTTTGCATTTTGGGCACGTTTTAAACATAACAATCCAAGATGTTTACATTCGATGGAAACGGATGCAGAATTACGAATCTTGCTGGTTTCCCGGAACAGATCACGCAGGAATTGCCACTCAAACAAGAGTGGAGAAAGAACTCAAGAATCAAGGTTTAACTCGCTATGATTT
>CALKJQ010000043.1 GCA_937995785.1 Candidatus Kapaibacterium sp.
ATGTTTGAAAGAATACAAAATCGATATTTTCATTAAAAATGTTTTCGTTTTCGGGATAAATAGTTTTGTAGATTAATTTATCGGTATTTGCTTTAATTAATTTTCCCAATTTAGTTATAAAATTTTGATAACTTAATTGACTATCCTCCAATCCTTTTCCTAATCCGAATCCAATAACTGATGGATTGGAGGAATAAACCGAAATGCAATTTTTTACCTGGTTGGAATAGTATGCAAGATTGTTTTCGGACGAAATCGAAGTGATTGGCAAATTATAAAGAGGCAGATCGATAAAAACTAAAAGACCATATCGGTCACATAAATCCAATAGATACTTATTAGGATAAAAGTATTTAAACACAATAGCATTAGCTCCCAAAACCTTTAACTGACGGAAATCCTCGTCGAATTTGGAAGGTAGGTTAATTTTTCCTTGTTGAATAAAATTTTCGATATAGCCAACTGCTTTAAAACTAAATTTTGAACCATTAAGTTTGAAATAGGAATTCTCTGCACTCTGAACGATTTCGAAATTCCTAAAAGCGAAATTGGAAATAAATTCATCTATAATTGCACCGCCCGAATAAAGTCGGCAGACAATTTCATAAAGGTTTGGCGATTCGAGCGACCAAGTTTTAAAATTCGTAATATTTAATTTATTGCTTTTAGTTATTTCGCGAAAAGGATCTATGGCAAACGAAACGTAATCTGTTTGCGAAATAACATTCTTGGTTTCTTTTTCCCTTAGTTGAATTTGATAGGAGTATTGCTTGGTTTGAATTACCTTATTGATGTTGGTGTCGATAACAGAAGTACGGAATAAGTTGTCTAAATCTTTTGATTGGATTGCCACAGTGATAGTAAGATTAGCATTGGACATGTCCTTGTTCAAGTTGGACTTGAAGGATAAGTTGGATACGAAAAGTTGCGGGCGAGCCTCCAAGAAAATATCTCTTGGGATGCCACGAAGTTGCGATGGTGCAAAAATATCATTCTGAAAATAATTAACTGAATTAGCATCAGGGGTGAGAATAAGTTTCAAAATGTTGTTACGCGTAAGAATTTTATGGGGCAGTTCCACATTGAACGGCAAATAATTACTCGAAAATTTACCCACAAATTGCTCGTTTACATACACTTCTATTTCGCTGGCTATTCCTAAGAATATTAGAGACCAATTAAATTTGTCGATAGTATTTTTATCGATTGTAAATTCCCTTTGATATATTAACCTGCTTTTGGAATTGGTGAGATGCGGAATACTTAAATTAGTATATGTATCTTCGGGAGTAGTCAAATCCCATTTATTATTTAATTGGTAAATCAAACGCGTGTTTGATGGGAACAATTGTTTTATCTGTGAATCTTTAAAATACCCAAAACAAACGTTAGCGGAAACCGTTACGATGAAAAGTAAATATTTAATTATCTTCATTGTTTATTAATTCTTGAAATTATATAAATTATAAAATTAAGAAAAATCAGAACAAAAGTTTAATATTAAAAGTTAAAAAATGTATAATTTAGAAATTATTTTTTTAGTGAATTTAACAAAAAATGTTACAAGTATTACAACATCAAAAAACAGGCGAGGTAATTGTCGATGAATTACCACCTCCTCAGTGCTTTCCAAATGGGATTTTGGTCGAAACTCGTTTCTCGTTAATAAGTGCAGGCACAGAAAAAACATCAGTAGATAATGCTAAATCATCCATCTTACAAAGAATTAAGCGACAACCCGACCAAGTGAAACTCGTTTTGGATTTCATTAAAAAAGAAGGGATATTTTCCACATTGGACAGAGTGAAAGCAAAGCTTGATTCCTACAAAACACTGGGATATTCGGCTGCGGGTGTTGTAATAGAGACCGATTGTCCCGAATTTTTGCTAGGCGACAGAGTTGCCATCGCTGGAGCTGGTTATGCCAATCATAGTGAAATTTGTGCCGTGCCCAAGAATTTAGCAGTTAAGGTGCCTCAGGAAGTTGATTTAGCAGACGCTGCCTATACCACTGTGGCCGCAATTGCACTACAAGGAGTTCGAATTGCCAATCCCAAATTGGGCGACAATGTTGCGGTTATTGGATTGGGATTAATTGGTCAGATAACGGTTCAATTGTTAAAGGCAAATGGCTGCAATGTGGTTGGGTTCGATATAGATCAATCTACATTTTCGATAGCAAAAGAATTCGGATGTATTGCCACTTTTCCAAGCAGCCCCGACTTCGTTAAAGATGCGATTGCACAAACTCAAACTCTCAGTTTCGATTCGGTGATTATTACCGCCTCCACCACAAGCAACCAGCCCGTGGAATTGGCGATTGATCTATTACGCAAAAAAGGATCGGTCGTTATCGTAGGGGCTGTTCCTATCAATTTGTCAAGAGATGTGTTCTACCGTAAGGAACTTGAATTGAAAATTGCAACAAGTTACGGACCAGGACGCTACGACCCTATCTACGAAGAATTAGGAATTGATTACCCGTTGGGTTATGTGCGCTGGACAGAAAACAGAAATATGCAAGCCATTATCGATTTGCTTGCTAAAGGTAGTTTGAGTTTTAAAAAACTTACTACGCATAAATATCCAATTTCTGGAGCAACAGAAGCATATAAACTTATTTCAGGCGAGGTTTCCGAAAAATACCTTGGAATATTGATTGAATATCAAGAAAGAACTGCAAAGTTCCAAAAAGTTATTGAATCCACAACCTTCGATTCATCACTCGATAAAATAAATATAGGGTTTATTGGTGCGGGTGCTTTTGCACAAAATCATTTGCTTCCACCTTTAAAAAGCGAAGGCGTTAATTTTATTGCATTATCAAATTCGTCATCATTAAGCACTCATAATGTAGCCCACCGATTTGGATTTGCAAGGCAATATTCCGAAGGTAGTTTGGTAATCGCCGATCCAGATGTAAATATGGTATTTTGTGCCTCTCGCCACGATTCGCACGCCAAGTATGTTATGGAATCAATAAAGAGCCACAAACCAATTTTTATCGAAAAACCATTATGCATCGACTCCGACGAATTATATGACATACTTGAACTCTACGAAGAGCATAATGGCAAAGTAATGGTTGGGTTTAACCGCAGATTTAGCAAACCATTCAAAAAACTGAAAGAATATTTCGACCAAACCAAAGATCCAATGAATATTATTTATAGAGTTAATGCTGGTTTGCTTCCCAAAGACCATTGGGTGCAACTACCCGAAAATGGTGGCAGAATAATTGGCGAAGTCTGTCATTTTATCGATACTATGAATTATTTAACGGAGTCGTTGCCCGCCAATGTTTTTGCATATTCGGCTTCTACCCACAAACCCGATTATTCCAATTTCGATAATGTTACAATTGTGCTTAAGTATCTTGATGGCTCGGTGGGTACGGTTATTTATTCATCGATGGGGGATCCGGCAATGCCCAAAGAATACTGCGAAATTTATTGCGAAGGTAAATCTGCAATAATGGATAATTTTAAAACAGTGCGATTCTATCGTGCCGGCAAAAAATATGTTCACAATTATGATGGCGACAAAGGAATTAAAGCGGAAATCAAAGAAGTTGTGAGTAGTCTCAATAAAGGTGTGGCTTTCCCAATACCCTTCAATTCGATAGTTGCCACTACCAAAGCAACTTTTGCTGCAATAGAATCGCTTAAAATTGGTGAACCTATCGACTTAAAATTAAGTGAATAATTTGCTTTCGAAAAATTTTTTAAATATTATTCTGCTTTTTTCAGTTTATTTTTGTGCAACGACTAACTTAAAGGCTAACAATACCTTTCCTTATACTGTTTCGCTAATTAATCAATATCCCGGTGGGAAATTAATTTCGGATAAAGAAATTCCAAATGTATATTTCTTTCTAAAACAATCTTGGTTAGCCAACACCGAAACATTGGTAAAATGGGAGGGGTTGACTAAATCCAACTTAATTGGTATAGATCTCGGGATGGATAAAGTGCTTGATTTGTTCTTAGATAGTCATCGATATATTTTAGTTGGAATTAGGAGCAATATTATATATTGTCAAATTTATAACTTAAAGATGGAACTTTTAGCGTCCACAATACTCGATACTTTGAGAGATCAATCAGAATTTACAACAAAAATAGGAAAATATTATGAAAAATATATTATCCTAACACAATCTAAATTATGGTCGATAATTTTTATAAACAATAAAATCGAAAGTAAATTACTTTTGAA
>CALKJQ010000044.1 GCA_937995785.1 Candidatus Kapaibacterium sp.
CAACAATGCTAATGATGCGGCTAAATACGAGCCATAGTCATATTTGGAAATATTACCATCCGAGGCGAACTTCATCGAGGCGCTTGCATCCATTATTATCATCGCACGAGTATTGGTTTCTTCCTCGAATTGTTTAACGAAATATTTTTCTGTTCTCCCCAAAACCTTCCAATCCAAATATTTTATTTCATCACCAGGTCGGTATGCACGATGCTCTGCAAATTCTACGCTAAATCCGTGATAAGGTGAATGATGCAACCCCGTGATAAAACCTTCCACAACCAATTTAGCAATCAATTCAATATTTGCTAATTTGGCTACCACTTGGGGTACTAAATATTTTCTGTAATCTTTCACCCCAAAAACGACGATTTGAGTTAAATTATGTTTGTATAAATATCAAATTTATTAAAATTTTACTCCAAAACTAAAATATGTTTGTGTTTCGCCAAAAATCGTACCTAATTTTTGGTCGAACATCATAGGTTTAGCTATACTTAATGTAAGCGGACCCAATGGAGTACTAATAGAATATGATAAACCAAATCCGTGAAGAAAACTGGACATTTTTATTTGACTTGTGTTGAGCCAAACCCGACCAGTGTTATAATGTAATGAAAAATACATATCAAAAAATGACTTAACGGGCATTCTGTATCTATAAGTGAAGAAAAATTTGGCAATTTGACGACCAAAATATTGGTCTTGACGCAAGCCCCAAAAATTGTTTTCGCCGCCAAGCCAAAACATTTCGGTAATTGGCATAGTTTGGTCTCCAGCGCCAATTAATCCGCCAAAGTTAAAGGTGTTTCTATCCTTAAATGTAATAAAATTAGAAATAGAGATGTAAATTTTTGAAAAAGAAGTAAAATCCTTTGCTTCGGGTATTAAGTTAGACTCGAGATAAGTATTTATCAGCGTCCCCTCGGTTGGATAGTAGAAGTCGTCGCCCGAGTCGAATTGGAGATTAATTTTGAAAGTCGCAATATTTAAAAAATCCGATGGAATATTCCCAACTACAAAATCCCTGTATTTCTCGAAACGAAAATCGGCAGACAACTTTCCGTTTTTGCCAATTTGATTGCCCACCGAGACCATCGCACCAATTTTATTCCATTGGTTTTCGGAAATGTTGTTGCTTATTAGTTTCATTTCTTTTAAGTCTACTATGTTGTCGTAAATATAATATTTACGATTGTCGTAATAAATTGTGGCTTTTGTTGTGAATTCGGCATCCAGAACCTTAGGATTCAGTCCTGTTACGCTAAAGATTTGGTTCCTACTTCCACCAGACGCAGAAAAATTTAACTGAAGACCCAAATTCCATAAATTGTTGTGAATAAAATCGAAGGTTGTCTGAAGATTTCTTTCATTATCTGCACGAACTCCCAATCGTAAAATTTGGTTACCAGCCTCGAATACAGACACAATAATATTTACATTACCGTTCTCGTTTTTTTGAGGGTAGATATCCACAAAAGAAAACAATGCTGTAGCCATAATATTATTGCGACTTAAACTAATTGTTTGATAGTTTGCAATCTCATTTTCTTTGAACAATAATTCTCGTTTTATTAAGTTATTATTTGTGGTTTCATTTCCAACAATCAAAATTTTTTCTATCATTCCAGGATTGATATGAAAATAAAGCGTGTTATTTTTATTGTTCCATTTTACTGTGTCGATACTAAGAAAACAATAATTAAACTTCCTAGATTCAGTTAATATTTTCTCTGATAACTTATTTATCAATTCAACAGTTACTGGTTCGGCAAAATACTCATAATTCAATTCATTTACAAACTTTTTTATTTCTTCGGGAGTTTTTTCGGACACTTCTATCGATTGAATTTGTAATTGTTTATCAGATTGAATTACAATTGTTGTTGAGTCGGTAATTGAATAAAATATTTTATTATATTGTTTGTCGGAAATAATTAATGTTTCAAAGATTTCTTTTATCGAGATTGATTGTTTTGTATTTAGTAGCGAAACAAGCCGAAAGCTATCCAAAGGTGTGATATTTTTGCATATTACATTGGTAAATCTCAAATCAGTTTTGAATTTATCGTTCAAATAATTTTGTATATTTTCTTTAGTTTTTTTATTGATTGTTTCCATTATCGCAGTCGATTTATGGGAGAATGCCTTTTTCCCAAGTTCAATTAAAGAATCTAAATACAAAAAATTGGTATTGGAGAAATTACCCAAATCTGGGGTGATTACATAACTTGCTTTTTTTCTTTCCAATTCTGTGTATTTAAGCATTTCTATCGAAACCACTTGATCTGCTAAATTCCAAGCTTTATCCAAATCTTTTTGTTCAAGCAAAGGCGAAGTGGCATCTACTGCAATAGTTAGGTCGGGATTGAACTCGTTAATTGCTGCAGATACGGGAAGATTTGCCATCAATCCACCATCCACCAAAATCATATCATTAATTAAAACCGGGGAATGCCTTAATGGTATAGTTAAGCTGGCACGAACCGATAAAGGTAAACTTTTATCTTTCAATATAACAGTGTTGCCTTTAACAATATCTGTGGCAATCGCACGAAAAGGTATTTTCAGCTCGTCGTAAGTTCCCAATGTTACATATTTGGAATTATATAGCAAATCGCTTAGTATTTCATTTAATTTATTTGCAAATGAAAGTCCCTGTGGGATTATTGCTTCGAAATTTTTGAAATAAACTTTCAATAAACTTTTATCGAATAGCGACTTTTTATCTAATATAAAGTCTCTTCGGTCAGTGTTTTCGATTAATTTGAAAACTTCCTCCCAATTCACTTCTTTAAAATGCTTTTTAATCTCATCAACAGTATATCCACTGGCATAAAGCGAACCGATAATCGCTCCCATACTTGTCCCAACAAGCGAATGTATCTTTATTCCTTTTTTTTCAATTGCATCGAGCACGCCTATGTGAGTAAAACCCCGAGCTCCACCACCACTTAATACAACTGAAATCTTTGGTTTAAAGTAATCAATGTTTGGGATTATATTTTCGAATTCATCTTTGTTAATTTCTTTGTAAACTTCATAATCGAATGGATTTGCCGATGGAGCGTCCAAACCGATGATTTTCCACTGCTGCGGATATAGTGCGAGGGGTAATAAAATGATAAATAATATTAAAATACTTTTTTTGATTTTTTCTCGCATTAAAAAACATTAAACGAATCGTATTCTTTGTCGAGGGTGCATTCTTCTTCGGTTATCCTTTCCACACGAGAACGACTTGGTCCGTTAACCAATTCGAGTTTAAATTTTTCGATATTCTCTTTTGTTCCCTCTGCTACTATTTCTACAGTCCCATCCAAAAGGTTTTTAGCATAACCAAGAATTCCATATTTTTCGGCTGATTTATAGGCAAAGTAGCGGTAACCAACACCTTGGACAAACCCATAAATTATAAATTTTTTGCAAATCAAATACATTATGAATTCCAGGCAATTGATTGTTGAACTTTTCGTAATTCTTCGGCTCCGAAAAGCAAGTTTATTAAATAAAAAGCCATTTCGAAAGAAGTTCCTGCACCTCTGCTGGTAATTATATGATTATCATCAACAATATTTTCATCGATATAATTAAAATTCGATAAATCATCCTTAACAGAGGGATGGGAAGTTAGTTTCTGAGTTGGTTTAATTAAGTTCAATGTTGATAGAATCAATGGAGCGGCGCAAATAGCTGCAATAAATCGTTTTTGGTTTATGTGATTAATCAAAACATCGTAAACTTTTGGGATATCTATCAAATTTTGGACTCCTTTTGCCCCCCCCGGAAGATAAACTAAATCATATAGTTTTGTTTCGTTGAGTTTATGGATAGGTAAATCGGGCAATATCCTTAAGTCGCGGGAGCAATTGATAATATCGTTGGCACCAACAACCGCAACATTGGCGCCCGCACGCCGAAGTAAATCGATAATAACAACAGCTTCGATTTCTTCGGTGCCATTAGCCATCAAAACAAGAATATTTTTAATCATATTTTGTTATTTTTGTTAAATTTTTCGTTTATGATATTACAAAATTGCAAAATCAATGGTAAAATAGACGCAAAACCATCTAAAAGTATTTTCCAACGATTACTCGCTTTATCATTGCTTTCGTCCAATCCCACAATCATCGACAATCCATCGCTTTGCGACGATTCTATATCTGTTTTGAATATGCTAAAATTAATTGGATGCGAAATTGCCAATAAAAGTAACCAAATTATAATATTTCCTCGAATCAATAATCAAGATTTGGAACTCGATTGCAATGAATCTGCATTGGCAATTCGAATGTTTTCGCCAATTCTTGCCTTGTTCAATAACAAATACAAATTAACTGCCCAAAAAACATTAAGGAAGAGAAAATTATTCGAAATCGAAGAGGTGTTAACAAAGTTGGGCGCCTATATCGAAACTAATAATGGTTTTCCACCAATTTATATTCAAGGTCCCATAAAATCCTATGACATAGTTTTGGACGCTTCGAATACTTCGCAATTCCTTACTGGTCTATTGATTTCATTGCCAAAGTTGGAACAAAAAACCAAGATCGAGGTTTTGTCTCAATCGAGTAAACCTTATGTTGATTTAACAATAGATTTAATTACCAGATTTGGAGGTAAAATAGATTGCGATGGAAACAACAATTACATTTGCCATCCATCGGAATATTTTGGCGGAAGTTACTATTGCGAAAACGATTGGAGCAATGCAGCAGTGTTTTTGATAGCTGGTGCAATTGGGGGGGCTTGCGAAATTAATGGTTTGGATTTTTCCTCGAAACAGGGCGATAAAGTAATTACAGATTTATTGAATGAAGTTGGCGCTTTGGTTAGTGTCGAAGCAAAATCGATCAAAATTGAAAAATCTAATTTAAATGCTTTTGAGTTTTCTGCCCAAAATAATCCCGATTTAGTTCCCGTGTTATGCGTTTTAGCTTTGAACTGCAAAGGGAAGTCTAAGATATACGGTATTGAAAGGCTGAGGTTCAAGGAAATTGACAGACTCGCGAAAATAATAAAAATTCTTACGGAAAATAATATTAAGTACATTTACAAAAATGATTTTTTGGAAATTGAGGGAAGCAATTATTCTATAGATTCAATAGACACTAACGGAGACCACAGATTTGCAATGGTTGCCGCCTTACTATCGATAAATAATCCAAAACCGATTAAAATCATAAATCATCAATCAGTCAGTAAATCCTATCCGGAATTTTGGGATGACTTTCGAAAAATACAAAGATGTTAGAAAACCACACCAAGGATAAGAGTTAAGTAGTGTTTGTCTTGTTCTTCTGTTTCCTTACCGATTAAATTAAGGTAGTTATATTTCCCTTCCAAGTTTAGATCGATTATGCCCAAGTCAATTAACGTTCCCAATCCGAAACCGAATCCAAAGCGGTTGTCGGCCGGAGTGGTTGCTATTGGAACTTCGGCTCCAAAATAAGTTGTTTCGACAGCAGTTTGGATATAATTGAAACTGAGTTCACCCGTAATATATGGACTTAAAATTGATTTGAAAGGAAAGAAACTCAAACCTGCGGTTATAGGAATAATCTTAGTCGAAGTAGAAAGTTCGGCTAATTTATTTCCATTAGCAGGATCGGTAATTGTGATTTTGGATTTTGGGAATGAATTATATCCAATGTTGCCAACAAAATCGAAATGTTCATTGAGCGGCATACTTAACCTAACTCCAAGGTGATAACCCGAATTTAAACCATCAGCAATCATTTTGGCAATAGAATCTTGCAATTCGCCATATTTCAATTTGTTTGTGTTATAAATATCATTGATTTTATCACTCGGCGTTGCCAATCCAAAATTGATACCAAATTCTAATCCACCGGCATAGCCGATGCTTGCTATTTGCAAAAAAACGACGATTGTAAAAAATATTTTTTTCATATTTACATCATACTTTTTATTATTTAGAAAAAATTTTTCATAAAAGGAGTTTTTATGTTCAAAAAATTATTCATTATTACGTTTTTTTTCGCATTTTGGTTTAATTTTGTTGCAAATTCTCAGCAACAAGATTTGGTAACCAATATCGGTTTCTATGGCGGATTAGGTCTGAATTTTCATTCTACATTCGAGCCCGACCAAAAAAGCGAACTCGGAATTGGTCCATTTATTGGAATTATTGGCAACTTCCCAATCGACAATACTTTTTCTATTTCAGGAAGAATCGGCTATTATAATTTGAATGGGAGTTTGTTTCGCGACGAAAACGAATTTCTTAGATATCGTGTTAATGCTAAATTAGATTATATTGAAATTAGTCCAATATTGCAAATACACAACGTTTTCGACAATCCACTTTACTTTTTAGCAGGATTAGAATTTGGTGCTCCAATGAGTGTCAAGTATGATTTTGTTACCAAAACCCCAACTGGAGAAAACACTCAACCCGACATTGATGTTGTGGATAAAGTCTCGAGATTGGCTATTGCAGCGGGCGTAGGCTACACCTTTCAATTAAGCGATAACATCTTCCTTTCGCCCGAAGCCTCATTTAGATTACCGCTAACCACAGTTTCTTCCAATAGTAGTTACGATAAATGGAACGTTAGCCAATTAAGATTAGGAATTAATCTAACTTACAGTTTAACCAAATATGAAGAACCAATTCAACCCGTCGAGAATAAAGTTTTGAACATTGGTCAGCCCGAACTTTCCTATTATGACGAAAAAATGATACCCCGACCATTGAATAAAATTAATGTGGAAGAAGTTCAGTATTCTGAATTATTCCCATTACTTCCGTATGTGTTTTTCCCCGAAGGCAAAGCAGTGCCTGATGAATCTGTCCAATCTCTTGGTGCTCAAAATATGGCAGGCGAATTCACAATCGAAACGTTAACCCCCGATGCTTTCAAAATTAACACCTACAATCTCGATATTATTGGTAAGAGAATGAAAGAAAATCCAACCGCTGTTGTTACAATTACGGGTACAGTTAGTTCTAAGGAATTAAAATCCGACAAAGGTTTAGCAAAACAAAGAGCAGATTTCGCTAAAAACTATTTAATTGCCAATTATGGAATTACAGATAATAGGATTAATGTGGTTGCGGGTGGGTTACCCTCGAAACCATCTAACAAAAACGATGTGGAAGGTGACGCCGAAAATCGTCGTGCCGAAATTTCCTCTAACAATTTCGAAATCTTAAAACCGATTGTATTATTTGGTAACAAAGAACGAGTAACAAATCCAAATTTAATTAATTTCAAAGTCCCCGTCAATTCTAATGATGAGGTAACGAATTGGAAATTGATTTATAAACAATCTGGAGAAGAATTGGAAGTATTGGAAGGTAACTCATTACCAATTGAATCAACATGGCAAATTAAACCCAACCAATTAGCATCATCGAGCGTACCCGTTGATTATTACCTTACAGTGCAAACTGCAAGCGGAATAAGTAGAAGCATCAACGGATCAATACCATCAGATTATTTCTCATTTTCGAGAAAGAAGAGTGAAAACTTGCCCGATAAAACAATTTCCAAATTTAGCTTAGTATTATTCGATTTTGATAGTCCCAACGTAAGTGATATCGATAAGCAAGTTTTGGATAAAAATGTTATTCCCGCAATAGGTCCAAATTCGACTGTACAAATATATGGCTATACCGACCGAATTGGCGACTTTGAATACAACAAGAATCTTGCAACTCGCCGTGCCGATGCAGTCAAAAACTATTTATCTTCAAAATTGAAGAACGTCAAATTCGAAACCTACGGAGTGGGCGAGAGTGTGCAAATTTTCGATAATAACAAAACATTGGGTCGTCAGCTATCGAGAACTGTTCAAATTTATGTTGTTACTCCAAAAAAATAAAAATCAATAAATTGTTGTAAACAATAATGGCTGCACTAATAAATTGAGCAGCCATTTTTTATCTTATGAAATGTAAATAAGAAAAATTATATATTATTATTTTTTTTGATGTTCCACGATTTCTTTGTCGGCAGTAAGAATGTGATTTGTTAACCAATTTTTTAGGAAATCTAATATATTCAAAGATAGAGCAATTTCACCGTTTTTATGTCTTTTATCAAAATCCTCTACCATTTCTACGAAATATTGATGTGCCTCGACATGCTCAATATAATTCGGGTAATTAATTTCCCTCATAAATTGTTCTTCATCCTTAAAATGTGTAATGGTGTAATCTTTAAGTTCTAATATGGTTGATTCAACCTGTTTGTAACCCAGCCCAACTCGCATTGACTCGAACAAAGTCGACAATATTTCGACTAAATGTTTATGTTGTAAATCTATTTTTTCATTACCAATTTCGTAGCTGCTATTCCAACTAAAAATGCTCATTTAGGTTTTAAAAGAAATTTGATAAAAACAAAAATAAAAAAATTAAAATACATATCCAAAAAATTAAACAAAAAAAACATTAAAGCAATGTCATAGAAGGTTTTTATAATTATTTTTATGTAAATCGTCTTAAACAGATTATGCAAGACAATATGAACACTATCCTAAAAGTTGACAATTTAGTTAAAACATACGGCAAGTTCCAAGTTCTCAATAATCTTTCTTTCGAAGTACACCAAGGAGACATATATGGTTTTTTGGGACCCAATGGTGCAGGCAAAAGCACTACATTGAGAATAATACTCGGGCTTGTAAAATCAGATAGCGGAAGTATTAATTTCTCAAATCAAAAAATTCACTTTAATTCCAAAAAATATCTCAGCAAAATTGGTGCATTAATCGAACGCCCCGATTTTTATGGAAACTTATCTGCATTTGATAACTTATGGATGATTGCCGAAATGTCGGACTTGTCGAACCCAACCAATAGGATTCACGAGGTTTTGGAATTAGTTAATCTAATTCAACGAAAGAAAAGTAAGGTCAAAACCTTTTCGCAAGGTATGAAGCAAAGATTAGGTATCGCCCAAGCAATACTGCATAAGCCCAGTTTTGTGATCTTAGATGAACCTTCCAATGGATTGGACCCCCAAGGGCAAGCAGATGTACGCGAAATTATTCGGTCGATAAATCGAGATGATGGAATTACAATTTTATTCTCATCCCACATTCTTTCCGAGGTCGAGGAAATTTGCAATAGAATGCTAATAATTAATTCGGGACAAAAGATTAAAGAAGGTTTTGTGGACGAATTGATGAATGAGGACAAATTGCACGTAACCGTAAAAGCAGATAATATCAACAAGTTAATTAGCATAATCCAAGCCGAAGGATATGATTACTATATAAATAATTCCAAGGTTATGGTTGATATAAGGGAAGCCGACATTCCCTATTTAATCAAAATAATTGCCAAAAGTAATTTGGAGATATACGAAATAAATCAGAACAGAAGTTTAGAAAATTACTTTTTAAAATTAACAAACACTTAAATATGTTGAAATTAATCAAGTTAGAACTTTTTAAAATACTAACAAGACCAAGAACCTATATTGGATTTGGCGCAGTAATCTTTATTGTTTTAGCATTTCAGATATCGTTGTATTTCCAAGGCAAAGCAGTAGTTTCTTTTATTTTGGATAACTTAGAAAATACTTTCCAAATGGCGGGCAACATAATTAATGCAAATTTAGCAACCTATATACTGCTTAATGGTTTGCTTATCCATATTCCAATTCTTATATGCCTTGTAACGGGCGACATTATTTCGGGCGAAGCATCATCAGGCACAATACGAATATGGTTGCAAAAGCCTTATAGCCGCTCGAAAATCTTCTTTGCAAAAGTAATTACGAGCGTAATTTACACCATTTCACTACTTCTTGTATTAGGTTTGTTTTCCTATATTCTCGGCTATTTAATGTTTGGATTTGGCGATTTAGTGGTGGTTAAGCAAGGCGTCAGTATTTTTAATCAAGATGACCTGTTTTGGAGGTTTTCGTATGCCTTTTTAATTGGTGCTACATCGATGTTGGTAGTAACTTCTCTTTCGATAATGATATCCTCTTTTGCGACTAATTCTATTGTTCCAATTGTTGGTACAATTGCAATTATCATTGTTCTCAACGTTCTCACCATACTTGGTTACACCGTTTTCGAACCAATATTACCATATGTATTCACCACTCATTTTAATCGTTGGCAACTAATGTTCGACTACGATTTGAATTATAATGAAATTGCCCAAACATTCATTGTGCAATCGTTCTATATACTTTTATTTTTAGCAATTGGCTTAATCCACTTCAAAAATAAGGACATTTTATCATGAAAATATTCATAAATCTTTTTTTGATTTCAATACTAACTATTGTTGCAAATGCACAATCAATATCGAAGGAGGAATTGCTTTCGCTCTCGATTAAACAACTGAAATCCATTCCCAACTATACTTGTGATGTTGAATTGAAAGTTGATGTGGAATTTATCAAAATAGGCGAGAGAAAAGGAAAACTTAGTTACATTAAACCAGATAGTTTGAAATATGATATCGAAGGTTTTGCCTTGTTGCCCAAAGAAGACCCCTTAACAAAAATCAAAAACTTAAATATCAAAAATTATACAATTATTGAACTCGAATCCGAATCGATAAGTAATGAGCTTTGCAGAAACATCAAGATTGTACCCAACAATACCGATGACGACATCATTTTAGGACAAGTTTGGATAGATAAAAAAAATAATATACGTCAACTTTCTATCTTTACCAAAGAACAAGGTAAATTCGACTTCCTAATCGATTATATGAACTACAAATACCCAGTTCCCCAAAAAATTACTGTAATGTTCGATATTAAAGATATGAAAATCCCTCCGGGAATGACGGGCGAATTGAATAAGTTTTATAATAAAGAAAAAAAGCAGAAAACTACAAGTGGGAAAATTTTGTTAAATTATTCGAATTATTCTTTTAAATAATTGTTTTATTGCTACAAAAGTCTCTTTAATTCCTTGGTTAATCTATTTACTGCTTCGTCCAAACTCGAAGTGTTTAGAAAAACAGCATCAGAATACTTAAAATAATCATCTTTTCGCGAATTGAAAAGTTCAATTGATGAGCCCATATCTGTTAACAAAGGTCTGTTATTTGCTTTTTGGATACGATTCAATGAAGTGGTCAATGGTGAATAAATCCAAATAATGAACCCCATTTTGCTTATAAATTGGATATTGTCGGGATTTGTTAAAATACCACCACCAGCAGATATTATTGTAGTTTTTTTGCTCGATTTTAGTAAATTGAGAACTGAAACCAAAACGTCGTTTTCCTTTTGCCTAAAATAGGGTTCGCCTTTCTGTTCGAATATTTGATTGATAGTTAAATTAGTTTCTTGTTCTACCATTTTATCTATATCAATAAAGTCCGCATTTAAATTTTTTGCAACTTCAAAGCCAATAGAGGTTTTGCCAGAACCCGAAAAACCAATCAAAACAAATGTATTGTGTTTGATTTTTTTCTGTTTTTGTAATTCTTGAACTAAGGGGATATTTTTGGGTTTACGACCTAAAAAAATTTCGTGGGATAAAATAGCTTGATTAATTAACCATCTTTCGCCAGAAACTAATTGATATCCAAACTTACTTTGGTTTTCCTTAAAATAAGAATCATGGTAAATTGTATCGAAAATCACCATTTCATCGGTAAACTTTAGTTGTTCCAATATCTCGGAATTATAGGGTATGGTCGATACAATGTATTGAAAAGAACTGATATCATTAATAAGGTTGTTGGTGTCGATGAACTTAACACCAACTTCTTTGGAAATTCTTTGGGATTTCTCGATATTTCTATCCCAAATATAAACAAGGGAGTTAAGATTACGAACAGCAAACGCTGCCGTCCTACCGGCCGCACCAGCCCCCAGTATTAGAACTTTTTGTTTATTTAGGATAATGTTGTTATCCCATATCGTCATCAAAATACCAAAATAATCAGTGTTGTAGCCCGTAGTAGAATTGTTTGTAAATTTAATTGTATTGGAAGAATTGAGATTTGATGCCTGATAATCTATCTTATCGATAAATTCCAATACATCGGTTTTGAAAGGAGCTGTTACATTTAGCCCATCTAATTCCATTTCTTTTGCAAATGCAAGTGCATCCGAAATAGCAGGCGTAGAAATCCTATTATATTTTATAATTTTGTTTGTATTGTCCTGAGTAAACTTTGAGAATACGAAGGGACTTAGACTATGAAAAACGGGATTTCCGGCTACTGCTAATTTTGTCATCTATAGTTTTGATTAATTTTGAAAAATTAAAGTCCCAAAAGTCCGAATATGTTTATCAACTTTTGGGACTAAATAATTAGTTATTATTCTATTACTTTTGCCAAAATGTCGGACATTTGCACCAATTTATACTCTTTGTTGTTGATTGATATGTCTTCGCCGCCGTATTTGGCATAGATGACCGTGTCGCCAACGGCAAAATTCGACTTAACATCGTCCGAAGTTCCTATTTCGATAACTTTACCTAAAATAGGCTTTTCTTTGGCAGTATCGGGGATTATAATCCCGCTTTCAGTTTTCTTTTGTAATTCTGTTGGTTCGATTAATAATCGATCTCCACATGGTTTAATTTGCATAATTACTCCTTAGATTTGTTGTACATTTTATTTGATATTTAATAATTTGTTAATTTTAATTTTATCAAAACCGATTACCGGTTGGTTGTTTATCAATGTAACGGGAACTCCAGTACTACCGCCAGTCCTTTTTTGCATATCAATAAGTGCCGAGGAATCTCGCGAGACGTCAACATCTTTGTATTTTATGTTTTTTTCTTTTAAGTATCTTTTTAATTGATTGCAATAAGTGCAAGTTGGAGTGGAAAACACTATAACTTTTGCAGATTGCTCCATTTTTATTAATTTCGTTTTTTCAATAAACTTAAAACGAGTTTTAACTTATTTTATTTTATGAGCTCCGAAGCTAAATATTTTATCGACCAGAGCAAGATATGTTTGATTACAAACAAATTTAAAATATTGAGCGAAGAATCGCGACTCAGGATACTTTATGTTCTCCAAGATGGCGAAAAAACAGTGTCCGAAATTGTTGAAGAGACAGGTTATTTGCAAGCAAACGTATCGAAACAGCTCAAAATCTTATTGGATGCTAATATTCTGAGTTTGAGAACCGAGGGCAAACATCATTATTACGGTATATCGGACACTCAACTTCTTACAATTTGTCATATTATTTGCAATTCTAACAAAGAATGATGAAATACTTGAAATTTTCAATACAATTAATTAGAATTGCTTTTTCCGTTTTATATTATGGTGGCATTACCATAATCTCGCCAAACAGGAAAAAGATTGACTATTTCTATAATACTGCAATGAAATGGGGGCGTTCAATCCTCCGAATTGCCGGAGTTAAGTTAGAAATTTTCGGCTTAGAAAATGTGAATCCTAATGAAAATTATGTTTTTGTTTCCAATCATTCAAGTTTGTTTGATATCCCCGTGCTCCAATATGCCTTACCTTGCAATTTCCGAATTGTTTACAAACGCGAATTAGAAAAAATTCCCTTTTTTGGCTATGTCCTCATTAAGTCGCCATATATCGGAATTGTTAGAGAAGACGGCAAAGATGCTATGAAAGGTATGAAACAAGCAATCGAAGATTTTCAGAAAGGTGCATCGGTGTTGCTTTTTCCCGAGGGTACTCGCAGCAAAGATGGTAATTTACAGGAATTTAAAAGAGGCGCATTTATGCTTGCTTCCAAATCCCAAAAACCAATTGTCCCCGTTACAATAATTGGCACTAATAGTATTATGCCAAAAGGGAAATATAAATTTGTTGAGGGAGTTGTTAAGGTTATAATACATAAACCAATTAATATGCCCGAAAATGCAAATAAAAAAACTGAATTAGAAATTCAAAACAAAGTTTTCGAAATAATTAACACAACTTTACAAGAAAATAAGGAATTATAATGATAAAAACAATTAAAGAATTCGAGAATTTCTTATCGATTGAAGATAAATATTCTAATTTGATCGATTCGACGATTGCCATAGTACAGGCTCCTTACGAGCATACTGTAAGTTATGGAGAAGGAGCTATGTTGGGACCAAAAGCCATTATTGAGGCATCGTGGCAAGTGGAATTCTACGACGAGGAGTTCGACAGGGAATTGTGTTTCGAAAAAGGTATTGCAACCATCGAACCAATTGAATTTGGTGATAAAATCGATGCCGATGCTTTGCAACTTATTTATCAGCAAGTTTCTGATTTATTGAATTCGAACAAATTTGTGGTTACTCTTGGTGGAGAACACACAATTTCGACTGCACCAATTCAAGCTCATTACGTAAAATATCCAGATATGAGTATCCTGCAATTTGATGCTCACTCAGATTTGCGAGATACTTATCAAGACTCTAAATACTCCCACGCATCAATTATGGCTCGTGTATGCGAATTTTTCCCCACTAATAAAATCACCCAAGTTGGAATTAGAGCCCAATGCATCGAAGAATCCAAATTTATAAAAGAACATCAAATCAACACATTTTATGCTTCGGGGATACGTATTGGAAAATACGGACAAAACTGGATAAAAGAATTAGTGAACACACTTGGTAGCGAAATATACATTACATTCGATGTCGATGCATTCGATCCTTCGATTATGCCTACAACCGGGACACCCGAACCCGATGGGCTTTCGTATCGCAATGCTTTGGAAATATTCCGCGAAATTTGCAATCAAGGTAAAAAAATAATTGGATTTGACGTTGTGGAATTAGCGCCTATCGAGGGCATTAATCATACTAATTTGACTTGTGCAAGATTAGTGTATAAAATGTTGAATTATGCGTTTTCTATTAATAAATAATCAATAATGACGATTTGTAAATATATTTTATAAATTATAAAGAGCCATTTTTTCTAAAAAATGGCTCCTTTTTTGTTAATTTTGAGAAATTTAAAAAACAAACTATTTTGTTCTAATTGGTAATTGTTCCGCCAGGAAAACCTGGGAATAGGTTAGAACCATCGCCTTTTATTTCGCCAAATTGGGATTCGTAGCGTTTTACGTTATCACTTAGGGCACGGACTAACATTTTAGCATGGACGGGCGACATAATTATTCGGGAATATACCTTAGCTTTTGGCACGCCGGGAAGAATACGAGTGAAATCAATTACGAATTCGGCGTTAGAATGCGATATTATTGCTAAATTAGCATAGATGCCTTCGGCTTCTTTTTCGCCCAATTCAATATTAATTTGTTGTGGCTGGGGTTGTTGGTTTTCGGGGTTATCGAATTTGTTATCCATTATTATTTACCGATTTTACCTTGATATAATTTCATTTTTTCAGTATTTTTGGTATAACCAAAAATCTTTACCAGTTCCATATAGTAGTATTCTCTTTGATTTTGTGGTACATTGTTCTCAATTTGCTCCAATTTTTCGATATAATTATTCATTTTGGATTTGTCGTCCATAACGAAATAAATATTAACCAAATCGGAATAAACTTGATAATCATATTTGTATTGATCGGTTCTGAGAGCCATTTCGAAGTATTTAGCAGATTCTCTTAAATCGGGATAATAGGCTTCCAGATTTGGTTGATAGGTTGATTTGTATTTCTTGTCGGCTTCTTCTTTTTTCTTTTCTGCATCCAATTCTTCCTTAATTTTCGCTTGAGCGATACTTGCCCGATTTTTGTATGAAGAGGCTATATTTCTTATCGCTACTTCATAATTGGGGTCGATTTCGAGTGCTTTTTTGTATTGTTCAATCGATTTATCGAAATTTTTATTTGTTTGATATAAATCTCCAAGTTGAGCATAGAAAACTTTGTTCTTTGGGTTTTCTTTAACTAATTTGAGAAGATAATTTTCTGCTTCGTCCATTTTGCCAAGGTCTTGATAGATTTGAACCAAAAATGCATTGGCATTGGTGTTTCCTGGCTCTAATATTCCCAATAATTTCACGAACTTCAGGGCTTCGTCGTATTTTTTTCTAAAATAGTTAATCTGGGCTAATGCAGCATATGGACCGATGTTGTAGGAATTCCATTGTGATTGTTCGCTTGGCAACCAATGTTTTGGTGGATTATATCTCCATCCAGCTACAACAAAATTCAAATCTTTCTTATTGTCCTTATAAAAAAAGTAAACATCTTTTCCTTCGATTTCATAGATATCTGTGAGTAAGGAATCGCCAGAAGAACCCGAAATACCATTGGTTAGCTTTGGTTTGCCAAATTCTGTTAGCATATCTCTACGGGATTTAGCGAGATAAACCCCTTTGGAAGTTATCCAATTTAATTCATCTTTTGCTTTGTTTGCATATTCGGTGTATTCCGCAAGTGCAGACAATGTATCGCCACGAAGTTCATAGGCTTGCCCGATTAATCCATAAAAATCTAACATTTCGGGGCGAACCATTTTACCTATTTCGAAATAATTAATTGCTGAATCCAAAAACTTAGTATTTTGAGCAGAAAAATATCTGTTAAAGTTGTCGATACCGCTATTGTAGCAATCAACCCAAATTTTATTAATTAAGATTTTTGGTCTTTGAGCCAACTTTGGGTCTTTGTTTGGGACTTGTTCGGCTTTGACTGCAAATTCAGCGGCTTTCTTCAAATTTCCCTTCATCATATAAATATCGGCTATTAGTAAATATGCCTCGTCGCTTTGAGGATTTTTAGTTAATTCTTGTTGAGCAAAATCCAATGCTTTATCATAATCTCCGTTCTTAAAAGCAACTTTCGCTGTTGTCATTTCTCTCGATGAACATTGAAATCCTTGTAAAATCAAAGCACCCAAAAGAGCAATCAGTGTTAATTGAAAAATTTTTTTCACTTTCTCACCTAATATTTTATTTTTTTGTAAATTACAAAATTAATAAGAATTTTTGCAATATTTATTTAGTATTTTTAATTTACAATATATTTATTAATGGATTGATAAATTTTTGGATTTGAATTATCGCCCATTATAATAAAATAAGCAATATTGCCTAAGTTAATATTAATATTTTCAATTTTCGAAATTAAACTATCGTTTGGTAATCTATAAACTTCCATTGTGAAAGGAATCGATGGAAATGCTATGGCTTTGGTGAACCCTTTGTTTGTTAGATTATATTCTAAATCTTGTGGCAGATTGCTTTTCACGACAAATCGCAATTTATCGACGTTCGATAAATTAGCAAATCGCAGATAAAGATTAGTTTTTGATTTGTCGATATTTTCCTCAATCAATATGCTTTCTATCTCTTTATGACTTTTGAGAAGTAGCATTGAGTAAAACCCACCCTTTTGGGTTTGTATAACAGTATTGAAGATTGGTGTGTTTCCCTCCAATAGTTTAAAGTCAACAATACCCGACTGAAATTTAAAAAATTCCTGATAGTTTATTGGTTGGAGAGGCGATAATTTCTTAACCATTATATTCATAGAATATACATTTATTGGAGTTGTTATATCCAATAAATTAATTATACTAAGATATGATGATTCGCGGGGTATATAATCCTTATCCGTACTTAAATTAGGTGGACATTCACACCCATTTAAATATAATATAATTATGAAACAGAAAAAGAAAAATCGCATTAAAGCTTTAGATTAATACCATATACAAAATTAAGTTTATTTGTAGAATAAATTGTATTATCGACGTTATAAATCAACAGTGAATTATGGATACCCAAGTTTAGTGCAATCCTATTCCATATTGGAATGCTTGCTCCGATTTGTGCTTTCAGCAATGGACCTATTTGTGTGCCTCCAATCATAAAATCGAAGTAAGGTATCATAAATGAATTCGTTGGTGATTCAAAATAATTGTATCTATATGTTATCCCCAAATAAACCAAATCGGGTGATTGAATTTGAGTAAATTGTTTTCCTTGGATTTCTCGAGTAAATTCCATCGGAAAATAATCGTAACCAATGTTCAAACCTAATGCCGAATTAGAGTTCAAATTGTAACGGGAATTGAAATCAAATTGGACTTTTTTGTTCGGAGTCAATCCTATTGGCAAAGCAGAAGTAGTGGACAAATTCGATAAACTGATTTCGTATTTATGGTCGTCTGGCAATAATGAACTTATTAAGTCAACAAAGGTTTTTGTTCTTAAATTATAAAAATATTGATTTGTGGGCAAATTCGATAAATATTTATTTTTCTCCATTTGTGGATTTGATATGTTAATGTTTTTATTAACATAGTTATAATTTGCTTCAATTTGGTCGATTATTTGTGCTGTGTTGTTGCCGATTAGAGCAACATTTTGTGAATTAATTTGGGAATTTATTTGCGAATTCTGGGTAATTAATCTATTGTAATAATCTCGATAGTATTTATCAATTGAATTAGCAATAATTGTAAAATTAGCCAATTGTGTTAAATAATTTTGATTTTGTAAATAACTGATATTCTTATTATTGTTGTTTGTCCCATAATTCGAACTTTGATTATTTGATGAGGTAAAAATTGATTCTTCAGAAGAAACAACGGGAATATTACTGCGGTATTTATTGCCGTTAGAATATTGTTCAAAATTATTTTCGTAATACCATCGACCCATATAAAAACTTGAAAAGGTAATGAGCAATAATCCCACAACTATCGCACTTGTCTTTGCAAATCGGGATTTGCGAATTCTTTGCAGAAAATTAAGCCAAAGGCTTGTTTTGATACCCAATTCTGCGAAAATATTTTGGGTTACTATTGATGGAACGGGCATAAGTTCCATAGATTTGTTGATATTTAGTAAAATTTGCATTTGTTGAGTAAATTCGGTCCGTGCGGCTTCGTCGTAGTATAAATGTTCAAAAAGAACATCATTGTGGTCAGGCTCGATTTTCCCATCAATAAAATCCAGGATTAAATCTTGCTTATTCATTTATTTTGCTCCTTTATATTTTCGATATAATGTGGTTTAAGCATCTCTTGCATCTTAAGAATTGCACGATATACTTTTGTTCGAATTGTTGAATTGTTCAGCATAGTAATACTCGATATTTCCTCGTAATTCATACCCTGAACGAACTTGAGAATGAAAACTTCTTTAAGCGAGAATGGAAGTTTTTCGATTGCTTGATTTATAATTTGTGATAATTCCTTATTTTCTAATGACATTTCAAAAGTTTCTAAATCATCTTCATTAATTTGAACTCTGTCTATCGATTTGCGAATGACTCGCGTACATTCATTGCGAGCTATTTTATACAAGTAACCTTTTAAAGAGACAGTAGATTGGAATTCTTTGTGCTGATAGAATTTTATGAAAGTTTCTTGGGTTGCATCATTTGCATCTGAAGCATTGCCAAGAATATGATAACAATAATTATAGATTGGAACAGAAAAACGATTATAAATTTCTGTGAAAATCTCCGCTTTTTGTTTTTGTTCGTTAACAAATAATTCGAAAAGATTAGATTCACTATGTTGCGAGTAATCTTTCATCGGCTATCTCCAATAAGCATTAACAACGTTACTGGCAAAATAAGTATTATCAGCTAATTTGATACCATCATTGGATTCTTCGACCGACATAATGTAAAGTTTTCGGCTATTTTCTGAAATATTTTCGCAACTGCTACGAAAGGCAATAAAAGTATTTGAATTTTTCTTCCATCGGACATCTAAGTATCTAAAGCAATTATCGTGTTGGGTTAGTTGAAATAATTTTAAATTATTATTCTTAAGACTTGCCCCCCAAATAATTCCATCGCTACTAACTAACAGCGCTTTTGTACCATCCCAAGAAATTTCACCTGTAATTATTTGAATCACATTTTTGGATATTTCATTTTTTATCACAGTATCATTTTTCAAGTCGATAAGATTCAAAAAATAAGAATTATCGTCGCTTGCAATAAAGAATATTCTATCATCTTGGGTTAATGATAGCCTTGTTTGATGGCTAAAAATTTCGTTTTGTCCGTAAAAGTTGATTTTTTTTACAATTTCGTCGGGTTTTTGAATATCGATAACCGACAATACTAAACCTGATTGTTCGCGTTCCAAAAAGCACAAATACTTGCCGTCTGAAGAAAATAAGGGAACTGAACTTTCGAGAAAGTTATTCGAGATTTTATCGATATATGAAGTTTTGTTAATTGCATTGTTTAGCCAAAGATACAATTGTTGTTTACCTCCCGAGAAAGCAATGGCATTGCTTTTTGGTGATATTACGGGATTGATTATCGAAAAAATTTGATTTTCGATTTCTAACAATTTTTGGTTTTTGGTAAAAATATTACCCATAAACATTGCGGAATTGGTGTTCTGATAATTCTTCCGAGTGAAACAAAAATCACCGTTCTCGGCAAAAGCAGAGTGAATTGCTATATCCGATATTATTTCTCTGAAGGATAAACTTAAAATATTCGACAATACTAATATGTTATTGCCATTCATATTGCTATACGAAATAACTAATTCATCTTGCGAATTAGAGTTGTCATTATTATTCGGACATAGATTACATCCGATGATGTTTATAAATAAACACATCAAAAATGTATATTTTAATAATAAATTAACAACTTTTTTCATAACTAACTTTTATATAATGTTATAACGTTTTTTTTGTGATTTTGTCCCATCAACCCCCAAAAAAATGTGAAAATAATATTAATTATGTTTATTTTTGTTAATAAAAATATATCAAAGGTAAAAAAATGTCCATCAACATTGTTCCAGTCGAAACAAAAGCAGATTTATTGAAATTTATAAAATCTCAATGGTATTTCTATCGAAATGACCCTAATTTTGTTCCTCCAATAGTGGCGGATAGAATGAAATTACTCAACCGAGAAAAAAATCCATTTTTCACGCATGCTCGTGCCCAAGAATTCTTAGCATACGACGATGGTCAAATAGTAGGCAGAATATCGGCAATTATAAATGATAATCATAACAAAACACACAACGACAAGCTTGGCTTTTTTGGTTTTTTCGAATCAATCAATAATCAAGATGTAGCAAACCAATTGCTTAGGACTGCAGAAAACTGGCTCAAAGAGCGAGGTATGCAAGCAATGCGTGGACCGATTGACTTAAGTATGAACGATGACATTGGATTGCTTATAGATGGTTTTGATTTGCCGCCTGTGATTATGATGAAATACAATCCACCGTATTATATCGATTTAATGCAGAATTATGGCTTAGAAGAAACAATGTTGCTTTATGCTTATCGGCTTATGATGAAAAATTATGCCAGTGAAAAAATGTTGAGAATGCAAAACATCATCAGACAACGCTATCATGTTACAATTGAAAATCTAAACTTTAAAGATAAATCAAAACTAAGGAAAGATATCCAAACAATCAAGGATATTTATAATCAAGCTTGGGAAAAAAATTGGGGATTTGTTAAAGCCACTGAAGCAGAATTTGATTATATCGTCGATGATTTAATCCAAATAGCCGACCCAAATTTGGTATTAATTGCGAGGGTCAAAGGAGATATTGCAGGATTTGCACTTGCTCTGCCCGATATTAATCAGGCATTAATTTATAACAAATCGGGTTCGCTGATTGGTGCGGCGTTCCATTTATTTACAAAGAAAAAGAAAATTACAAGGGTTAGAATAATAACCTTAGGTGTTTTGGAAGAATTTCGTAAAACTGGTTTAGACGCTGTTTTATATTATGAAATTGCCGAAAGAGCACGAAAACGCGGCGTAACCGAGGGAGAAGCCTCTTGGATTTTATCAACCAACGAAATGATGAACAAAGCTTTACAAACTACAATGAACGGCGAAATCTATAAAAAATATATGATATACGAGAAAATCATTGATTAGTTTTAAATTGATTTTTTAGAATTATTTTAGTATGTTCCATTTATTCATAAAAATAAAAAATTTAAAATTATTAATGCCCATATTCATTATCGATTAATTGTCTCTAATCCTCTGTGCTAAAATGCTTTGGTATTTATTTGTTTTGTTTCCAATTATTTTAACTTAATTATACAAATTATTCATTTTTTTAGTAGAAAACTAAAAAAACTTAAAAAAATGCCGTTATAGGTATTAGGTTAAAAATGAAAATACAGACTTCAAATATCGAACTTAATTCAAAGTCAATTTCTTTGGAACTCCAGAGAAAGTTGGAGTTTGTGCAATCCAAAAAGTCGATCAACAACCCTTCCAAGATGATTGTAGATGTCGATTATATCTACGAAAGCAAAATATCGGACAAAGCAAAGTTTTCTTCGATTAGCAAAGTAACCAATACCGATAGTTTACCCGAAATAGATGAAACTTTAACTCCCAAAGAACAAGTTGCTAAATTCCTTTTGGAATACATTTTTGGAGTTAAAATTCAGGTGAATTTCTATAAAACGCTCGAAAAACAAAAACAATCCGAAAATAATAAAAGCCAACCGAAGAATGTAAATTATGAGATTGAAAAAATTGAGGTAAACCAAAGGTTCGAATCCGAAATGGTTGATTTTTCTGCTCAAGGTTCAGTGAAAACCAAAGACGGACAATCAATTGAGTTTAAATTAAGTTTACAATTGAAAAGAGAATTCTATTCCGAAAATATAGAAATAAAATCAAATAGAAAAGACCCATTAGTATTTAATCTAACAAATACAGGAGTTCAACTATCGGGCAATCAGTTCAAATTTGATATAGATGCTGATGGCAATGATGAAAGTATTACTTTCCCCAGAGTTGGTAGCGGTTTCTTGGTTATCGATTTAAATAAGAATAACAAAGTAGATGACGGGCGAGAACTAATTGGTGCTATTTCTGGTAATGCAATAGCCGATTTGAAGGAATCTGACCAAGATAGCAACAATTGGATTGACGAACAAGACGGAATTTATTCAAATTTAAAAATCTGGGAAAAAAACGTCTCCGGAAACGATTTACTATCCTCACTCAAAGACAAAGATATAGGTGCAATTTATTTGAACTTAGCAAAAACCCCATTCCAGCTAAAAGATGAGGGTTTTTCTCGTGGTGAAATAACCGAATCGGGAATTTTTGCAAAAGAAAATGGGCTGATTCGCCCATTTCATAAAGTTAATCTTAACATCTAAATTCTCTAAACCCCGCGAAATTTTAGAACCGACTTAATGGTTGCAAGAAATATTTGAAGATCTTGCTTCAAACTAAAATTATTTAAATATTCTATGTCCAAATCGAGCATATTTATCTCATTTTCGCTAATTAACCTTCTTTTGGTTTGCCACGGACCCGATATTCCCGGCTTAACCAATGTCCTGATTTTCATAATTTTGGGATAATCCTTTTCTAATGATTTCCAAAAAGGACGAGGTCCTATTAAACTCATTTCGCCACGCAGAACGTTGAACAATTGCGGAAGTTCGTCCAAACTGGTTTTTCGAAGAACTTTACCGAGCTTAGTAACTTCTTCGATATTCTTTTCCTTATTCAATTTTGTGGATGCAAACTTAAACATCTTAAAGTGATATGTGTTCTGACCAATTCGCCATATATATCTAATTGGGTTGCGATTGTCGATTACCAAAATCATAATAGGAATTATTATAAATAAAGGAAATAAAACAATAATTAAAATTAAACTCAAGATAAATTCTATAAAGAATTTAATTGGATAATATGCTACAAATTTGTCGAAAAACGAATCAAAATCGAGCTTTGTTAAAGACCTGTCGATTTGTGGGAATTCTTGTGTTGAATTGAATAAGGGTTGTGGTTGCAACAACAAAGTGCTAATCAAAATATTAGCTTGCAAAACAGAATTCTGCTTATCCATTTTTTTTCTCCTATATCAATAGACTATAGGTAAATTTTTTGAGTTATATTGCCTCTTCAGTTGTGGTTAGGATAAGTAGAAATTTAGTTTTTGCAACCTCGTTTTTTATCTAAAATCAATTTAACAAATTTTTGTTTCATCAAAAAATTAATATATTTTAATATTATCTTCTTTTTATTCCCGAAACTATTGATAGAAGTGTTTATTGGAACAAAAAAAATATTTTTAAATATTCCAAAAAAAAATGCAAAAAATGAATAAATTTAATAGATTATTAATTTTAAGTTAATAAAATGATTTTTCAGATTCATTCGATTAAAATGTAATTTCGGTACTCGCCAAGAATTTTTTTAGTTAATTTATAATAGAATCTTCGAATTTTTTCTCTTGTGGACAATCTTTTAATAGATGTATCGAACTTAAATTCCCAATTCTTTGCTTTGATTCTTTCCAACATAACCGATGGGTGGTCCCCATCGAACAATTCCAAAGCATCAATGTTACTGTAGTCAAATTCTAATTCATCTTTAAAATTTGAGTTAATCCACTCATCATCGTGATATAACTTGCTAAGCTCAATCTGTTTCAGTGTTTGTTTTTGCGGATGTTTCACCCATCCATAATGAAAAATTTCAGCGTTGATTTTTGCTACTTGCAATTTTTGATTATTGTCTTTGCGAAATCCTTGGGCATCACAAAAGGAATAAACATTGCTGGAATTACGAACAATTCTTATTTCATTGCGATACCACCTAAACGATTCACCAATATAATCGTAGTTTCCATAAAAATGCTTATAACCGAACAGAAGTCCATCAATATCATTCCTGTTCAAGTAATGTTTCATTTTGTTGAGAACCTCATCGTAGTATTTTTCGTGTAAAATCTCGTCGGCTTGGATGTAGAATGCCCAATCAGCAGAGGGATTGATCTCCCTAAATGCTTTGTTAGTCTCTTCGGCTAACACTCGTCCTCCCTCTCTAAGAGAATCGTCCCAAATCGTATCGATTATCCGTATTTTTGGATTATCAATCGAAAGGATTAAATCTCGAGTTCCATCTTCAGAATTTCCTACGGCAACAACTAACTCGTTACATATCGGTAAAATAGATTTTATCGACTCTACGACGGGGTAATCCAACTTTATGGCATTCCGAACAAAAGTAAAACCAGAAATAAACATATTTAACAACTTATAAAAGAACAAAATTAACATAATTTAGAGATTAGTTCGAAAAAATTGTATTAAACAAGTCTGAATATTATTGTATTTTCTTTTTTATTCTCATGGGCAATTAGAAATAAGTCGAAAAAAGCAGATATCAATAATACACTTTCTTAAAAAATATGTAAATTAATTTCCCAATGAACTCACTCCCCCTGCCCCCACTCTCTTACGAAGAAAGGGGGGAGGTGCGTCTTCCTCTCTTCGTTTCGTAAGTGGCGGTTTGGGGGGAGATTCAACCTATATCATTTTATGGAAAGGGAAAAAATTGAAAACTTGTACAAAGTGAGATTAGAAGTCTTAATAATATCTTTGAATATCACAAAATTTTATGTTATTTTCAAATAATTACTATAAAAGTAATAGTAATTTTTTACCAAACAAATATCAACTGCATCAAGATGAATATTGGTAGTAAAAATATTAATGAAAATCTGTAGATATACGCAAAAAAGTGTGGCATCGTAACTCCTTCTTTCTCGGCAATTGCTTTAACCATAAAGTTTGGTCCGTTTCCAATATAACTCATTCCTCCAAAGAATACCGAAGCCAGGCTAATCGCAACCATAATCGATACGGGTATGCCGGCAATTAAATCC
The DNA here is from genome assembly GCA_937995785.1 of Candidatus Kapaibacterium sp. Classification (GTDB taxonomy): domain Bacteria; phylum Bacteroidota; class Ignavibacteria; order Kapaibacteriales; family UBA2268; genus GWF2-33-9. The sequence goes on from CALKJQ010000044.1 coordinate 25,542, forward strand.
ATACCCGCAAATTGCTGCGGGAATTCATTCACTAAACCTAATGCCAACGAGTAAAAAGTTACTGCTGTTGGTGTATTGTCCAAAAATGCACTCAAGATACCGGTAGAATAGTAGAATGACATAGGAGATGCAATTCCAAAATCGCTTGCGTGATGTTCTAAATAGACTATTGCAGGAACCATTGTCGAGAAAATTCCGAAGAATAGAAAGGCAACTTCTTCTATCGGGTGCCAATTGAAATTGTTGGATTTGCGAATTTCTTTTTTTGTTAAAATCATCGATAAAGCGGCAAAAATTAAAATGACCACTTCGCGAATAAATGTTAAATAGTGATTTTCCTTAAAAATTGGAAAGTAGTTTGGATTGATAAATGCAACTGCAAGCACTATACCCAAAAGCCATAGGAAATTAAGATTTCCTTTAATTTTTATTGGTTGGATTTCCGTATTATCTTTGTCGAGGCTTTGCTTGTCTTCTTTTGAATAATAGTATCTATCAACAAAAAAATAAGTTACTAACAAAATTGCATTGGTCAAGAACCATTCGGGTGCCAAGCGGAAAAACCAATCGAAAGGCACGCCCCTGAGATACATCATAAAAAGTGGCGGGTCGCCAATAGGAGTGAGCAATCCACCAGCATTGGCAACAGTTGCAATAAAGAACATTACCGAATGAGCTTTGTGTTTGCGTTCAGAATTAATTTTTATGAGTGTTCTTATCAACAGCATTGCCGCACCAGTTGTGCCCATAAACGACGCCAATAACGTTCCAATAATTAGTAATATAGTATTGTTTTTTGGAGTTGCCTCGATATCGCCATCTACGAATATACCACCCGTAACGATAAATAGTGCAAGCAAAAGAATTATGAAAGGAACATAGTCGAACAAAAGAGCATGTTCCAATTCGTGGGTCATACCATTGATTAATAGCCAAATAATTGTTGGAATTCCCAACGCCAAAGAAA